>NZ_QEYV01000012.1:0-321181 GCF_003992815.1 Xanthomonas sp. DAR33341 | reverse complement strand
GAAGCGCCCTGTGGCGCGCCGAGACCGCGTTGCGCGCCTTGCCCAGGCGGCCAGCCTGGGCCGCAGCGCACGCCTTGTCTCGACGCGCCACAGGACGCTTCGCACTCAACTCAACGTGCATAACACGCTCTAGAACAGGTCGACGCTGCCCACCGGTTGCGCAACCTGCTGCAATTGCCCGCCAGCAATCAGCTCGGCATAGACCGCCGCGCGATTGCGGCCGTTCTGCTTGGCCCAGTACAGCGCCTTGTCGGCTTCGTCCAGCATTTCGCTGATCAGCAGCCCATGGGTCAGTTCGACGATGCCGGTGCTGAGCGTCACCTGCCCCACCTGCGGGAACACGTGCTCGGCCACGGCCAAGCGGAACCGCTCGAACAGACTCACGGCCGTGTCGCGGTCAACGCCGCGCAACACGATCACGAACTCTTCGCCGCCGAAGCGGAACAGCAGGTCGTCCTGTCGAAACGCACGCTGCATCAGCTGTGCGACCAGCAGCAGCACCTCGTCGCCATACAGATGCCCGAAGGTGTCGTTGACGCGCTTGAAGTGATCGATGTCCACGATGCCCAGCCACACGCCCTGCTCTGCGGCGGAGTCGGCACCACCGGCAAACAGTCGCAGGATCACATCGTCGAACGTCTTGCGGTTGCGCAGGCCGGTCAGCGCATCGCGCTGGGCGTCGTCGAGCAGGCTGCGGTAATTCTGGAAGAAGCGCGCAAAGCCCTGCAGCATCGCTTGCTCGGCAAGGCCGGGAATACGCGTCCCGCCCACCCGCAGGCAGGTCCGGATGCCGCGCGCCTCCATCATCGGGTAGACCAGCAAGGCGCGACCGTCTTCCTGCAGCTGCACCACATCGCCCGGCCCATGGACCTCGGCCAGCTGGGTGCGCGTGCGCGCATCGTGGATCTCGGCCACCGTCAGCGCCAGCCGACCGTCGTCGCGCAGCCGCGTTTCGGCGATGCTGTTGCTGTCCGGGGCGATGCGCAGCAGCGAGAGTTCTTCGGCCGCGCAGACTTCGCGCACAGTGCGCAACAGGCTCAGATCGAGCAGGTCCGCATCGCGGATGGCGGTCAGGTCCACCATCCGTTCCAGCAACGGTGCGTTGGTCACGGCTGCGCCCTCCGGCGGGCGGACACGAACCCGTCATGCCGGGCTTGGCACGCAGGCACATATCTCGGGCTGAAACCCACTGGCATCACGGCGACGACCGGCAACGAGGATGCCGAAACATCGGCGTCGCCCGCCGGAACTTGAATGCGCTGGCAGCCGCACTCAGCGCGCGGACAGCCCGGCATGACGCGCCGCAGGCGTGCCAGACGCATTCCTGGCGCAGGCTCGCAGCCTAGAGTCTGTCATGTACGTTGAGGTGAGTGCGGAGCGTCCTGTGGCGCATCGAGACAAGGCGCGCAACGCGGCATCGGCGCGCCACAGGACGCTTCCCGGAGGGTTGGCCGTCAACGGCACCACGCGCCGCGCGGCTTGCCTTGGCGCCAGCCAAGCCGGCGCCACGTAGCGCCCGCTCCGCACCGCTGGCGGCCAACGCATCTCGTCTCAACGTGCATAACACGCTCTAAGGCAGTGCCGATTCCAGCGCGTCTTCGCCCAAGGCATGCCGCTGCATCAGGCGTCGGCTGCCGGCATTCAAGCCTTTCACCTGCACATCCAGACCGTGATGGCGCAAACGCTGCACCACCTTGTCCAGTGCCGCCACCGCGGTGATGTCCCAGAAATGCGCGCGGCCGACATCGATCACCACTGCGCGGCCGGGCACCTCGCGTGCGTCGAAGGCGTCGATGAACACATCGGCCGAGGCGAAGAACACCTGCCCGCGCACGCTGTAGGTGCGCACGCCATCCGCGCCATCGTGATGCGCGATCTGCAGGAGCCCGGCCACCTTGAAGGTGAAGAACACCCCGCTCAGGAGCACGCCGACCGCCACACCCGCCGCCAGATTGTGGGTGAACAACGTGACCGCCACGGTGGCCAGCATCACCACGCTGGAGGTGCGCGGGTGGGTCACCACGGTGCGCAGCGAGCGCCAGTCGAAGGTCTCCGCCGACACCATCACCATGATCGCCACCAGCGCCACCACCGGCACCTGCGACACCCACGGCTTGAGCAGCACCATCAGGATCAGCAGGAACACGCCGGCAAACAACGTGGACAGCCGACCACGGCCGCCGTATTTCACGTTGCCCACGGTCTGCCCGATCATGCCGCAGCCGGCAATGCCGCCGAACAGGCTGGCGGCTGCGTTGGCGATGCCCAGCCCGGTGCATTCGCGGTTCTTGTTGCTGGGCGTGTCGGTGAGTTCATCGACCACGCGCGCGGTCATCATCGACTCGAGCAGGCCCACCATGGCAATGGCCAGCGCTGGCAGGGCGATGATGCGCAGCGTCTCCAGCGTCAACGGCACCGCCGGCCATTGCAGGAACGGTAGCGCATTGGGCAGCTTGCCCAGATCGGCCACCGTCTTGAGCGGCAGATGCAGCGCGGTGCCGGCAACGCTGAGCAGCAGGATGCACAGCAGGGGCGAGGGAATCGCCGACAGCCCCGGCAGGCGCAGACGCGGCAGGCCGTAGATGATGGCAAGGCCTGCGCCCAGCATGACCCAGGTGGTCGGGTTGGCGCCGAGCAGATGCGGCAATTGCGCTGCGAAGATGAGCACGGCCAGCGCGTTGACGAAACCGGTGCGTACCGAACTGCTGACAAAGCGCATCAACACGCCCAGCCGCAACACCCCGAACAGGATCTGGACCACGCCAGCGAGCAAGCCGGCGGCCAGCAGATATGGCAACCCGTGCGCGGCCACCAGCGGTGCAGCCACCAGCGCCACCGAGCCGGCCGCAGCCGAAATCATTGCCGGCCGCCCCCCGCAAAACGCAATCACGATGCCGATCACGAAGGATGCGAACAGGCCTACCTGCGGATCCACCCCGGCGACGAATGCAAACGCAATCACTTCGGGAATCAGCGCAAATGTGGCGACCGCACCGGCCATGAGTTCGCGCGCGGGGGAAGCGCGCCATTGCGCCAGTTCGGCACGCAACAAGGACATTGAGAGACACTCCGGGGGACAGAAAGGACAGCCTGCGGACAGCACGCCGCATCGATAGTGTGCGGGAAAGCGACCTCGCCCGCAGCTTGCATGTGACCGGTGCGCCACTGCGCTCTTCTGCGGCAGCGGTCACGCCACACGGCGCAGCCGAAGACCAAGATGCCCCCCTCACCGCGCTCGGGCGTCGAGTTCGGTCATCCAGGGAGACCACCATGTCTATTTTCAGGGCTGCAAGTACGCTCGCATTGGCAACGATGTTAGCGCTCACCTCCGCACCGGCTTTCAGCTATTCGGTCAGCAATAACAAGATCGTCGACGACAACGGCAATGTGGTTCAGCTCAAGGGCGTCAACGTGTTCGGCTTCGAGACCGGCAACCATGTCATGCACGGTCTGTGGGCACGCAACTGGAAAGAGATGATCAACCAGATGCAGGGCCTGGGCTTCAACGCGGTGCGCCTGCCATTTTGCCCGGCCACGCTGCGTAGCGGCCAGATGCCCAGCAGCATCGACTACAGCCGTAACGCCGATCTGCAGGGCCTGACCTCGCTGCAGATCCTCGACAAGGTGATCAACGAATTCAACGCACGCGGCATGTATGTGCTGCTGGATCACCACACGCCCGATTGCGCCGCGATTTCCGAGCTGTGGTACACCAGTTCGTATTCCGAAGCGCAATGGCTGGATGATCTGCGCTTTGTCGCCAATCGTTACAAGAACGTGCCGAGCGTGATCGGCGTGGATCTGAAGAACGAGCCGCACGGCGCCGCGACCTGGGGCACGGGTAACGCCGCCACCGACTGGAACACGGCCGCCGAGCGCGGTTCTGCCGCTGTGCTTGCGGTGGCGCCGAAATGGATCATCGCGGTGGAAGGCATCACCGACAACCCGGTATGTTCGACCAACGGCGGCATCTTCTGGGGTGGCAACCTGCAGCCGCTGGCCTGCACCCCATTGAACATTCCGGCCAACCGCCTGTTGCTGGCACCGCACGTGTACGGCCCGGACGTGTTCGTGCAGTCGTACTTCAACGACAGCAACTTCCCCAACAACATGCCCGCGATCTGGGACCGCCATTTCGGCCAGTTCGCCGGCAGTCACGCGCTGCTGCTGGGCGAATTCGGCGGCAAATACGGCGAAGGCGATGCGCGCGACAAGGTGTGGCAGGACGCGCTGGTGAAGTACCTGCGCAGCAAGGGCATCAACGAAGGATTCTATTGGTCGTGGAACCCCAATAGCGGCGATACCGGCGGCATCCTGCGCGACGACTGGACCAGCGTACGCGAGGACAAGATGACCTTGTTGCGGACGCTGTGGGGAACGGTGAGCAACAGCACACCGACGCCAACGCCGACCCCCACGCCGACGCCAACCCCAACACCAAGCGCGGGCTTCGGTACCAAGGTCATCCCGGACAGTACCTGGAACGGTGGCTACTGCAACCGCGTGCAGGTCACCAACACCGGCACCGCCAGCGGCAATTGGTCGATCTCGCTGACAGTCACCGGCACCGTCAACAACGCCTGGAACGTCACCTGGTCACAGAGCGGCACCACGCTCCAGGCCAGCGGCCTGGACTACAACCGCACGCTGGCGCCCGGTGCAACTGCCGAGTTCGGCTTCTGCGCAGCAGGTTGATGCAATGCGGCGGGCACCCAGTGCGTGTCCGCCGTCGCATCGATGGACCGATGCGAATGCCTGCTTAGGAGCGCACCCGTGCGCGACGAAGCGTTATCGGTAACGTCTTGTCGCGCCCGGGTGCGCTCTTGCATGGCATTGGCGTGTTGCCGCGTCGCCCGAGCGGACGCTGCCGCAATTAGCATTCAACCTGCATGTGAATCAGCCGCTATCCATGATGTAGCGCCGTGCGCGCGTTCTGGATACCGTCGTCATGCCTGTTGTTTCCCTCTTGCGTCGTTACGTTGCCAATCTCCCGCTCACCCGCAAGTTCGTCCTGTTGTGCACGATATTGACGGTGGGCGTGATCCTGCTGGCGATGGCCGCCGCGCGTCTGCAATATCTGGATCTGGTGGAAGCGCGCAAGCTCAGCGTCAAGACCGAGGTGGAGATGGGCCTGACGGTAATGCAGCACTATGCCGATAAGGTCAAAGCAGGCGAGCTGAGCCTGGAGCAAGCCAAGGAAGCCGCACGCACCACGCTGGCCGACATGCGTACCAACGACGGCGTGGATTACTTCTTCATCGTCGACCCGCAGATGCGCATCCTGATGCATCCCAAGCGCCCGGTCGGCACCGACATGACCGACTACAAGAGCGATGCCGGGCAATACGTGTACCGCGATATCAAGACCGCCATCGATAGCGGCGACGGCTTCAGCTATTACGACGCGCCCAAGCCGGGCAAGAAGGAACAGCTGCCCAAGATCAGCTACGCCAAGACCTTTCCGGCCTGGAACTGGGTGCTGGTGATGGGCGTCTATGCCGAGGACATTCAAGTACAGGCGTGGGGCTTCACGCGCACCTTGACGTTGATCGGCGGCGCGCTGGTGGCGCTGGTGATCGGGCTGTGCTGGTTGATCGCATCGGCCATGGCCGCGCCGCTGCGTGCTGCCTCGCGCACTGCCGAAGCCATCGCCTCGGGCCGCTTCGACAACGACATCCGCGTGGAATCGCGCGATGAAACCGGCCAGCTGATGCACAGCATGCAGCAAATGCAGAACCAGTTGCAGCGCTTCAACGGCGAGATGCAGACCATGATCCGTCTGCAACAGGGCGAGAACATCGCGCACCGCATTCCGGAAGATTTCCCCGGCGATTACGGCACGCTGGCGCACGGCGTCAACACGGTGGTGTTCGAGCACCTGGACGCCATCAACGAAGCGATGGACGTGATGAGCGACTACGGCCGTGGCGATCTGCGCCGCGACATGCGTCGCCTGCCCGGCCAGCGCGCTGCCCTGCACCAGGCGCTGGACACGGTGAAAGAGAATCTGTCTGCGATCAACAGCGACATCGCGCGCCTGGCCGATGCAGCGGCGCGCGGCGATTTCTCCGCACGTGGCGATCAATCGCATTATCAATTCGCGTTTGCGGAAATGGTGCAGGCGTTGAACCGGCTGATGCAGCAGGCCGACGCTGGATTGGACGATGTGGGCCGCATCATGGCCGCGATCGCCGACGGCGATCTGTCGCAGCGCGTGGAGTCGCATTACGAAGGCGCGTTCGGCCGCCTGGCCGATGCAGCCAACCGCACTGCCATCCAATTGACCGGCATCGTGCAGGGCATCCAGCACTCGGCCGAGATGATCAACACCGCGGCAGGCGAGATCGCCAGCGGTAACGCCGACTTGTCCACGCGCACCGAACACCAGGCAGCGAATCTGGAAGAAACCGCCGCTTCGATGGAAGAACTCACCTCCACCGTGCGCCAGAACGCCGACAACGCGCGCCAGGCCAACCAATTGGTCAAGGGCACCGGCGATGTGGCCGAGAGCGGCGGCCGCGTGGTGCAGGAAGTGGTGAGCACCATGCAGGCGATCACGCAGTCGTCGGCGCGTATTTCCGACATCATCGGAGTGATCGACGGCATCGCCTTCCAGACCAATATCCTCGCGTTGAATGCGGCCGTGGAAGCAGCGCGCGCAGGCGAGCAAGGCCGTGGTTTTGCCGTGGTCGCCACCGAAGTGCGCGCCCTGGCGCAGCGCTCGGCCGGTGCCGCCAAGGAAATCAAACAGCTGATTTCCGATTCGGTAGAAAAAGTGGCGCAAGGCTCGGAGCTGGTGCAACAGGCCGGCAGCACCATGACCGAGGTGGTCAGCTCGGTGAAGCGCGTGACCGACATCATGGCCGAGATCACGGCGGCCAGCACCGAACAAAGCGCCGGCATCGAACAGGTCAGCACCACGGTGATGCAGCTGGACGAAATGACGCAGCAAAACGCCGCATTGGTGGAAGAAGCCACCGCGGCGGCGCGCAGCATGGAAGACCAGGCGGCAGACCTGACCCGCGCCGTGGCGGTGTTCCGGTTGACATCGGATGCCGGCCAGCAGCAGGCACGTAGCGCAGCGAACGCACCTGCCACTACGAAGCCGGCGGCCGCCAGGCAAGCTGCGCACGACCACAGGCTGCGTGCATAAGCAATGTCGCCTCCCGCACACGAGCGCTCGCTCCTGTGCGGGAGGCGATATCGGTCGCATGTGCAGCGATGACGGCGACTGATGGTTTGGAATCGTGACAAGGACAGCGCCATCTGCCATGCGTCCGCGTCAGGGTCCGGCGCAATCGCGGGCCGAACCCGCCATCGCCAGCTTGCGCGAAGCGATGGCGCGTTGCTGGAAAGCGATTGAACCGAGCGCCTGAGCGCCAACCGCAGCGCGCTCTATCGAGCATTACCCCAGGCAAGGACGCGCATCGTTGCCTTTGTAACGCAAGCGCGGCGCCTTCCTGGCGAGGCTTTACCACGCGATAGCCGGACCACATCTGCAATCTGTGTGCGCTGCGTCGTCCAAACTTGCCTGACGACTGCCCGCAACTTTTTAGCTGCCACGCTGCCGCTACGGCCGCTGTCACGCCGTCAAGCACTGGCTGTTTGCGGTTTGCACCCAGCAGCAGACATCCGCAGCTTCCGGCAGTGCGCATGCGCTGCCCTGCACCCCCGACACACCACGGCTACGACCGAGGCGCGTGCCCATCTGGCTGCCGCGCGCGCTTGGCTGCATACATCGCCTCGTCAGCGGCATGCATCAAACTGGACGCCTCGGCCTGTGCGCCGTATTGCCAGGCCATACCGATGCTGGGCTGGATCGGTAGATGCTGGTCGCCAAACGTGGCGCCTTCTGCGGCAAGCGTGCGGATACGCTCTGCCACCGCGGCGCATTCGGCCTGCGCATCCTGCAACCCGTCCAGCAACACGACGAATTCGTCGCCGGCCAGGCGCGCCACCAGATAACGCTCGCCCGCCGCGCGTTGCAGGCAGCTGCCGAACGCCACCAGCACCGCATCGCCGGCACGGTGGCCGTAGACATCATTGATGCGCTTGAAGCCGTCCAGATCCAGGAACATCACCGCAACCGAGCGTTGCTGCTGTTGCGCCTGGGCAACCGCCACCTGCAACGCTTCGGACCATGCGTGCCGGTTCGGCAGGCCGGTCAAGGCATCGCGGGTGGCGCGCTCGTGCATCAGGCGGTGCAGGGTCTTGTGCGCAGTGACATCGTGCGCCATCAGGAAAAAGCCCTGCGTGGGCGTGGCAGTCTGCGTTTCAGGCACCAGAGTGACTTCCACATCGCGCGGCGCGCTGCCGCCCAGGACATGTTCGAAACTGGCGCGGTGCCCGGCCACCACCTGTGCCAGCGCAGCGCGCGCGGCGGTGCTGAGGTCTTCGCCCAGTACTTCGGTAATGTGGCGACCGACCAGGCTGGCAGGCTCCACGCCCAGCCAGTGGCGGTGCGCTTCATTGGCGAACAGGTAGCGCTGCACGGCATCGAACTGGGCGACCAGGGTGGGCGTGGCGTCGCTGATCGCGCGCAGGCGCGCTTCGCTTTCGGCCAGCCGTTCGGCTGCTACATGACGCTCGGTAACGTCCTGGATCTGCGAGACGAAATGCACCGGCGCGCCGCTGCTATCGCGCACCAGCGACACCGATAGCTGCGCCCAGATCACCGCACCGTGCTGGCTGATGTAGCGCTTGGCCAGGCTGTAACTGTCGCGCTTGCCGTCGATCAGGTCATGCACCAGTTGCAGGTCCATCTCCAGATCGTCGGGATGGGTGATCTGCTGGAAGGTGGTGCGCAGCAACTGCTCGCGGGGATAGCCCAGGATGCCGCACAACGCCGGATTGACGTCGCGCCAGTCGCCTTCCAGCGACACGATCGCCATGCCTTGCGGCGCGGTTTCGAATGCACCGGCAAAGCGCTCGGCGGCAAGTTGCGCAGCGGCCTGCGCCTGCAATTCGGCGGTGACGTCGATCGCCATCGCCAGGTACCCGGCCAGGCCTTGCTGCGCATCGTGGATGATGTTGAAACACAGGCGCACGCGGCGCAGGTCGCCGTCCTTGCGCACCAGTGTCCAGAGTTCTTCGGCCAGCACATCGCCGGCGGCGGCCGCAGCCAGCTTCACGTACGAGGGTGGCGACAAGGCCAGCGTCGCCATGTGCCGTTCGAGTTCGGCCGGCAGATGGAACCGCACCGGGCATGTCCCCAGCACCTCGTCGGCGCGGTAACCGAGCAGGCGCTCGGCGCCGGGATTGAACAGCTCGAGCCGCCCATGCGGGTCGAACGCCATGATGGCCACGTCCTGCGAGGCATCCACCAGTGCCTGCAGCCGCGCGCGTTCGCCGGCCAGTGCTGCGGAGGCATCCTTGAGCTGGGTGATGTCGTGCATGACGCATACCGCGCCCAATGCCGTGCCCTGCTCGCCGACCACCGGATCCGCATTGCAGAGCACGCTGCGCGGCGGCTGGTTGGTGGCACGAATGACCAGTTCGGCATTGCGTACGTGTTCGCCACGCCAGGCACGCAGCAGCGGGATTTCCTCGGTGGGCAGCAGGCTGTTGCCATCGGCGGTGTACAGATCGAAATGCAGCGCCCATTGTTCCGGTGGCAGCAGGCGCGGATCGGTGCCATGCCATTGCCGGGCGGCGTGATTGAACTCGCGTAACAAGCCGTCGGTGCCGCAGGCCACCACCCCGTCCGGCATGGCTTCCAGCAGCATGCTCAAGGTCTGACGTTGCGCCTGCGCGTCCAGGCGATCGCGGCGCGCTTCCAACTTGTTGACAGCCTGGCGTGCGAGGCGGATCAGGGCCTGCTTGCGGCTCTCGTCGAGCACGCGCGGCGTGGTGCTGAGCGTGCACAAGGTGCCGTAGGCGTAGCCTTCGCGCCCGATCAACGGCACCCCCACGTACGAGCGCACACCCGGCGCGGCGACCACCAACGGGTTGTTGACGAAGCGTGGGTCGGCTTCGGCATCGGGGACTTCCATCAGCTCGGTGCCCATCACCGCATGGGAGCAGAACGAAACGCTGCGCGGGGTGCCTTCCAGATCAGTGCCGCAGCGCGCCTTGAACCACTGGCGGTCGGCATCCAGCAGCGACACCATCGCCATCGGCGCGCCGCTGACGTGTGCGGCCAACCACGCGATGTCGTCGAATTCGACTTCGGCCTCGGTGTCCAGCACCCCCAGCCGGCGCACCGCGTCCACGCGCAAGGCGTCGTCGACGGGGATCGGCACGGGCGGCAACAGGACGGTCATGACGTGATCGACAGGCGGCGTCTGGTCAGAATAGGTTGCCCCAGGTAACGGCGAGGCGACGAGCAACTTGAGCAGCGTGCGGTCGGGCCCGGTTGCACCATTGGCTTTGACGCGCCGCCCGGCACGCAGCTGCGCCGGCACACCGGCGTTGCGCCGTTTCGCCACTCCAGCTCGCTCGAACTCCCGCCCGGCTCCCCTGCCCATCCGCATTTGCGGCGCCGGCAAGCAGCCACTACCCTCGGCCGATTACCCTGTTCTGGAGTGTCACATGCTGCGTCCGCTGCCCCTTCTGATCGCCGGTGTGCTTGGCGTCGCTGCCGGTTCCGTTGCCCCCGCCGTCGCTGCCGCCCCGGCCAGCCTGTCCAAGAGCGCGGCCAGCAGCGCCATTCCCGATATCGCCTATACCCGCCTCACCCTGCCCAACGGCCTGACCGTGGTGGTGCACGAAGACCACAAGGCGCCGGTGGTGGCGGTGAGCATCTGGTACCACATCGGCTCGGGCGACGAGCCGGCCGGCAAGACCGGCTTTGCGCACCTGTTCGAGCACCTGATGTTCTCCGGCTCGGAGAACAACAAGGGGAGCTTCTTCGCGCCGCTGGAAAAGGTCGGCACCACCGACATGAACGGCACCACCTGGTTCGACCGCACCAATTATTTCGAGACCGTGCCCACTACTGCGCTGGATACCGCGCTGTGGCTGGAATCGGACCGCATGGGCCACCTGCTCGGCGCCATCGGCCAGCAAGAGCTCGACACCCAGCGCGGCGTGGTGCAGAACGAAAAGCGCCAGGGCGAGAACCGCCCGTATGGCCGCGTGGACCAGAACATCCTGTCCAACCTGTTCCCGGCCAACCACCCCTACCAGCACGACACCATCGGCTCGATGGAGGACCTGGACGCGGCCTCGCTGGCCGACGTCAAACAGTGGTTCAACGACAATTACGGCGCCGCCAACACCACCCTGGTGCTGGCCGGCGACATCACCGTGGCGCAGGCGCGCGCCAAGGCCTTGCAGTACTTCGGCGATATCCCGTCCGGCAAACCGGTAGCGCGCCAGCAGCCGTGGGTGACCCCGCTGGCCGCGCAAAAGCGTGGCGTACAGCACGACCACGTCTCGCAGCCGCGCATCTACCGCACCTGGGCCGCTCCGCAGCTGGGCACCGACGACCTCATCCAGCTGGATCTGGCCACCACCGTGCTCGGCGGTGGCAAGACTTCGCGGCTGTATCAGCGCCTGGTCTATCAGGACAATCTGGTGGACGACGTCTCCGCCTCGGTGCAGCCGTTTGCGCTGTCCAGCCAGGTACAGATCCAGGCCGACGTCAAAGATGGCGTGGACCCGGCCAAGGTCGAGGCGATCATCGACGAAGAACTCAAGAAGTTCATCGCCCAGGGCCCGACCGCCGACGAACTGCAGCGCGCGCAGGTGGCCTACCGCGCCGGCTTCGTGCGGGGGCTGGAAAAGGTCGGCGGCTTCACCGGCAAGGCGGTGATCCTGGCAGAGGGCCAGGTCTATCGGGGCGACCCGGGCGCCTACAAGAAAGATCTGCAGCGCGCCCAGGCCGCCACCGCCGACAGCGTCAAGCAAGCCTCGGCCACATGGTTCGGCAAGGGCGATTACCTGCTGACCGTGCTGCCGGCCGGCAAGGACTTCGACCCGGCCGCCGAAGACAAGGCGGTGGTGGCACGTGGCGAAGAACCCGGCAAGCCGGCGCCCAAGCTGCCAGCCGCGGGCACGTTCAAGGTCACCGCCTCCACGCTGGACCGCAGCAAGGGCGTGCCGCAGACCGATCGATTCCCGGACCTGAGTTTTCCGAAGCTGCAGCGCGGCAAGTTGAAGAACGGCATCGAGGTGATCCTGGCCGAGCGCCACACCATCCCGGTCACCCAGGTGGAGTTGCTGTTCGACGCCGGCTACGCCGCCGACCAGGGCGGCAAGCTGGGCACTGCCAGCTTCAGTGCCGCGCTGATGAACGAGAGCACCACTGCGCTGGATTCGGTGGACGTGGCGCAGCGCCGCCAGCGCCTGGGCGCGATCACGGCGGTCGGCTGCGATCTGGACAGCTGCAGCGCCTCGCTGGATGCGCTCAACGACCAGCTGCAGCCCTCGCTGCAGCTGTTCTCCGACATCGTGCGTAACCCGGCATTCAAGGCCGCCGACATCGAACGCGTCCGCGGCCAGTGGCTGTCCGGCATTGCCCAGGAAAAGACCCAGCCCAACAGCCTGGCGCTGCGTGCATTGCCGCCGCTGCTGTTCGGCAACCAGCACCCGTACGGCATCCCGCTCACCGGTAGCGGGACCGAGGCAGCGATCAAGAGCCTCAACGCGCAGGACCTGCAGAATTTCCACAGCCAATGGCTGCGTCCGGACAACCTGCGCATCCTGGTGGCCGGCGATACCACACTGGCGCAGATCATCCCCCAGCTCGATGCCACCTTCGGCGACTGGAAGACCCCGACCACGGCGTTGCCGAAGAAAAACCTGGCCAACGTCGCCGCGCAGCCCAAGCCGCGCGTGTACCTGATCAACCGCCCGGATGCGCCGCAATCGGTGATCCTGGCTGGCTTGCTGGCTCCCTCCACCAAGGCGCCGGATAACCTGGCGATTGGTGTGGCCAACGGCGCCTTCGGCGGCACCTTCACCTCGCGCCTGAACATGAACCTGCGCGAGAACAAGCGCTGGGCCTATGGCGCCGGCACCCGCATGATGGATGCGCAGGGCCAGCGGCCATATCTGTTCTCGGCACCGGTGCAGACCGACAAGACCGCCGAATCGGCCAACGAAATCCTCAAGGAAGCCACCGCCATCATCGGCGACAAGCCGCTGACCGCCGATGAAATCGAGAAGATCAAGAACCAGCGCATCCGCGCCCTGCCAGGCAGCTTCGAAACCACCGGTGCAGTGCTCGGTGCGATCGAAGGCATCGTGCAGTTCGACCGCCCCGACGACTACGTGCAGACGCTCAAGCCGCGCCTGGAAGCGATCGACCAGCCGGCTGCGCAAAAGGCCATCAAGGACATCATCAAGCCGGAGGCGATGACCTGGGTGATCGTCGGCGACCTGAAGAAGATCGAAGCCCCCGTCCGTGCACTCAAGCTGGGTGAGGTGCAGGTGCTGGACGTGGACGGCAAGCCGGTCAAGCGCTGATCGCACCTGCCACACCGGCTGCGCTGCTGCACGCAGCGTGGCCGGTGCCGACAGGGGTCATGATCGATGCGGCGTGCGGTTGTTCGGCGCATCGGTCGCTGCCCGAATGATCGTCGCCACTGCGGTGTTGCACCCCATGTGGCTGCGGCGCTATGGCACCAAGACACATGCGCTGCTGCCCCGTGGTCGCCAGCCTGCAGGCGTGCTCGACAGCAGCAGGGATACAGCAGGGCGTTCCGTCGTGCGCGTCGTGTTGAGACAGCAATCATCCCGGCGCGCGACTGCCGGACGGGCACAGCCGGCGCGGTGCAAGCTTGCTGCATATGGCCGGGCAGAACTCGGCAGCGCGTGCCCAACCGTTCACCTGTGTTTCGCCAGGGCAGCGCATGCCCACTCGGCAGACAACCACGACGCACGCTGTCGCTGCCATCACGCAGCGTTGGCGTCTCGACCTGCGCTGTCCGCATGGCGGCATCCACGCCGCGTTGCCGGCGCTGCCGGTATCCTTGCGGCTTTCGCGTTCGCGCTTGCCTGGCTTATTCGATGAAAGACATGCCCGTGGCTGACGAAGCCTCTCGCCAACACGTTCTGGACGGCTATCGCATCGTCGACAGCCTGCCGGAGGACACCTATCAAGACGTCGTGCAGGTTGCCGCCTCTCTGTGCGACACACCGATCGCGCTGATGTCGCTGGTGGACCGCGACCGCCAATGGTTCAAGGCGCAACTGGGTCTGGGCGTGCAGCAGACCGACCGCAGCCAGGCGGTGTGCGACCACGCCATCCGCAGCCCCGAGCAGCTGATGGAAGTGCCGGACCTGCGCGAGGACAGCCGGTTTGCCGATATCTCGGTGGTCACCGGCGACACCGGCGCGCGGTTCTATGCCGGCATGCCGCTGGTCACCTCCGATGGTGTGGCATTGGGTACGGTCTGCGTGCTCGACACCGAGCCACGCACGCTCACCGAGTTGCAGCGCACCGGCCTGCAGGCGCTTGCACGGGTGGCCATGCGTCTGCTCGACGAGCGCAAGCGCGAGCTGCAGCTCGAGCGCGACGCCATCCTGCAGCCGGTTGCCCCGGTCGCCAGCCAGGCCGTCGCAGACACGGGTTATCACCTGGTGATTCTGGAAGTGCAGGAATTGGCCGCACTGGCCGAGCGCCAGAGCGAACGCCTGCTCGGGCGCAACTTGCAGCAGCTCGACCAGGCGCTCGCGGCCTTGGTGCAGGGGCCAGGCAACAGCATCGACCGTGTCACCGACAGTGCGGAATTCATCGCCGTGCTGCGCGGCCCCGACGCCGAGCGCACCTTGCAAAGCCTGCGCGAGATCGCCCAGCAACAACATGCCTTGGGCCTGACCGTCTTGTTGGGCCAAGCGCAATCCACTGGCCCGGACGAGCCGATCGGCCAGGTGTTTCTACGCGCCGAGGTCGCGCTGAGCGCAGAGAAGGATCGTTACCGGCAGCGCCTGGCCTGAGGCCTGCGAACCGATCTACTGCGTCGCAGACGTACCCTCAGCCCAACCCCTCTCCCGCTAGGAGAGGGGCTTTGAAGCGAAGCGCCAGCGCTGAATTGTTCCGCGGTGGATTCACCCTCGCCGCTTGGCTTGAACTGCAAGGCAAAGCGGAAGCGATTTAGAGCAGCTAACAAAACGACTGCGCAGCCGCCAGGCGGGCGCGGCCGTGCTCGGAATCGGCATGTACCACGCGTACACTTCGGTTCTGAGCGCGCCGTCCGCGCCCACCTGACAGCTGCTCGCTACGTTTTGTTAGCCGCTCTTAAGCCCCCTCTCCTCCCCCGGCGGGGCGTAAAGGCACCGCCTGCACGCCACTGGCGTGCGTGCCTTGGAGCGCCCGCGCTGCAAGCGCGGGCAGGGGCGCAGAACGGGGGTTGGGGTGAAGGTGCGGCGGCACCGAATTGCTGAATCTCGCGATGACACTGCCGCATTCCCAGCTGCGTCTACACAGCACCACAAACGCGCCTTTCACCCCAGCGCGCACTGCTTCAACTGGCGATCGGCGTACCACAGCGCGCGACGGGCCAGGTCGTATGCGCTGTCGGCCTGACGCGGCAACATCTGTGCGGCCATCACCGGGTCGGCGCCGTTGTTCAAGGCGTGCTCGGCGCGTTCCAGATCCGACAGGTGCGTGCGCACCGGCGACAACAGCGACGTGCGCCTGGAGGCATCGCAACGCGCACTGCGCTGTTCCAGCGCCGCCAATGCCTCGCGGATGCGACGGCTGGCTTCACCCTTGAGGTCGGGCAGCGTTTCATGCGCAATCGGCGCGGACTTATAGGCATCGCCCGTCGCCTCGCTGCCCATCTCGGCCTGATTGCCGGCAAGCGCGGGATTGAAGCGCACCTCCGGCGGCGGACGCGCCTTGGCAACCTGGGTCTGCGGCCCGTTGAGCATGTCGTTGAACTTCTTCATGCCGCGATTCATTTCCTGCACCGCCACATCGCCCAAGGTGCCATCGCTCTTCCAATCCTTGGCGAAGCGGGTTTCCTGGTATTGCACCGGGTTGACCCGCTCCATGATCTTGCGCGCCTTGGCCTGCGCGCGTTCGTCGGTCATCCCCGGCGGCACCGCACTGCCGGTCTGCGCCATGGGGTCCACCTGCGCCATGCGCAGGCGTCCGTCGCGGGTATACAGCTGGGCCGACATGGAATCGCTGGCAGGCGCAGTGGCGGCTGCCAGCTGCTGCGGCGGTGGCGGCGTGCGCGTGGCTGGCGGCGCCGCACGCGCGGCCGAGGCAACGCGCGGTTTGCGCTCGGGCTCCTGCGGCGGTTGCTGTGGTGTCGGCGGCGTCTCTTGCGGTCGCGGCACGAAATACACCTGCAACGTGTCGTCGTGTTGCAGGGTTTGGCGCGGCGGCGGCATGTACAGCAACAGGCAGGCAAGAAAGAACAGGATGGCGCCCGTGCATGCGACAGCGGCGACATGCGGAACAAGCGCTTCCTTCCTGCGGGTAATCACAATGCGGGAGACCGATGAGATGAGAGTGCCGATGCCGCACACAGCGAACCCTGGTGTGCGACGCGCAAATCTAGCGGGCACAGCGCGGGCGCGCGTTTGTAATTCGTTGTTTGGCTGGGAAGGGCCAGCCGCCATTCACATTGCGCCGCAGGCTGGCGCAGGCGAGTGGCAGTTCGCCGCGGGCCGAACAGAGGGCGTGCCGGGGAGCGCATTCGACAAAAGCATCCGCGAACATGAAAAGCGAATCACTGGCCATGCGATGCGCAGGCCAACCGCCAGCACCGCGAAAACGTCGCACCTCGCGCAACGCCCAACCCCGCCGTGCATATTCCCCAACGCTGCTGCACCGGTACGTCTGCGCTCCGGCGAAGACGCATCGCCGTCCCATTACTGGCAAGCCAACGACAGGCGCACGCAGGTCTCGGCCCGCACGGACTGCTGCTGAGCGACCGCAATCCATCAGCATGCATTCCCCGATCCGATCGCCGCTTTCCGGGCCGCGGCGCGGCGTACCTCAGGCCTCGTCGGCGCGGTACAAGCGCTGGCATACCTCGCAGAAAAACGCGCGACGCCCGGCCTTGCCCAAGTGCTTGCGGTATTGCAGCGGTGCGCCGTCGCGCGGGCAACGGGTCTTGGTGTGCACCTGATAATGCTTCTTCAGCACGAAGGCCTTTTTCCAGGTGTAGAAGTCGAAACTGTAGTCGCGTGCCTGGGTGACCAGTTCGCCCAGCTTGCGCGCCGGTAGCGCGCCCACGGTACTTTCCGGATGCACGCGGATACGATGCAGCACCTCGTTCTTGATGATGTTGCCCACGCCGGCAAAGATGGTCTGGTCGAGCAGTGCATCGGCCGCCAGCAGTGCCGGAGCGGCGCGTAATTTGCGGCGCGCCTGCGCGGCGTCCCACAGTGGGTTCATCACGTCCGCCGTCCAGTCGTAGATCTCGTCCAGCGGACGCTCGATAAACTGTACCGAGCACGCATAGAAATTCAGCCGCTGGCCTTTGGAAAATTCCAGGCACAAGCGCGGCACCGCGTTGGGTTTGTCTTCGTTGATGCGGTAGCTGCCGAACAGCAGGAAATGGATGCGCACGCTGAAGTGCGCAAATTCGATCAAAAAGTGTTTGCCCCAGCTGCGCAGTGCCAGCACTTTTTGCTGGTCCAGACGGGCGATGTCCTGCTTGCTGTTGCCGGACACGCGCACGATCTTGCGACCGACGAACGCTTGGGTGTCTTCGCGCAGGATGACAAGTGAGGGACCTTCTGGCATGCGCCCAGTATCGAAGCGCTGCGTGATTCGCCCGTGATCGCGATGCACACGGCATCCTGACGCACATGCATGCATAGAGTGCTGCCGCCCCCAGCTTACCCGCCATGCCAGCTCGTCCATCCGGTGCCATTGCACGTGTGCGTTGTGGTTGGGCAGGCTGGTCGATTCCCGCCGCAGACCGCGCACAGTTCGACGAGGGCGCCAGCGTATTGCAGCGCTACGCCACGCGTTTGGACGCGGTGGAAATCAACTCCTCGTTCTATCGTCCGCACCGCGCCAGCACCTACGCGCGATGGGCCGACAGCGTGCCGGAGGACTTTCGTTTTTCGGTCAAGCTGCCACGCAGCATCAGCCACGACGCACGCCTGCACGGCACCGGGCCGCTGCTGGATGCCTTCCTGGCGCAGGCCGGCGCGCTGGGAACACGACTGGGCTGCCTGCTGCTGCAACTGCCGCCCAGCGCGGCCTTCGATGCCGCGGTGGCCGCGCGGTTTTTCGCGATGCTGCGCCGGCGCTGGGACGGCGGCGTGGTCTGCGAACCGCGCCACGCCAGCTGGTTTGCCGCACCTGCGCAGGCGTTGCTGGCGCGCCATCGCATTGCACGCTGCGCCGCCGACCCGGCGCCGGTGCCCGCGGCCTCACTGCCGAGCCCGGCTGCTGCACCGCTGTATTGGCGCTGGCATGGCGCCCCGCGTCGCTACTACAGCAGCTACGCGCACACCGCACTGCAGGCGCTGGCCGCCACGGTGCGCGCCAGCCACCCAGACAGCACGCAGCCTCCGGCCGAACGCTGGGTGATCTTCGACAACACCGCAGCCGGGTGCGCAACCTCCAATGCGCTGGAATTGCAGCGCTTGCTGAGAAACGAACGCTAACGCAAGCGCGGGCACGCGACGGCCTCCCGGCACGCCAGTGGCGCGCATCTTGCAGCAGCCAGGCTGCAGGCATATCGGCGCGCCACCATTCAAGCTGCATGGCCGGCGCGCCGATATGCCTGATCGACGCACGTTGCGGCACCCCGCCGATCAGCTTGCTGAATCCAGTCGTCCCCGTGCGAAGCCCGTCGGCGTGCCGGCAGCTCGCTCGGTCCCGCCCGCCACACCGGTCGTTTACCATGCCCTACGCCACTGCCCGTTCTGGAGATGTCATGAGTTCTGCCGCGCCCCCGTGCTGCACGTCGCTGCTTGGCCTGTCGCTGAGCATGTTTGTTGCGCCGGGCACGCTGACCGCCGCGCCGCTGGACGCTCCGGTCGTCAATGCGCCGGCGCCCACGCCGCCCACGCCCGACCTGGCCTACCCGGAACTGTTTCAGGCCGTGCAGCGCGGTGAGTTGTTCGATGACCAGAAGCACTTTGTCGACTTCCTGCCGCTGCGCGACCCGGCGCTGATCAACGCCGACTATCTGGCCCAGCACGATCACCCCGGCTTCGATCTGCGCAAGTTCGTGGACGCCAATTTCGAAGAATCGCCGCCGGTGCAGACCGATGCGATCCGCCAGGACACCGCGCTGCGCGAGCACATCGACCTGCTGTGGCCCAAGCTGGTGCGCAGCCAGAACCACGTGCCGCCGCACAGCAGCCTGCTGGCGCTGCCGCATCCGTATGTGGTGCCGGGCGGACGCTTCCGCGAGGTGTATTACTGGGATTCCTACTTCACCATGCTGGGCCTGGTGAAGAGCGGCGAAACCACGCTCAGCCGCCAGATGCTGGACAACTTTGCCTACCTGATCGACACCTACGGGCATATTCCCAACGGCAACCGCACCTACTACCTCAGCCGCTCGCAGCCGCCGTTCTTCTCCTACATGGTGGAGCTGCAGGCCGGCGTGGAAGGCGAGGCGGTATATCAGCGCTACCTGCCGCAGCTGCAAAAGGAATATGCCTACTGGATGCAGGGCAGCGATGACCTGCAGCCCGGCCAGGCCGCGCGCCACGTGGTGCGTCTGGCCGATGGCAGCGTGCTCAACCGCTATTGGGACGAGCGCGACACCCCGCGCCCGGAAGCCTGGCTGCACGACACCCGCACCGCCGCAGAAGTGACCGACCGCCCGGCCGCCGAGGTCTACCGCGACCTGCGTGCCGGCGCCGAAAGTGGCTGGGACTACACCAGCCGCTGGCTGGCCGACGGCCAGAACCTGCGCACCATCCGTACCACTGCCATCCTCCCGATCGACCTCAACAGCCTGCTCTACCACCTGGAGCGCACGCTGGCGCAGGCCTGCGCGCAACCCGGCGCGGAGTGCACCCGCGATTACGCCGCACTTGCACAGCAGCGCAAGCAGGCCATCGACGCGCATCTGTGGAATACCGCCGGCTACTACGCCGACTACGACTGGCAGACGCGTACGCTGAGCAACCAGGTCACCGCCGCTGCGCTATACCCGCTGTTTGCCGGCCTGGCCTCGGACGATCACGCCAAGCGCACCGCCAGCACCGTGCGTAAAACGCTACTGCGTCCGGGCGGACTGGCCACCACCGCGGTGAAGACCGGTCAGCAGTGGGATGAGCCCAACGGCTGGGCGCCGCTGCAATGGGTGGCTGTGGATGGCCTGCGGCGCTACGGCGAAGACGCGCTGGCACGCACCATTGGCGAACGTTTTCTGGCTCAAGTGCAGGCGCTGTTCGCACGCGAGCACAAGCTGGTCGAAAAGTACGGCCTGGAAACCGATGCGGCCGGCGGCGGCGGTGGCGAATACGCGCTGCAGGACGGCTTCGGCTGGACCAACGGCGTCACCTTGATGCTCCTGAACCTGTATCCGGGCAAGGACACCAAAGCCGCACCCGCCAAGCGCGTGCCCAAGCCCGAGGCGGCCGCGCGCTGAGGACGGTGCCGCTGCTGCGCAGTGCGTGGCGGCAGCAGGGTCGGATCATCGGCGTTGGATGTGGGGCGGTGCACATCTTCGATGCGCAGCACAGCCGTTGCGGCAACACGACGCGCTCTGCATTTGCTGGCAACACGTAGCGCGGTCGTGCGATGGGGGCATCGCACACACACACTGTTGCATAAGAACGCGCCATGCCGATTGGGCGCACCGGCGAGGCCCTCCGATGGTGTGCAGCCATCTGGAGCGCAGCGATTCGACCGGCGCCTGGTTCACCCGCAGACGTAGGGCGCGGTTGGTGATCGCCACCTTGGCGCTGGCATCGCATGCGCTGATGCGCAGCACATGGGCTCCCGGTGCCGGCCTGCGACTGCACCGCAGACGGCCGCGTATCATGCGCACTCTTTCACTCCAGGACGGACCCATGGCCGTACGCACGCTCAACGAATTTCTCGCCCATTCCAGGGAAAAGGACGTCAGCCCCGATCCGTTCGAACTGGAAAACCCGCATCTGCTGGAAGTGCGCCTCAACGGCATGGTGTGGTCCAAGGCCGGCGCCATGGTGGCGCGCACCGGAAACGTCAAGTTCACCCGCGAGGGACTGCTGGAACAGGGCCTGGGCAATCTGCTGAAAAAAGCCGTCAGCGGCGAAGGCATGCAGTTGATGAAGGCCGAAGGCCAGGGCCGCGTGTATCTGGCCGACCTCGGCAAACTGGTGACGCTGCTGCGCTTGAATGGCGAGTCGATCTTCGTCAATGGCAACGATGTGCTGGCGTTCGAATCGGGCGTCGAACACAAGATCACCATGATGCGCAAAGTGGCCGGCATGCTCTCGGGCGGGCTGTTCAACGTGCGCCTGAGCGGCCACGGCATCGTGGCGATCACCTCGCACTACGAGCCACTGACCTTGCCGGTCACCGCCACCAGCGGCCCGGTGTTCACCGACCCCAACGCTACCGTCGCCTGGTCCGGCACGCTGACACCGGAACTGGTCACCGACGTCTCGATCGGCACGCTGTTCGGCCGCGGCTCGGGCGAAAGCCTGCAGATGCGTTTCAGCGGCGAAGGCTGGGTCGTGGTGCAGCCCTATGAAGAAGCCAGCTTCCAGGCCAAGGGCTGATCCGGGCCGCCGGCAGCAGTCAACAATGCGCATCGCCCGGTTGCACGCCACGCAGCCGGGCAGTTTTCCGGCCAACCCTGTAGGAGCGCCCCTGGGCGCGAGCGCCTTCCCGGTAACGCCACATCGCGCCCAGCGGCGCTCCTACGGTTTTCGGCTGTGATGCGTCACACCCATCCACGCTTGCGAAACCACGCCAGCGGCACCACCACGCTCAACGCGATGATGCCCAGCGCCCAGAAATAGTTGTCGTGCCCCTTGAGTTCGGGCATGTAGGCGAAGTTCATGCCCCAGATGCCGACCAGCACGGTGGGTGGGATGCCGACCACCGATGCCACTGCCATCACCTTCATCACGTTGTTCTGGTCGATGTTGATCATGCCCAGCACGCTGTCGAGCAGGAACTCGATGCGGTCGTCCATGTGCTGATGGAATTCGCTCAGGGTGGTCAGGTCCTTGTGCAGCGAGGCGATGCGTTTGGCCGCATCGGCGCCGAACCAGTCCGGCGCGGTGCCATCCAGATACGTCACCAGACGCAGCATGCCCTGCCCGGCGCTATGCAGCCCGCCGAGCTGGCGGCCCATGTCGCCGACCTGGTGCAACATGCGCTCCAGATCCTTGGTCTTGTGTGGGCTATCGAACACCTGCCGCGTGGTATCGGTGACTGCCGCTTCGAGTGCCTCAAGCCGGTCTGCCAACCGCCCGACCAGTTGATCGAATATGCGCAGCAACAGGTCGTCCGAGCTGTGGCAGGGCGCGTGTTCCAGCCGCGCGGGAAAGTCCTCCAACGAGCCGATGCGCTGCTCGCGCAAGGTCACCAGCATGCTGGGCGACAGCGCGAACCCCAGCGGCGCGGTGGGGCCGTCATCGTCCTGAAAACGCGGCACGTTGAGAAACAGCACATCGCCCTGGCGGCGTACCCGGCTGCTGAATTCGATCTCGCCAATCGCCGCACGATCGGGCAAGGCGAACCCCACTTTCTCAGCGGCTTGCGCCAGCTCTTGCGGACTCGGCTGGCACAAGTCGACCCAACAGTGCTGGGTTCGGGCAATCGGGTGGATCGTGATCATGCATCGGCTGTGGGATGAAAGAGCCCAAGCATCCTCCGCGTCCACCATGGCGTCAACGCCGGCACATGCCCATCGGCGATAGCCGCGATAGCCGCGATGGCCGTGCCTGCTCACGCATGCGATCGCCGTGCGGTTTCTGCAAGGCAGCGAACGCTTTCGCCAAATCGCACATCGATTCTGCTGTGAGCGGTATGCACGTTCTGGCTGCCTTACATTCTCCGCTCACGCATTCCAGGAGTTCGCGCATGAAAATCTCCGGCTCGGCGTCTCGCCAGCGACACGAGCATATCGATCCTGTTGATCCGCGACATGCTCCATCGGTTTGCGACGACATCCAAATCGGCGTGCACTCCCAGCTCCACGGGCTGCCTCGCATGCGCCGAAGCGCATCAGCCAAGGAGCGATCGCCGGCGTTCGTCGCAGACGGCAGCCATCTCGATGCGCTGTTCGGCAGCACCCAGCCAGCGCGCGGAAAGCAACTGAAAGACGGTAGCCACCGGACGCCGATTCAGACTCAGGAATAGAAACGCCTGCCGGCGGCCATGCGCACGTCAAGATCAATCCAACACGCCTGTTCGTCTCGACCGCTCCGGCACTGGAGATGCCGCGTCGTCTCGATCCGGCCGAGCTATCCAAAGATCTCGGGCTGAGCGAGGACGCCATCGATCGCATCAGGAGCACCCCGACGTTCCACGAACAGACTGAAACCGGCGCTCCGTCCGTTGCGCCACTCGCTCGGCGGCTGCGCCTGGACGATCTGCGCGACAAGAAAGTGGAGTACAAATGGAACATCGCCAGTAATGGCAGCCTGGTCATCGGCGAAGGGCATCCCGGCGTGGTCCTGGACGAGCCGATGACAAGCAAGGACGCGCGAAAGAAGAAACAGCCATACGCGCAAGGCCATGTCACCCTCGTGGGCGGCCAACCATGGAACAAGACCCCCTGGCAGGAAAATCGCCTGATACCCGAAGCGCGCCTCAGCGGCACCCTGTACTACAACACGGGCGGCGAGCTCTGCATCGACAACGATTCGGGGCGGTTCAGCGAATATGCCGATCGCACACCACAGCATCTCGAAAACGTCGCCAAGCTCTTTCAGCAATACGGTCTACCGGTCACGCCGCAATGGAAAGCAAAGAAACAGATCCCGTTGCAGCGTCTGCCCGCCGGCGCGACCGTAGCGCCGCCGATCCCGGCAGAGGAAGGCGAAGTCGCGCATTCTGACCCGAACGGCGAATGATCCGCCGTCCACGCGCATCGACATGACCGCCCGCAGCGTGCGTCACTGCCGCACGCTGCGCACGCAATGAGTTCCGCACGGATCGCTCAGCGCTGCCGGTTCCCGCGGCGTTTGACTGCATAGCCAATGGCCAGGAGCAGGAACCACACCGGGCTTGCCAGCAATGCCTGACGCGTGTCGTCCTGCAGGGTCAGCAGCACGATGACGAAGGCGAAGAATGCCAGGCACACGTAGCACATCAGCACGCCGCCGGGCATCTTGAACGCCGAGGCGGCGTGTTGCTCCGGGCGCTTGCGGCGGTAGGCGATGTAGGCGCACAGGATCAGCGACCACACGAACATGAAAAGCACCGCCGACAGCGTGGTGACCAGCGTAAACGCGGTGACCAGGTTGGGAATCAGATACACCAGCATTGCGCCCAGCAGCAGGCACAGGCAGGAAAACAGCAGGCCGCGCGCCGGTACCGCCGCACGCGACAGCTTGGCGAAGCCCTTGGGCGCATGCTGTTCTTCGGCCAGGCCGTAGAGCATGCGGCTGGTGGAAAAGATGCCGCTATTGGCCGACGAGGTGGCCGAAGTCAGCACCACGAAGTTGATCAGGCTGGCTGCCGCCGGCACGCCGGCCAGCACGAACAACTCCACGAACGGGCTCTTGTCGGCCACCACCTGCCGCCACGGCGTCACCGCCATGATGGCGATCAGCGCAAGCACGTAGAAAATCAAGATGCGCACCGGAATCGAGTTGATCGCCTTGGGCAGGTTGCGGCGCGGATGGGCCGTTTCTGCAGCCGTGGTACCCACCAGCTCGATACCGACGAAGGCGAACACCGCAATCTGGAAGCCGGCAAAGAACCCGCCGATACCCATGGGGAACATGCCGCCGTCGTTCCACAGATTCGACAGCGAGGCCACGTTGCCCGACGGCGAGCGAAAGCCCCACACCACCAGCCCGGCGCCAGTGACGATCAACGCGGCAATGGCGATGACCTTGATCAGCGCGAACCAGAATTCCATCTCGCCGAACAATTTCACCGTGACCAGATTCAGGCCCAGCAGCAACAACACGCACAAGATCGCGGGAATCCACGGCGCCAACCCTGGAAACCAGAATTGCGCATAGGCCGCAATCGCGATGACATCGGCAATGGCGGTGATGATCCAGCAAAACCAGTACGTCCACCCACAGAAGAACCCGGCCCACGGCCCGAGCAGGTCGGTGGAAAAATCGATGAACGACTTGTATTCCAGGTTGGAGAGCAGCAGTTCGCCCATTGCGCGCATGACGAAGAACAGCATCGCGCCAATGATGAGATAAACGAACAGGATCGACGGCCCGGCCAGACTGATCGTCTTGCCAGAGCCCATGAACAGGCCGGTACCGATCGCCCCGCCAATGGCGATCAACTGCAGGTGGCGATTGGACAGGCTGCGTTGCAGATGATTGGGCGCGGACGGGTCAGACATGGGCACGGCACCGGCAAGTGAACAAGCCGTCAAAAATACGAGATCGCGCCAGCGCATACCAGGGGTTTGCGCTGCGGCAGCCCCGAGGCCACGCATGCGCCGGCGCATGGTAGGCAGGTCGCCCCATCATGGTGCGTCGGTGGTGGCATGTAGCCAGCTACCTCTCGAACGCCTGGACAAGTGGCTTCAGGCTCGCGGCAGAGCAGCTTCAGGCACGAAAGTACTCCTCCCGGCGAGCAATCATGGCCAAAGCGCGTCGCTCAGGCCGCCTCCGCTAAGCGTGAAGGACCACAGCTTGCGCGCCGTGGACGCGCCTGCCTTGAAACGCGGGGCCGATGCGCAACGCGCCCGTTGCCGTGACGACGGGCAACGCCTCGCGCCCTTGCTCGTTGCATGGTCGGCACTCAACCACCAGCGAGCCCGCCGCCTACCCGCCCTGGCAGCGCTCCGTCATCCTCCTGTCCCAGATCGCCCACTTCATCATTCAGGCCACCGCGTTGCGGCGGTTGTTCTTGAAGCGGCGTGTCTTGCTCGTCGGTATCGGGATCGGGCGTGCCATGTGCCAGAACAGCTGCGTTGGCGCTGGCCATGGCGGGCGCCGTGCGTGGATTCAGATGCATGAGCAACTCCGATGGAATTCACACAGGAGCGTCAACGCTAGACTGCATCGCGCTACTGCACCGTGAGCCTGCGATACGCTTCCGTGACGTGCTGTTGACGTGGCGCAGTGGAGATAGCCATCGCGACTGCGGTCGCTCACACCGCCTAGCGCACGACGCCCGCTTGCACATTTGCGTATTCACACCAGCGGAAGGCCACTTTCTAGCGGTAAGCAAGCCTGAGCTGGCGCGCGTTTGACGCCTCGCAGCGCAGACCGCCGCAGCCACCGCTATCATGCCAAGACCTCGCCGAGCCCATGCCATGCGCTATCGCATCTGCCTTGCATTGTTGTTGAGCTGCGGCACGACGCACGCGGCCACACCGGCATCGCGCCTGGATGCGGTGCTGCAATCGGGCGTGCTACGCGTGTGCACCACCGGCGACTACCGTCCCTATTCGTTGCTGCGTGACGACGGGCAGTTCGAAGGCAGCGACATCGACCTGGTGCAGTCGCTGGCCGCCAGCCTGGACGCACGCGTGCGCCTGGTGCGCACCAGCTGGCCGCACCTGCTGCCCGACCTGCTTGCCGACCGCTGCGATATCGCGGTCGGCGGGATCTCCGTCACCTTGCAGCGGCAACGCCAGGCCAGCTTTAGCGCGGTACTGGATGTGGACGGCAAGATCCCACTGGTGCGCTGCGTCGACCAGGCGCGCTACCGCACTCTCGAACAGCTCAACCGGCCGGAGGTGCGCCTCATCGAACCACCGGGCGGCACCAACGAAGCCTTCGCGCACCGCCAGTTACCGCAGGCAGCATTGCGGCTGTTCGCCGACAACACCACCATCTTTCAGGAGCTGCTGGCGCATCGCGCAGACGTCATGATTACCGACGCCTCCGAAGCGCTGTATCAGCAGGCAAGGCTACCAGGCCTGTGCGCCATCGCACCGGAGCAACCGCTGCAATACAGCGAGAAAGCCTTCCTGCTCCCGCGCGACGACCACGCCTGGAAAGCCTATGTGGATCAGTGGCTGCACCTGACCAAGGCCAGCGGCGAATATCGGCGCATCGTCGAAGGCTGGCGGCAGCCGCGCACTGAGTGAATCGGGAATCGGGAACGGCAAAAGCGCTACTCCGATCGGGTTTAGCGCACTTCTGTTTTTGCCATTCCCCATTCCCAATTCCCGGCACTCAAACAATCTTGGTTCGCCGCCACCAACGCGACACCTGTTCCTCGCGCACCAGGGTGAACAAACCGGCGCCCAGGATCAGCGCGATGCCCACGGCCATCGGCCAGTCCAGATGATCATGAAACAGCAGGTAGCCGAAGGCGATGGCCCATAGCATCTGGCTGTATTGGGTTGGCGCGACCACGCTGACCGGGGCCATGCGCGTGGCGTACATCATGCAGATGGCGGCCAGCCCGGCGAGCAAGCCGTAGCCGGCCAACAAGCCCCATTGGGGCAGCGTGGGCCAGACGAAGCTCGGCAACATCATGATCCCGCCCATCACCAACGGGCCGATCACGCCAGCGCCGTACAAGGTCAATCGCTTCTCGCTATGGCCGGCCATGCGCAAGGCGATCACCGAGATGGCGCCGACCAGGCCGCACACGATTGCCGCCACATGCCCGTGGGTGAGATGGCGAAATCCCGGGCGCAGCACGATCAACACGCCGATGAAGCCGACGATCACCGCCGACCAGCGCCGCCAATGCACTTCTTCCTTGAGGAAAATCACCGACAGCACGGTGACGAAGATCGGCATCAAAAAGATCAGCGCGAACGCTTCGGCCATCGGCAAGGTGGTGAAGGCGATTACCGAGGTGAGATTGCCGATGGCGCCGGTGAGCGCACGCAGCAGCCACAGTGCCGGCTGCTTGGCCATCACCAGCTCGCGTAGCTGGTCGTCAGGTTTTTTCAGGAACGGCACCGCCAGCAACATCAGCAGGGCGCCGAGAAACAGCACTTCATAGACTGGCAGCGTACCTTCGAGCAGCTTCACGAACGCATCGCTGATCGAATAGGCCGCATAGCAGGCGAACCCCAACAACACACCCTTCAGCATTGCCCACACTCCACGGTTGACGCCGATCGGACCAGGTGTCGATACGGATTGCCTGCAGTATGCGGTGCCGCGTGTGTCAGCGAAACGGCGCAGGCCGTCGACCTCGGTGGCGAGCGCAGGTGTTGATGGCCTCGCAGCGGATGCCTGGCCGCAACAGGTCGGTTACGATGCCGCTCCCTTCCTTGCAGCGGTGCGGCATGTTCCGCACGCCGCACACAGAGCCGTCAGCCGTGCCCCACTACTCCGGCCCCCTACTCCTTCTCGCCGATGCCCAAGCCCTGCTTGCCGCGCGCGGCAGTGGTCTGGCTCACTGGACCGGCTCGCTCGACCTGGGCCGCAGTACCGACACCGCCCAGCTCGGTGTGCAGACCTGGCAGTGGCGCGGCCAGGGTTATCCATATCCCGGCAAGCTCAAGGAGCGCACGCTCTACTTCTGGGATGAAGATTTCGTGCCGATCTCGCGCTACAGCGGCGCGTTGATCAAGCTGGTGCCCACCGAATGGGGCGCGCCCACGTTCGAGATCGATGGCATCAAGATGCTGCCGTCCGCGCAGCTGTCGCCGTTCGAGGATGCGCGGCGCAAGGTGGCGTTGGTGGATCCGCGCGGCAAGATCGTGCTGGACACCTGCGGCGGCCTGGGCTATTTCGCCGCCTGCTGCCTGGAAGCCGGGGCCGCGCAGCTGCTCTCGTTCGAAAAGAATGCCGATGTGCTGTGGCTGCGCACGCTCAACCCGTGGTCGCCGGATCCGGAGAGCGCCGCTGCCGGCGGCCGCCTGCAGCTGACCCATGCCGATATCGCACAGCACATCGCCACGCTGGCCGACGATTCGGTCGATGCCATCCTGCATGACCCACCACGCTTCGGCATTGCTGGCGAGCTGTATTCGCAGGTCTTCTACGATCAGCTGGCACGCGTGTTGCGCCGAGGCGGGCGGCTGTTTCATTACACCGGCGCGCCCAACAGGCTCACCAGTGGGCGCGATGTGCCCAACGAAGTGAGCAAGCGTCTGGCCAAGGCCGGCTTCACCACGCAACTGGCCCTGGATGGCGTACTGGCGAGCTTGCCTGCACGGCGCTGAGCGGTGTCTCCACGCGATGGACGCTGGCGATACGACCCGCGCGATCACCGAGCGTCAGATGCAAGGCAGCCTGGGTTCACGGCCCGCATGCGCACTGCATGGCCATTCGAAGCGTACGCGAGGCCAGCATGACGGTCGCCGCGGCGGTTGCAGCGTGCCGCCGGAGGGATCTGCGATACTGCCGCGCCCTCGACACGGACGTTACATGCGCGCCCATGTGATCATTGCCCTGCTGGTCTCACTATTGCTGGTCACTGCGGCGCCAACGCACGCGCAATCGGCATAGGCATCGGCATCGGCATCGGCATCGGCATCGGCACGCGCAGCATCGCAGCCGATGTCGGAAGTGACCACGCGCTATCCGGTGACCACCGCAACAGTGGGCGGGCGTGTGATCCACCCGGGCGAATACCAGGGCAAGTGCGCGGTGTTGCGCGACGGCGACGTCATGGTGCTGAGCATCGGTGCCCCTTGCTATTTCAGCATCGATCCTCGGCATGCCGCACAGGTCCATCGCTTCCATGGCAGCGACGTTGTGCTGGTACAGCACGCGCATCCAACGTCGCGACCAGACTGGGATGTGGCCGTCTATGGGCCCATCTGCGCCTTCCAAGCGCAAGCGGTACGCGACATCGGCGGCGTGCTGGAACCCGGCGCCGTCGCCGGTTCCTGGCATTGCGACCCGACCGCGGGGGCCGACCAGAAGCAGTTCGTCTATCGCTACGACACCTGGCCCAGGCACGGTGCGCGGCGACCTGCGCGCACGCGAAAAGCGCACTGAACGTTGCGAACGCCGCGGGGCCGATGCGAATCCGGCCTGGTTTTGGTCAGCGCTGTTTGCTCAGCAGATCTACTGCGCCGCGTACCAGCGTTTGCACGCTGCATGCGACTGCCTGGCACCGCGCCTCAACCGCTGCGTGTCGGATGGCAGAGGCGTCGCATGATCGTCGGCAACGCACACGCCGGGTCATGCAGTGCGAAAACGTGCGATCGCGACCAGTCGCACCATCACCGCAGCTGACGGCGCGCATTCCAACTCGCATATGCGAAGCCGCCGACGATCGCCAACGGTACGCAGCTCAGCAGCGCATCCCAGCCGACAGCAATCCAGAAGCGATGCGGGTCGCTGTCGACCAGAAAGACCCGTGCCGGCCGGCCACGAATGACGTTGACATAGCGCCCTGCGAGGATTGCCTCACGCAATAGCCACAGACGTCCGCAACATGCGATCACCGCGACGACAGCGACGCCGCGCACCAGCCAGTCGGTCAGGCGTGCGGCCTTGCGTTCAGAGGCCGGCAGCGGGGATGGACGCGGTGTTTTCAAGCCTGCATTCCTATCGACATGGCAGCGAAGTTGACGCGCCCCCGTTCAGCTGCGGGCTTCTGGCCATGTGGAGCAACACGTGCAACATGCGGGAAAGACGGCTATCGGTGCGCATGCGGTCTGGGTCGTTCGATCGGTTCACGGCAACCAGCGGTCGCCATCGGCCGGCAGCTTGTGCCGCAGCATCGCCTCGATGTCGCAGCGCAGGTGCGTACACCAGGATCAGCACACCGCCCACTGATCGCGCCCAGCGGTCTTGGCGGCGTATAGCGCAAGATCGGCCTGGCTCAGCAACGCATCCAGCCCGGTGTCGGCGACGATGCGTACCGCGCCCATGCAAAAGCGTACCGGTTCCTCGGCCGGCAGGCCGGCGATGTCGATCGCTGCCACCGCACTACGCAGGCGCGTAAACACGGTGGGAATCTCCTCTTCGCCACAGCCCGGCAACACCAGCAGGAATTCTTCGCCGCCCAGGCGGCCCAGGCGATCCTGCCCGCGCAGGGCCAGCCGCGATGCGCTGGCCAGCGCCTTGAGCACCGCATCGCCGGTGGCATGCCCATACACGTCGTTGATCTGCTTGAAGTGATCCAGATCGATCAATGCCAGCATGCCCGGCGTGTGCGAGCGCAAGGCCTGCTCGATCTGCTGCTGCGCCTCGGTGCGAATGGCGCGCCGGTTGGGCAGGCCGGTGAGTTCATCGCGCATCGCCAGCCGCGATAGCTGGCGGCGGTGCCGTGCGCCGAAGGCCAGCACCACCAATGCACCGAGCAACAACAGGCAGGCTGCGCACAACGCGATCCACAGCGCCCGCTGGCCGGCTTCGCGCGCCTGCAGTGCCAGCTGCGCGGTCTCGCTACGGCGGCGCAGCTCGGCCGTTTCGGCGCCGCGGCGGGCATCTTCGTAGCGCGCCTGCAACCGCAACATCACCGTATCGCGCTGGCGGTCCAGGCTCTGCGCGCGCAGCGCGTTGGCGCGTTGCAGTTCCTGGTAGGCCTCTGCATGGCGACCTTGCGACGCCAGCGCCTGGGCGATCGCGTCCACCAGTTGCGCGCGCCGGTGCAAGGTCAAGTTGGGGTCGTCTGCGGCCTTGGCAGCCACGATTTCCGCGTCCAGACCCTCAGCCTTCAACGCGATCAAGGCCCGCAGCAACACGGCGTGACACGCCGCGACGCGCCCGATATTGCCTTGTTGCTGCATCAACGGCAGGGCTTCGCGGGCCATCGTCAATGCAGAAGCGGCATCGCCGGTTTCGATCAGGGCCTCGCTGGCGCTGGTCAGCGCTGCAGCCACGCCGGCCTGGTCGCGCAGTTCGCGACTGAGCGCCAACGCGCGCCTGAAATGCAGCAGCGCCGCTTCGGGTTGCCGTGTGGCCAAGGCAGTGCCGAACTCGTATTCGATCAGACTGCGCTGAAAGCGCGCCGGCTGGTCGTGCAGGCGTGCGAGCGCACGCTGCAGGTAGTCTTCGGTTTCGTTGTCTTCGGCGGCGCGACCGCCGACGCGGCTGGCCAATGACCCCAGTTGCGTCAACGCGTCCAGCTCCAGCCCCAGGAGTTTTTCGCGCGCCGCACATTGATAGCTGGCCTGCGCCGCGTTCCACGACTCATCGCTGCTGCCGGAGGCGAGCATGCTCCACATGTCGATTGCCTCGACTTCGCACAGCAGATCGTTGCGGCCCAGCGCGCTGGCCCGTTGGCGCAGCGCTTCCAACCGCGCCACCATGACGCGATTGGGGTTTTCGCGCACATCGCTGAGCGCCTGCACGATGTCCAGCCACAGCTGCGCCTGCGAGGCGTTGCCGTGCAACTGGTCGAGCCTTCCGCGCGCCTGCGTCAGCGCCACCTGGCGGCGTTCGCTGTCTTCCAGTGAAATAAGCACGCGCGCCTGCGCCAGCAAGGCCCAGAACTCGGCATCCACGTCGTGGCCGCTAGCGCGCTGCAGTGCGCCTTGTGCGATCTGCAACGCGACCACGGGGTCGTCGATGGTCGCCGCTTCGATCGTCTTCCACGGCTGCGGCTGCGCCGACACCATGCCACTGCCCAGCAGCAAGGCAAACGCGGCGAGCCCCTGTCGCCACCGGACCACGAACATGCTCATCGCATCATCACGTCGACGACGGGCCGCAGCGTGCGCACGCCAAGCTGATGCCATCTGCGCTTACGTGGCGGCTTGCTGGTTGCTGCGGCATTTCAAGCACTCCCACGGTTGGAGGACGATGGAATCCAGCGGAATTTCAGGCCAAACGCCAATCTTCCGAGTGATGCGAATGGCATGATGACCAACGCACACGACAGGCCACGTGATCGACGCGCAAGCGGTGGCGTTCGTTATCGGCCCAGGCGGGCCATTCTTGAATCCGGGTGACGGTAGAACGCGGCACATCGCACTGGCGCGCACACGGCAGCCAGGCCGACGTCGTCGCCTGGCTATCGCGCAATGCGCCGACGCACGGCGACAAGCGATCCACCCCATCTGCCCCGATCGCCCTGCCATCGCGATGCCCGGGCACAGCAGCCTTGCGCGCCAGCAGGTGAAGCTTCCACGGCGCGGCCGCGTAAACTGCCGCACGGCAGCTGCCGCCCCTCGATCTTCCGGAGACGCCGTGTTCTCACACCTGCCCCGCGCGCTCACCGTGCTCGCCATCGCCTTGCTGTCGGCCTGCGCCACACAGGCCCCGCGTGCCCCGCAACGCTCGCCCGAGGCGGTCAAGACCGATATCGCGCGTCGCCTGCCGGCAACATTGCCCGACCGCGCCGGCTGGGCCAGCGATGTGTACGTGGCGCTGTCCTCGCAGGCGTTGGACACCAGCGCCGAGCACATCTGCGCAGTGCTGGCAGTGACCGAGCAGGAATCGAGCTACCAGGCCAACCCGGTCGTGCCCAACCTGGGCAAGATCTCGCGGGCAGAGATCGACCGCCGCGCCGGTGCGCATCACATTCCCGGCTTCATGGTCGATGCCGCCTTGCGTCTGCCGTCGCCGGATGGGCGCAGCTATGCCACGCGCATCGCTGCCGCGCGCACCGAAGAGGAACTGAGCCGCATCTTCGAAGACTTCACCGGCAGCGTGCCGTTGGGCGCGCGACTGTTCGACGGGTTCAACCCGGTGCATACCGCCGGGCCGATGCAGGTGAGCATCGCCTTCGCCGAACAGCATGCGCAGCGCTACCCCTACCCGCCCGGCGATTCGATCCGCCACGAAGTCTTCAGCCGGCGCGGTGGGCTGTGGTTCGGTACCCAGCATCTGCTGGGTTATCCCGTCAGCTACGACGCGCTGCTGTACCGCTTCGCCGATTTCAACGCCGGCTGGTACGCCAGCCGCAATGCCGCCTTCCAGGCCGCGCTGAGCAAGGCCAGCGGTATCGCGCTGGCCCTGGACGGCGACCTGCTCACACCGGGCGCCAGCCTGGATGCGCCCGGCGGCACCGAGCGCGCCGCACGCAGCCTGGGCAGCCAGTTGGCGATGAGCGACCGCCAGCTCCGCCGCGCACTGGAGGACGGCAACACCGCAGATTTCGCGAACTCCGACCTGTACCGCCAGGTGTTCGCACTGGCAGAGCGCAGCGCCGGCAAGCCGCTGCCGCGTGCCGTGTTGCCCGGCATCACCCTGGAAAGCCCCAAGATCACCCGCACGCTCACCACCGCCTGGTTTGCGCAGCGGGTGAACGAGCGCTGGAAGCGCTGCATGAGCAAGTAAGCGCGCGGGCGGATCTGGCATCGCTGCAGCACTCGCGCAGGGGTGCCGGTGCTTGGCGAACTGCTTCCGCCATGCGCGTCGCGCTACGCAGACACGCCTCTCGCACGCAGGCACGTGTGCGGCGGGCAGCAGCAGATGCTGGCGGCGCAGCTCTGGCGTTTGGTCGCCCCGCAGCCGCTGGCGGCGATCACTGCACGGCGTCCCCGATGACAGATCTTCGCCCGTTGAAACAGCTAAGCGGGCACCGTGCGTCCCCGAGCGCCAAGCACGACTTCTGGCAGAGGCACCGGGCCCACGGGGCGGGTAGCATCGGACGGTCGCGCCGACCGTATTGCGCGCTCCTTTCATCCCGGAGAGTCTTCATGCCCACCATCTCGTTGCCGCTGCGGCACCTGTGCATCGCCGTCGCCCTGGCCGCTCTGCCGGCACTTGCCAGCGCGCAAGCCCCTGCCGTCACCGAGGCCGACTACGCGCGCGCCGAACGGTTGATCAGCTACGCCGCACAGCCACTGGTGGACCACGCCGTCACCCGCATCGACTGGCTGGACGCCACGCACGTGGCGTATGTCGATCACGATGCCAAGGGCAACCGGCTGCTGCAGCTGGACACCAGCACCGGCAAGACCGCACCGCTCTTCAAACAGGCTGCACTGGTGGCTTCGCTCAACACGCTATTGAAGACCGGCGACAAGCCGCTCAAGGCCGACACCTTCGCGCCGATGGTCAAGGTCACCGCCGATGGTCGCTACCGCCTCAACGTGCGCGATACCGCCGTGGTCTGCGATGCGCGTGCGCGTTGTAGCAAGCTATACGCCAAGGACAAACCGGAACCGGGCGTGCTGTCGCCGGACAAGCGCAGCGAAGCCTTCATCCGCGACTGGAACCTGTGGGTACGCGATCTTGCCGGCGGCCAGGAAACCCAGCTCACCCGCGATGGCGTGGAAAACTTCGGTTACGCCACCGACAACGCCGGCTGGCAGCACACCGACAATGCCGTTGTGGCGTGGTCGCCGGACTCCCGCAAGATCGCCACCTTCCAGCAGGACCAGCGCAAGACCGGCAACATGTACCTGGTCAGCACCAAGCTTGGGCATCCGGAGCTGCAGGCGTGGAAATATCCGCTGGCCGGCGACAAGGACGTGACCATGATCGAACGCGTCATCATCGACGTGCCCACCCGCAGCGTGCTGCGCCTGAAGACACCGCCGGACCAACATCGCTCCACGCTCTGCGACGACGTAAGTTGCTCGCCTGGCCTGTGGGACGACGTGAAGTGGGCACCGGACAGCAAGACGCTGGCGTTCGTCTCCACCTCGCGCTTCCACAAGCAGACCTGGTTGCGCATTGCCGATGCCAGCACGGGCGCGGTGCGTACCGCCTTCGATGAAACCGTCAAAACCTATTACGAAAGCGGCCAGGTCGCGGCCAATTGGGCCTATCTGCCGGCCAGCAACGAGGCGGTGTGGTTCTCCGAACGCAGCGATTGGGGCCAGCTGTATCTCTACGATCTGGCCACCGGCAAACCCAAGCGCGCCATCACCACCGGCCAGGGCAACGTCACCGAATTGCTGCGCGTGGACCCGGTCACGCGCACCGCATGGTTTGTCGGCGTCGGCCGCAGCGCAGGCGTGGACCCGTACTACCAGCAGCTGTGGAAAGTCAGCCTGGATGGCGGCGAGCCGGTGTTGCTCACGCCGGAACCGGCCAACCACAGCATCGCGCTGTCGCCCGATGGCGCACGCTTTGTCGACACCTATTCCACCTCGGTCACGCCGCCGGTCACGTTGCTGCGCGAAGCCGGCGACGGCCGCACTTTGAGCACGATGGCCACCGCCGATATCACGCGTCTCAAGGCGGCCGGCTGGGTGCCGCCAGAACCCATCACGGTGAAGGCACGCGATGGCAAGACCACGCTGTACGGGTTGATGTTCAAGCCCACCAACTTCGACCCGGCGCGCAAGTATCCGGTCATCGATTACGTCTACCCCGGCCCGCAGACCGGCTCGGTGCGCGGGCGTAGCTTTCTCGCCGGACATGGCGACAACCAGTCGCTGGCCGAACTGGGCTTTATTGTGATTGCCATCGATGGCATGGGCACGCCGTGGCGCTCCAAGAGTTTCCACGACACCTGGTACGCCGACATGGGCGACAACACCTTGCCCGATCAGGTCGCCGGCTTGAAGGAGCTTGGTCAGCGCTATCCCTGGATCGATCTGGGTCGCGTCGGCATCTGGGGCCATTCCGGCGGCGGCAACGCCTCGACCGGCGCGATGCTGCGCTATCCGGATTTCTTCAAGGTCGCCTGGTCGGAAAGCGGCAACCACGACAATCGCGGCTACGAAGACGACTGGGCCGAGAAATATCACGGCGAGCACATCGTCAACAAGGACGGTACCTCCAACTACGACGACCAGGCCAACGCCAACCACGCCAGCAAGCTCAAGGGCCGGCTGATGCTGGTGCACGGCACCCTGGACGACAACGTGCCGCCGTACCTCACCTTGCTGGTGGCCGATGCCTTGATCAAGGCCAACAAGAACTTCGACATGCTGATGCTGCCCAACGCCAAGCATGGCTACGGCGATCTCACCCCGTACGTCACCCGCCGCCGCTGGGATTACTTCGTGCAATACCTGCTCGGTGCGACCCCGCCGGCGCAGTATCAGATGCAGCCGATGCCGGCGAATTGAGCCAGGTGCAGGCGGTGCGGTGGCCGATGCGGCGCCATATCCGCGGCTGACGATTCGCCGCGTCAAGCTGCCGGATCACACGTGGCATCCGGCCAGGCCCGGATGACACGGTGGCACTCACTTGGCCGTACTGCCACCTACTGTTGACTCAAGAACGTCAGCAAGCGCGTGTCGTACTCGCATCGATGCGGCTCGGTGTAGAACCGGTTGCCCTCGTTGGGGAGTACAGCGATCCACCGGCACGCCGGCATCCTTGAGTGCGCGCTTCCGTTTGGTGTGTTCGGCCGGCGCGCGCTCGTCCTTGCCACCGGCCGCAAGAAACACCGGCTCCTTGATCTGATGGGCCAGCGTCGGCGGCAAACGTGCTGCCACGTGTCGCGTGCGCCGAGCGCGCAGCGCGTCAGTGCGCAACAGGTCGCCGCTGGCCCAGCAAGCCGAGACGCCGGAACCACATCTCCAGCGGCACCGTCACCAGCGGCGGCAACGCCGCCAGCAGGCTCACGGCCCATGCCCACCAGGGCCAGCGCAGCCGCAATGCGGCAATCATGCTGACCGCGACATAGAACAGGAACGCCGCGCCATGCAGGCGCCCGAACACCCAGACCACGAGCTCGGTGCTCTGCGGCCCGTACTTCAGAAACATGCCGACTAACAAGCCGGCCCAGGTCAGCCCTTCGAAAAATGCAGCCAACGCAAACAGCCGGCCGATCGGCGACAACGCAGAAGACACACGCATACAACACTCCAGACGGACAGGGATTGCCGCGACGCGATGGCGGCGGCGACGCCCGCTGGCATTGCCAGTCTACAGCCCGCATCAACAAGACTGAGGCCCAAGGGCCGGCAAGCACCTGCATGTCGCTGCCCGACGTGGGTGACCACAAGCGGCCCGCACCTCGGTTAGCGTTTCCAACGCACACGCAAGCGATAATGTCGGCTCCTTTGGTCTGAAACCTCGCATCATGCGCATCGCACCGCTGTTGTTACTGCTCATCGCCCTACTGCCCGCCACGGCGCTGGCGCTGAAGGTGCGCGATGGCGATCTGCTGTTCGTCACCGCGGCGCACACGGGCCTCAGCGGCGCCATCGACGATGCAACTGGCGTACGGGGCCAAGCCAGCTTCGATCATGTCGCGCTGGTGGCGCATGCAGGCGATGCTGCGGTGGTGCTGCACGCCGACGAGCACGGTTCGCGCGAGCAACCACTGCAGGCATTTATCGACGAGGCCACCGCCAAGCAGCGGCAGATCGTCGTGTACCGGCTCAGCCGCGCGCATCGCCCTGCCATCCCCGATGCCATCGCCCAGGCACGGCGCATGCTCGGCAAGCCGTATAACGAGACCTACGTGCAGGATGACAACAGCTATTACTGCTCGGATTTCATCGAGCGCGCCTTCCGCGCGCATCACGTGTTTGCCCTGCAACCGATGAAATTCAGGAACCTGCAGACCGGCAAGATCTCACCGTACTGGACCGATTTCTATCGCAGCAAGGGCATGCCCGTGCCACAGGACATGCCGGGCACCAACCCGAACGATATGGCCAAGACACCCGGGTTGAGAGCGATTGGGCGGCTGAACTGAAAGCCGCGTGTCGACACCACCGGTTGCTGCACCAGCGTGTTGCACGGCAGACACCGGCATGCGAGCACAACCGATGCGCGGCGTGCACAACGTCTTGCCAACTCCCACACACGCCACGCCCTAGTCTGCGCAGATCGATAACAGCGTGCCACGCGCAGGCATTCCGCCTGCGATGGTCGAGCACATGCAGAGGTGCACATGGCTTTGATCCACTCCATCCTGATGGGCGCCGTCGCCGGCATGCGCTCGATGACGCCGCTGGCCGCCGTCGCCAATGCTGCACGCACCGGCAAGCTGCCTGCCGACAATGGCGCGCCTGCATTGCTCGCCAATCCACTGGCATCGGCCGGCATGCTGGCACTGGCTGGCGGCGAGTTGGCCGGCGACAAGATGAAGACCGCTCCCGACCGCATCGTGCTGCCCGGCATGATTGCCCGCATCGCCACCGGTGTGATCGTCGGCACGGCGTTGGCGCCGCGCGAACAACGTGGCATCGCTGCGCTGCTCGGCGCGACGACGGCAGTTGCTGCTGCCTATCTCACCTTCAATGCGCGGATGCGTGCGATCGAGCGCTACGGCCAGACCAGCACCGGCGTCGTCGAAGATGCGATCTCGGTGGGTGCGGCAACACTGATCGTGCGCGATGCGGCCAAGCGGTAACGCACGTCCACCGACTCCCGCGTCGTGCTGAAGGCCTGCCACTGGGTGCGCAGGCCGCGGTCGCAGCGCTCAGTCGCCGTCGTGCGAACGCGCGTCATCAACTCAGCAAATCATATGCCTGCGACCCATGCCTGCGACAGACCGCGCTACAAGCCATATTCACGCCGGGCGATAGATCGCACACAGCTTGTTTCCATCCGGATCGCGCACATAAGCCAACCACGTCGGGCCCATGCTGCTCTCACGCAAACCTGGCGGCTTCTCGATGGAAATGCCGCCGGCAGCCACCGCGATGTCATGAAAGTGCTGCACTTGCTCGGGCGAGTCGCACTTGAAACCGATCGTTGCACCGTTGCCCGGGCTGGCGGGTTCGTCGTTGATCGGCTCGCTCACACAAAAAGTGCTGCCCGCATGCCGGTAGAACAGGCGCGTGTGCCCACTTGCTGCCTGATTGACGAACGGCGCGGGCGCACTGAAGACCCCTCCTAGCACTGCATCGTAGAACGCACGCGCACGCGCGATATCGTTCGTTCCCACCATGACATGATTGAGCATGACGTCGTCCTGTTGATCGCGCGGGTGCGCAGCATACGCCACTGCACCCGCCGCGCCATATCGACCATGCGCGTCAGCCGCCACGCCCATGAGGCGCATCCAGATCCAGTAGCGGCCCCATCGGGACGATACCGGTGGGGTTGATGGTGTCGTGGCTCTGGTAGTAATGCCCCTTGATGTGCTGGAAGTTCACGGTGTCGGCAATCCCCGGCATCTGGTAGAGCTCGCGCAGGAATCCAGACAGCTGCGGGTAGTCGGCGATGCGCCGTAGATTGCATTTGAAGTGCCCCACGTACACCGCATCGAACCGCACCAGTGTGGTGAACAGGCGCCAGTCGGCTTCGGTAAGTTGGTCGCCGCAGAGATAGCGCTGGGCGCTCAGACGCGCCTCCAGCCAGTCCAGGCTTTCGAACAACGGCACCACCGCCTCTTCATAGGCCGCCTGGGTAGTCGCAAAGCCCGCCTTGTAGACGCCATTGTTGACGGTGTCATAGACACGCGCGTTCACCGCGTCGATCTGCTCGCGCAGCGGCTGGGGGTAAAAATCGCCGTCTGCAGCGCCAATCTCGTCGAAGGCGCTATTGAACATGCGGATGATGTCTGCCGACTCGTTGCTGACCACGGTCTTGCGCTCGCGGTCCCACAACACCGGCACCGTGACCCGGCCCGAGTAATGCGGGTCGGCCTTGAGGTACACCTCGTACAGATACTGCGCGTGATGCTCCGTATCGCCGACCACACCCGGCCCATCGGCGAAGGTCCAGCCGTTCTCGCGCATCAGCCAATGCACGATGGACACGTCGATCATCGACTCCAGTCCTTTCAGGCGCCGGAAGATCAGCGTGCGGTGCGCCCATGGGCAGGCGAGCGACACATACAGGTGATAGCGCCCCGAAGCCGCCTGGAACCCGCCCTGGCCATGCGGCCCGGCGCTACCATCGCGCGTGACCCAATTGCGAAACTGCGACTGCGAGCGCTCGAACCGCCCCTCGCTCTTGCTGGTGTCATACCACCTGTCCTGCCATTTGCCGTCGACCAACAGACCCATCGTGTTTTCTCCCGCCGCCGCACTCACAGGCGACCGTAGCCCACCGATGTTGCAGGCCACGTGAGCAGCGCGATGGTATGCGCGCGCGTGACTATTCATCACCCAGTGCTTGCGCCTGGCGGCAGGCAACGGCGGACCTATCTTGCAATCACCGAAGTTCCCGACGGCACCATGTAGCATGCCTGCGCTTTCTTGCAGGCCTCGGCATTGAGCTCGGCGATCTGGCTGGCCAGGTATTGCTCCGGCGTCAGGCCCATGCGGTTGCGATACGCGTTATCTGCGTCGGCCTTGGCCTCCTGCTCCTGCTCGCGCTGCCGTTCTGCGGTGGTCGCCTCCACCAGGGTCTTGACCCGCTGTTGCTGCGCGGCAGTCAGATTCATCTGTTGCAACACGTCCGGATTCGGGCGTGCGCGGCCCAGGGTGATGTTCTGGATCTGGATCGGCAGGCCTTGCTCCTTGACCAAGGCACTGACGTTTTGTGTCACCGAATCGTCGATCTTCCTGGCGGTGTCGGGGTCGCTCATCATCTTGGTCATGTCGTAGCGCTTGACCTGGTCGCGCACGATGGACGCGTACTGACTGGCAACATTGTTCTTGAACCAATCCTGCCCGAACCTGGACAACAACAGCGCCGGCGCAGTAATCCTGTATTGGATCTGGGTGGAGAAGTCCAACAGGATGTTGTCGCTGGAGGAGAAATCGTCGAACGCCACCTGCACGGTCTGTGGCGTCACATCCACATAGGTGGCCGACGTGGTCAGCCACGTGTAAGCGCGGCCGGGATCGCGCACATCGTCCAGGCGGATGCCGCCCTTGCCGAAGAACAGGGGCTTATCCACCAACACGGCCTGCTGCCCCGGATCGGGCGACACAACCGTACACGCACACAGCAAGCCGGCCAGCCCGATGGCCAGCATGGAAGTCTTCATCGATGTCCCCTTGAATGCCCGGGCGCCAATCCGCGCCGGTGTGGCGGGAGATTACCCAAACATCCGGCCAGTCGCATCCTCCGCGCAGCTCGGGGACTTCCACCGACAGCCCATCGCTCCAGGCGCACCCAAGACCGCCAGCCAAGCGCCCGGCAACAGCCTGGCTGACCCGCTCAGCCGCCCGCATTGGCGCCCACCACCCACAATCGGCGAAAATGCCCACCTGCCGACTTCCCGGCCAGCGGCCATGCGCAGCGGCGCCCTGCCCGCCCGCTCCCGTCATCGTCTTCGCCTGCTGGCTGGCGGCCATCCTTCGCCTGCGCCGCCAGTCGCCCATTCCGGATCTGCCTTGAACACCAACGCCCCACCCGTGCCCAACGACGAGCTGCCATTGACCGACCGCCTGCGCGCGGCCCTGGACGTGCTGGAGGCCATCGACGCCGACCGCAGCGTGCTGGACACCCTGCCCGAAGCCGACCGCGTGCGGCTGCATCAAGTGGTCGCCAAGGTCTATCACCCCGAGCCGAAGGCGCGGCGGCAGTTGCTCAAGCAGCGCGAACGCGAGCGTCACCAGGAAAAAGTGCGCAAGGCCGAAGCCCTGCTGGAACAACGCGGTATCCGCGCACTGCGACGCAAACCGGTGTTCAGCACGCCGAACTATTTCCCGCCGCATGCCGCCGGCCTGCACGATGCCCACAACGGCGAAAACGCCACTGCCGCGCCGGAGCCCACGCACTCGCCCGAGCTGCGCCATTGCTATGTGTGCAAGCAGAAATTCACCGAGCTGCATCATTTCTACGACCAGATGTGCCCGACCTGTGCGGAGCTGAACTTCTTCAAGCGCACCGAAACCGCCGACCTGCGCGGGCGCGTCGCCTTGCTGACCGGCGGGCGCGTCAAGATCGGGTACCAGGCGGGGTTGAAGCTGCTGCGCGCCGGTGCAGAGTTGATTGTCACCACGCGCTTTCCGCGCGATTCGGCCGCGCGCTATGCGCAGGAGCCGGACTTCGCGCAGTGGGGTCATCGCCTGCAGGTGTTCGGGTTGGACCTGCGCCATACCCCCAGCGTGGAAGCGTTCTGCAATGAACTGCTGGCCACGCGCGAGCGGCTGGATTTCATCATCAACAACGCCTGCCAGACCGTGCGGCGCCCGCCGCAGTTCTACGCCCACATGATGGCCGGCGAAACTGCCGCATTGCACGAATTGCCGGAGACCGTGCGGAACCTTGTCGGCCATTACGAGGGCCTGCGCACTCCGGAGTTGCTCCGCGATGCGTCGGCCACCGCGTTGCCCGCGGTGCATGGCCGTGGGCTCGACAGCGCCGACGGTCTCACCCGTGCCGCCGAACTCTCGCAGATCGCGTTGCTGGACGATGAACTGGTAGGCCAACAGCATCTGTTTCCTGATGGGCGCCTGGATCAGGACCTGCAGCAGGTCGATCTGCGCGGCCGCAATTCCTGGCGCCTGCTGATGGCCGAAGTGCCGTCGGTGGAACTATTGGAAACGCAGCTGGTCAACGCCATCGCACCCTTCATCATCAATGCGCGGCTCAAGCCGCTCATGCTGCGCACGCCCGAACGCGACAAGCACATCGTCAACGTCTCGGCGATGGAAGGCCAGTTCTACCGCAATTTCAAGACCACGCGTCACCCGCACACCAACATGGCCAAGGCCGCGTTGAACATGATGACGCGCACCTCGGCGGCCGATTACCAGAACGACGGCATCCATATGAACAGTGTGGATACCGGCTGGGTCACCGACGAGGACCCGGCAGAGATCGCCGCGCTCAAGGTCCAGCAGGAACGCTTCCATCCACCGCTGGATATCGTCGACGGCGCCGCACGTATCGTCGACCCGATCATCCACGGCTTCAACACCGGCGAACATGTGTGGGGGCAGTTCTTGAAGGATTACGCGCCGACCGATTGGTGACACATACTCAGATTCGACCAGTACTGCGTTGACGCGATGCGGCGCCGATCACACCTGCGTGTCGTCTGCAGCATGCATCGGCTGCAGCCTAGCGGCGATCCGCATCCTTGTTGGCTTGCGCGCGCGCCAGCGTGTTGGTCAAGGCCAGAACCTCCGGCAACTGGTGCCGAAAGGCATCTACCTGCCCGGCTGGCACGACGCCTTCGACGTTGGACTGGTCGAAGATCGGGCGGCCTTCCATGTAGAAGCCATCGCGGCCCTGCACGACGAAGTGGAAGCACGATTGCCACCGCGGATCGGGGCGACCGGACAGTTCCACACTGACTTTGCTGCTCGCGCGCCCGGTGTCGCCCGCGGTGACGGTCACGGTGCGCGCCGTGATCTGGTTCCCGATAGTCATGCTGGCAATGATCGGCGGTAGGACGTCGCCGCGCTGTGATCCCAGAGGCCGCGGATGCGTTCAAAGCACGCCACTACCCCTCCTTCACGCCGCCCCGACACACCACTGAGGGTGCGATGGCTGGCGGGTCGAGCCGATGAACAAGGTCATCGGCATGCGCCGGGCCAGCGATGGATCACATGGGCGCCAGAGACGGACTTCATTGCACTCGCAAACGCTTCAGCCGGGCGACGTCGTTTACCGCTGCGCTATGTCTCGCTCGGTCTCACCAAACGCCTGGGTGCCGTCCCGAACATGCGCTTGAACGCATGGCCGAACGCGCTCGGCGACTGGTAACCGACACGCTCGGCAACGCGGGCGATATCCAGACCGGTTTCGGCAAGCAGCCTGTGCGCCAACAGCATGCGCCACTGCGTCAGGTAGTGCAGCGGCGCCTGCCCGACCTTCTGCGAAAAGCGCGACGAAAACGCCGAGCGCGCATGCCCACGCGCGATGCCAGTTCGGCCACTGTCCACGCATGTGCGACATCGCCGTGCATCAGCGCGAGTGCCGCACCGATGTGGCGATCGCCCAGTGCACCAATCCAGCTTGTGTGCGCCTGTGTATGCGCGTGCATGTAGGCGCGAATGGCCTCCACCACCAGCACTTCGGAAAGACACGACGCCACCCGAGCGCTGCCCATCCGATGCCGGCCCATTTCCGCATCGAGCAGATCCAGTGTCGTGCGCACCGCGAAGGCGGATGGCGAGACACTCTGGATCTTCATGAGCCGCGGCAGCGCATCGATCAGAAAACCACTGTTCTCGCCGCTGAAGACAATGCCCGCACCAAGCAGCACGGTGTCGTCGCCATCGCCCAGGCGCAGGCTCTCCTGCCCGGCATAACGCGAGACACCATCGACAGGCGCGCGTTGCGCATCGCTGGCAATGACGTAGGGCGTATTGCCGATCAGCAGCACGTCGCCTTCGACCACGCGCTTGGGCGCCCGCCGCGGAAGGCGGATCCAGCATTCCCCGCGTATCAGCGCGACCAGCTTGAGCCGATGCTTTTCCGGAAACGACAGCGCCCAATCGCCACGCGCTTCCAGCTGGTTGAGTCCGGCACTCCTGGCGCCCAGCGCGGCCAGAACCTGCGAAAGCGGGTCATCCTTGGACGATTGCGATGAAACCATGGCCGCGCAAGCATAATCCATCCAAGCAGCAGCGCTACCGTGGGTGGCACGTCCATCACGGAGCACGCAGATGACGATCGAAAACAAGGTCGTGGTCATCACCGGCGCCGGTAGCGGCATGGGCCGGGCCACCGCGCTTCACCTGGGCGCACTCGGCGCCAAGGTGGTCCTCGGTGCACGCCGCGAGGCACGCATTGCCGAGGTCGCCATGGAAATCGTCCAATCCGGCGGGCAGGCGGTCTACCGGCCAACCGACGTCACCGTGCACAAGCAGGTCCTGGCCCTGGTGGACTTGGCCTGCTCGCAATTCGGGCGGCTCGACGTCATGGTCAACAATGCCGGCATCAGTCCACTGTCCCGATTCGATGCCCTGCAGGTCGACGCATGGAACGCGATGATCGACGTCAATCTGCGTGGCGTACTCCACGGAATTGCGGCCGCGCTGCCGGTCTTCGGCCGCCAGCAAAGCGGCCATGTCATCAACGTGGTCTCCACAGCCGGATTGCGCATCGTGCCGACGATGGGTGTCTATGCTGCGACCAAGAACGCGGTCAGAACCATCAGCGAGGCGCTGCGCCAGGAATCCGGGCCGCACATCCGCGTCACCGAGATCTCACCCGGCATGGTGCAATCGGAGTTGCTGCACACCGTGAGCGACCCAACGCTGCGGCAAACCCTGCAAGCGCAGTCCGAGGCAAGCGGCATTCCCGCAGAGGCCATCGCGCACGCCATCGCCTATGCGATCGATCAACCAGATGATGTCGAGGTCGGCAGCCTGGTCATCCGCCCTGCGTCGCAATCGTAGTGGGCGTCAGCACTCTCACGCGCTGTCATGCCAATGTTTCCGCAACGCTTGGGGCCTGAAGGCCCCGCTGCGCGGGACTCAGGGCTATGAGCGTGCTCAGACGCCCCTCTCCGTGTGTGCACATGTCTCGACTGGACGCTGCTGCATCTGGACATCGGGACGTCGAGCAACATCACGCTTGTACCCCGTACCGAACCTCTGATAACGGATCAAAGCCCGTCGTTCCAGCACGAAATAGCCTACATTTCCAGAGCACGTCGGCACGCCTCGTGGGCTGCCTCACCGTCGTCGCTACGGTAGCGAGCGTAGCGCTTTACGTTACGCACATCTCTTTCCAGCCTTCGGTCGCCAGAAATCGTCGCAGGGAAGGCTGCGGGCAGCCCACTTCACACCGCCCCTATTTTTGGCGGACCTAAACCGCTTTACCAAGGAAAGCGGCGATCCGAACAGGATGGACCGCCGCAACAATCAGCGCTGCGAGTTGAAGTCCTAATAATTTATGGAAATCGAGTTTTTAATATCAATAAATATCTGATTGGCAGGAACAGCAGTAAAGGCTCGCACATATAGATTTGGCAACGCCGTACCGGCTCTACAGTCAGCCGCACTCATCGCACGCACGCTGTACGTAAAGCCGACTAAAAGGGATGGGGCTTCTTTGTAGCTGCCATTCGATCTCGCTTGCCCCACCGCGACACAGGCCCATCCACTGGAGTTATTGACGTTTTGTATGTAAACAGCTTTAACGCTGGGACTGTAATTTACCGTATAAGTCGTGACGGGCACTGCCTGTTGTGCGCTAGCCGATGTCGCGAAGCCGGCCGACAATGCGAGTGCAATGCAGAACGCAGCCTTGCGGGATTAACCTTTTCCTGAATGCTCTTTCATTTTTTATTTCTTTCAGGCTGGAATGGAATTGGCCCATTTTCATGCCGCCGGAGACAGACTTACCGCACGCCCCTTCGTCAGCATGCTCCATCTTCAGCTCGCAGCTTAATTTCCAGGATAAAATTGCAAGGGAAATCACATGAATATTTTAGGACCTGATCCCCATATATGCATGTGGATGTATTTCACTGCCCCAGAGAGTTATAAATAATCAGACGTAAATTCGATTACGCCAGGCCAATGGGATAGTTAGCTTCCATAACGCACTCACCGGCATGCGGCGCTAGGTGACGCGCTGACGGCGTCATATCACTTCCTGCGCAAGCGTCGGGCGACGGTCACACCGTTCGGAGTCCTGCACCAGCGCCTAGCTGCGAGGCTTGCCATATGACCGGACTTCCTCACCTCGACCTTCCTGGCATTTCGCAGCACATCGTGCAGTGCGAAAACCCGATCCCATCACTGTCCCAACAAGGAGCTGACCCGTGCCTTTCCCAAAAAACACAGGGAGCTCCGGCACGCCCATGTCGCCCGTAACGCGCTACTGCCATCAAGTGTGTCGTATTGCCCCGGAAGCCAAAATTCATAGACCCGCCTTCGCTTCCGAGTTGCGACATTCGGATAAAATGAATTGGCGATCTGCTTGCTTGTTAAATTCAGGCAGTGTTCTTCAATTATCGAAAGATTATGCCTATCAATCGATCCGGCTCGTCTAGCTCAGTCGTACGCGAATGGTCGTCTCTGTCTGATGTGCACGATGAACGTCTGCAAGAAATCGCAGGAAGTGTCGTGCCTGATCCCGTGGCGGTATCCCGCAAGACATTCGAGGCGATGGGCTTGGCAAGTAGAGTCTTGAAAAAGACCGGTTACAAGACGTTCCCGATGGGCCTGGGAATCAGGAAACCGCAATTTGCATGAGTGGCGGCCGCAGCTGGACTCGCATGAAGCTGGCCCGCGACATGGTGGAGAGCGGACATTGCTCTGACGAGTTTGACGAGGTGAGAAAAATTAAAGAATTTGGCGGAGGAAACTGCGGAGAACATCGACGAATGAGTGCAGCTGAGCTGCGTAGCATGCCTAGAAAAATGCCAGTGATTCAAGTCAAGCATGCTGAGCGCGATCACAATTACGTGGTCATTGGCGATTGGCGCGACAGAGCCGTCGGCGATCACGCGGTCGTCGTTGATCCATGGCCAATGCTGAAGAAAGTGCATACGTATGGAGAACGGCTGGAAAGCTCCGCTCCCATTCCCCTGATGTCTTATGCCCCCGGACCAGCAGAGCCAAACCCCTTGCTTGCTCAAGCGCTCGCGGCTGAGCCTGCAGATAATTCCAAGATGGAGCGCTTCACAAAAATGAGGACAAAGCATCCTGCTGGTCCGCAGGCTGCGTCAGCATTGGTTCGCGCATTGAGAGAAAACCATAGCTGTGCCGACAGGGCCGCCAGCACGAAAAATCTCTACCAGGCCTACGTGGATCCAGATGGCAATATTTCCGCTTTTAATGACGCGCCAGCGGGCTACGTAACTGATTATTTGAATGCCAAGGACTTCTTGAAAAAGATTTGAGAAACCTGATTGGCGCGCTACGTGAGCAGAGAAGGACGGCACGTCGCGCAAGCGGCGTTCGTCCCATGGCTTGACCCAGGCTAACGGGATCAAGCTCATCTCCTGGGCAAATGTTGGCGATTTCCTCAAATTTCGATGTTCAACGCGATCGACACGCAAGTCTGGCTGCGAGCTTTGCGATGCGGCCGGAGTTCCACGTGCGTCCTCCCCGACATCCCGCAGCACATCGTGCGGTATGGAAACAACCGGTTGCCATGTTTTCTGGATGATGCCGACCACCCACGGACCGTAATGGTTGACGTAGTCGGACTGGCCGGCATGACCGATACGGGTGTCCTTGACCGACTTGTCGAAGTAATTCACTCCCATTGCCTCGACATTACCCGCCGTGGGCGACAACGTCAGGTCGCTATTGAACGTCAGGTTTCCCTGGGCGTATAGACGCTTGGATACCGCTGCACGTGACGAAATCTCTGGCCCGACCATCCACAAACAGGTACACATCTTCAAGCGTAGGATTAGGATTACGACCCTTGACCGCGCTCACGATAGCGTTCCATCCGGCTATTTCGGCCGTTGCTTCGTCCGCACGGTTACTGGCAAGCACCTTCTCGCCAGCAGCAGTGTAATCGTGCGTGCTACGGGCGATTTTTATTGCCTCTGTTTTGAACTGTTCCCGCGCAAGCGCAGCAGTGGGACTGTAAAGGCTATGCTGAATTTCATGTCCCAAGACGAAAGTCAAATCGCCTGCTGCTGCATGCTTGCCGTTGGCATCATTCACCAGCGCTGCAAGCGGCAGGTGAATTTCCTGATCGCGTGGATCATAGGTGCCTCCCGCATGCGGATCGTTTAACGGCGCGAAGCCTTTCAGCACCTTTTTCTGCACCGCCTCGTTGATCTGGCGGGTCAACTCGGGCGAATCGTTCAGGACCCGGTTGAAGTTGTCCAGATGCTCACGTGTGACACCTGGTTGCTGACCGAATGACGCCACCACGGCACTTGCTTCTTGGCTCAACATGTCCGCTCCTTGGACTAGCGAATTTGAACCCACTCGACGCACTGATGAGTGGTGCGCGCTAAAGGTTCGTCAGCCTCGCCACGCGGGAAGAGCTCTACGCGCATCCCTGGACGTTGAAAAATATCGCTCATCCATCGTCCATCCTCGACAAGATTGCGCTGCCGCGAGAAACCCATTTTTTCGAGGTGCGCCGCAAATGCCTCGAAGTCGATCTGGCAGATATCCGACATAGACGGAGACACTTCTGGCGGATTAGGCAGGAACAGGAACTCGAACCATGCACCCTTTATTTCAGTTTTGTTGACACCAAACCCGTAGTTCCAGTCTCGGGTCAGCACTCCGCTGGCACCGAACCGCCCGGAACCATCACCGCGGTGCTGTACCGACTGGCCCATTGCTCGAGACACATGGTCGGCAGTGAACGATTCAATACTGGTGCTTGTGCGAATCAGCTCCAGTACCCGCTCCAATGCTTCCTGCGCGGTACGTGGTCCACCTTTAGAAGGATCTGCAGGTACGTGATCGGCTGAGGAACTCATGGCAGATGTCTCCGTGACGGTTGCCGGGGCTGGGGTGGCCGCGGTATGGGCGCATGCGCCCAGAGCGAGGGTGGCGAGCAAGGCGTAGAGGGGGCGCGCGATCATGAAGCGTCCGGTGTGCGCTGGTGTGGCTGCGACGCTAGTGGCATCCGGCACCGAGGTCAATCGCAAGGGGTCTGGCAGCCGCAGCATCATCGCCGCACGCTACGCACCCTGGCCGGCGCCTCCACCGGCGGCAACACCTCCATCAACAACTGCCCCGCGCTGGCGGTGATGCGCAGCTTGGTGCCGATGGCGAAGCCCAGTTGCTCCAGCCATAGGCCGCTGAGGCGGACATGGGGCACGTGCTGGTCGCCGGCATGTTCGTGGGCGCCGGGGTAATGGGTGTAGCTGACGGTGCATTGGCGCGGGCGGCGGGCGCGGCGTGGTGCGCGTAGCGTGCCGGGGCCTTGCGGGGAGGCGTCCGGGTCGGGTGGCAGCATCGGTGGCAGCGTGGTGCGGTCGGGTTCCACAACGACCCACTGCACCCGCTTGGGCGGCATGGGGCGCGTACGCATGCGGGGCGACCGTGCGCTGGCAGATGCGGTGGGTGGGCGACGAGGCGTCATGGCGCCTCCGGATGATGGCCGGCGATGGGTGCAGCAATGCACTGCTGCAACGCCACGGCACTGCGTGCGAACTGGCCACGCAAGGTGCGCGGCAACACAACGAGCTGTCGAGTCGGCGAATGCGCGGGATCGTCGCTCGCCTGCTCAACAGCTGCGCGTGCGACGAGCTGGCGCAGCACATCGCCCATATCCCACCGCAGGCGGTGAGCGGAAGCTGGCAACAGATCAACTGGCACAGATGCCGGCATGGATGGTGCGGTAGACATAGCAACGCCCTCCTGGAACAACCCAAGAACCGCCGCCAACGGCGACGGGATGTCGGGAGGTTCGAAACCGCACGTAGCCGGCGGGCATATTCCCCTTGCGGGTGTTGTATTAGCCGCCCTCCCGACGCAGGCATTGCGTCGGCTTGTACCTGCAGGATGCAGGCACAAAAAACCCACCGGTTTGACGGAGGTGGGTACCGCTACGTGAGGAGTTTCGACGCTCCTTGAGGCAGAGGTTGCAACGCGCAGACTGCGATGTCAACACACGTGATCTCGACTTAGAAGGCGACTACAAGAAGCACCAACACGCAACCCATGTGCTCACCCCTCAAGATCACAAGCTCCCGAGTGCTCCCCGCACGCTTGCGCAAAATGGGTCTCGTGCTCTCGCGGAATCTGTACCTAGCCGTGTCGGCCAGACAGCTCTAATCTTGCCGCATCATTCAGCAGTGACGGGCGACATGAGACGTAGCGACTTAGCACCAAGCGTGCCTTTGACTTTTAAAGCTTTAGAAGAACGCCTACGGGTGCTGCCACAGTTCCCGGCAGACAATGCCAGCCCTAGTCGCCTAGTGCGCGGCGCTGCCATTGTTTTGGCGAGCGCAATAGCGTCTACGCTGATTGCGTCGTTCTTCAGTTTTACGAGTATTCCGCCTCAGTTGCTGGCAAAGGTCGCAACCGCCGGCTTCTGGGTTGCATTAGCGGCGCTAGGGGTCCTGATGCTAATTAGTCTCTACGGGATCGTGAGCGATCTACGTCAATGGACAGTCGATCAGGCTATGCGCACCGATCATCAGCTAGAGCAATTTCTGCAGGAAGTGACTTGGCTGCAAGGGTATCCGGCAGCAACCCTGCAAATCATGCTGGATCACGCTCGCTACAGCCATACACGCCGTGCAGGCCGAATTGCGTTAATAGCCGGGAGCGTCGACAAGCTAGGCCTGCTTCCAGTCGCCGCGTCGCTCTTCCTGGTCATGCGCGCTGGTGGAAATCCTCTAGCGATGTCTCCACTGACACCGATGATTGGTATTTTTCTGCTGTTCTTTTGGATGATCTGCTGGGTGGCCACCTCGGCTAGGGGAAAGCTTCAGACGTATGAATATTTGCTCGACATGGCATTGAAAAGCAAAGAGAAGGATGAAGCAGCAACCAACGCATAGACTAGGGGCCAAACGGAATCAAGTTGATCAGGCCCCGTTACGTCATCGCTCCATTTCCTCACAGAAGCGTACTTGCAACCGACGTCCACATGGACGATCGTCTATGTGATTGCTTTAGAGTTGTCAGAACATGCAAACAAATCCTTTGGCCAACCGCAGCCCTCTGGCACTACTGGCAGCCGCTGGTCTTTTTTTCATATCAGCATGCTCCGCCATGCAGGAAGACCCACGGTTCGGCTTTAATCCTCAACAGTCTGCCGCCAACGCAAGGCAGCAATTTGGAGCGGCCAACCCTGCTGGTTCGCCCCTCACGACCGCGCAAAGGAATCTTGAGAGCCTTGGCTTCCAATGCAAGGTACTGACCTCTCCGGGAGCTGGTTACAAGACATCAGTTGTCTGCACGCTTTCTCCCATCAAGAAGAAGGCGCAGCCATCAGTGACAGCTCCAGCCGTAGCGGTTACCTGGATGGTCGGAATACACTCTACTGACGGAATCCACTTGAGTAAGCTCGTAGTGAATCGAGCTCCGCAGGACATTGGAGAGCGTTATTCTGCTTAGACGAATCCACACATAGGCATTGATGTGAATTTAAAAATAAGGCCGATTATCGCTACGGGATTTCTTGCACTTTCAACCTTGGCTGCTTGTGCAGGAGGAGCCATACGTTCTTATTACAAGAAGAATGATGTTCAGCCGGTCAAGGTCGAAAAAGCGGAGGATAAATCCCTCAAAATCACGTACCGCATTCCGGCAGAGAGCCTCTTTTATTCTCCCGGTGTTGATTACAAGAATGACCACGGCGTGCTGCGTATCGCCATCCGCAGATGTGTCATCACTGATCAATGCGATGCTGTGGCAAAAGCTGCCGGGCCAGCAGCGGAGCCATGGAAAGTAGGGGTCACCGTTCCGTATGGAGGCAAAGAGGTCGTACTGGTCTACGCAGATACCGAAGAGACGTTTCACCCTTAATTTCATCAAGCGCAATGCACTAAAAACATGCCCTGATTTACAGCGGCAAGATGCCTTGCGTCACGCAGCTTTTCCCACGATGGTCGGAGCTATTGCTGGTGCCAGGCTAGTCAATCGATCTCGCAAGCCGCGCGCCGTCGACTAGTAAGCGAACCTGAGACCGCGTCATGGCTGCACCTGCCTCACACAGCGCACCGCTCGCGGAAGCTTGTGACAGCCCCACGCCAAGCAAACATATAAAACTTCACACCATGCGGTGTTGCGGTGCAATCGACTGCTCGCGCTGTTGCTCCTGCTGCTGAGACTGCTGTTGACGGTGCGTTTCGCCCAAGGCTTGCAATTGCGCGAGCGACTGCTCGACAGGCTGCGCAATCGCGTCGCTCGTCTTCATATGCGCCATCTTGTGAGCCGGATCGTTCAACGCGCCTTCCACAACGAAGACGTTCTCGCCTTGCTGCACGGACTTGGTGTTCTCGCTCAGCACAACGTGATCGATCCGAGACAGCCCGTGCTCTTTGGCCAAATGCGCGCTACTTGCTGCCAGGCGGGCACTGTTGGCGTCATAGTCGCGGCCGAGGCCTTGCTCAAGGCGACGCACAGCGTCTTCAGCTTGGCGATGAAGTGGGTCTTGCGGTGGCGACACAGCGCCATGCCTGGACGGCACAGGCCGCTGATCAGGAGGTGCTGGTTGAGCTGGTTGCTCGGTCCCGCGCAATGGAGCTGCATGCGGGTCGATATGAAGCAACCTGCGCTGCTGACCATTCTCGTTAACAGTGAGGTCCGTGGTGCCATCGCCATTTCGTGTACGCGCAAGATTTCCCCGTTCAACCCCACTCCAAGTACCACCCACAAATGCGTGACCTCGGCCTGTCTTGTCCCAGTTCACCAGATCATTGCCTGCAGCATAAAAGCCAGCACCATTGAAATGCGTGGGGTCGGCTCGATCCGTTGCAGCGTTTTGATAGGTGGCGCCACGGTCCAGAGCACCGACAAATTCTTCTGCCCGGTTGTAGTGCAAAAACAGGTTCTTCACCGTTGGATATTCGTGCGCAAGGTTTGGAGCTGCGTGCGCCCCACCAAGTGTTGTTGGGTCCACCAACGGATTGGCAACCACACTGGCCCAAGCCGATGCAAGCGGACTATCCCGATGCGCATTGCGCAACGAATTCACAACGTCAGCGCCTTCTAAGGCCTTGTCCCGTCCCATCTCGAGGTAGTCACCACGCCCGGTCACTCTTGGGTTCAAAGCGTCGATGGCAGCACTCACGTCGGCAACCGAATGGTATTGATTGGCCTCTATGTTGCGAATCATCGGCCCCGTACGCGTTTCGTTCTGATTGTAGGCTTTGCCAACCATCGTCGCTAACTTCACTTGATCGTACAACGAAGCATTTTGATAGAGCTCACTTCGCTGCAGTGGCGCGATGGCGCGATCCATCAACTTGTCGATCTGCGCGACATCGCGTTGATGCACCCAGCTGATCCCTTCATTCGACGAAAGGAACATGTCTAACCGTGATTTCACTTCGGCATCAAGTGGTCGCCCTGCGTCGGCGCGGATGGCACGGCCATTGCGCCCAAGGTCGGCAATGGTCTGGCTAACCTGCTGCTCGTTAAGGACAAGATCGCGCTGCTGCCCATTTGCCCACTGTTGATATGCATTCACTAGGTCCCTTGGAACGTTTTCTCCGTTAGGGACGTTTGGTTGATAATGTTGACCCAAATCCGTTTGGATGGTGCCGATCGTATAACCGCTGTTATCGGCTGGCTCTAGTAGCGGGGTCCTTGGGTTGTCACCAGCGACCTCCAATCGATAGGCCGCATATCCGCTCTCAGATGTCACACCGACAGCGAAGTACAAACTCGCCCGCAACTCCTGCTCTGTGAGCGTGCTCATGAACCGCTCTCCGTATCTGCACATTTCTCTGCTGGAATCTGCTGCCCCTCAACATCTGGACGCAGGGCGACATCCCGCTTGTACTCAGAACCGAACTTTTGATAGCGCACCAAGGCCCCTTGTTCCAGTACGAAGTAGTCTTCATCTCCGGAGAACTTTGGACACGCCTCATAGCCCGCCTCACCGTCATCGCTACAGTAGCGAACGTAGAGCTTGCCGTTACGCACATCCCCTTCCAACTTTCCGCCACCTCCACGGAGGTTGGTGCCTTCGCTCCACTCGCCCGTAACATGATTTCTCTGCTGATGGAGGTCGAGACTGAGAAAGTGGCCAGAATCGCACTGTGTGGCATAGGCCCACCTCTTTGCGAATTTTGCGCCCACTGGGCTAGTAGGAGGCGAAGCGTTAGAGCATGCAGAACTCAGTGCGATCGCGGCCATCACCATGCACCGCATGATCTGTTTACTGACTTTTTTCTGAGCTGTCATTAAAACTTCCTTGATCTTCGCAATCGGCGGACTGGGTAGGACTGGGACTTTACTGCAAACAGCAGCCTGGATCCTGCCGATATCTGTTATATCTCAGAAATAGCCACAACAGCGACCGGCGCCAAACAGCGCACGGCTGCAGCAAGCTACTTATGTCGGCGTATGCATAGCCAAATCAGCTACGGAATCAGATCCACTTCCAACGCAAATCCAAGGTGCGGCCTCAGCTTTCGGGAGCTGTCCTTGCCGCTAACGCGGTCAGGTTAACTTCCTACACAAATTTCAAGTTACGTCGTCAGTTATTTCGAGACGTCTCCTCGATATCAGCACCAACGTCTGGTTGCGAATCTTGTGCCATGGCCAGACTTCCACGCTTCGACCTTGCCGGCATCCCGCAGCACATCGTGCAGCGCGGGAACAACCGCCTACCCTGCTTTCTGGATGGCGATCGATCGCGCTATCTGCACCTGATGCATGAGGCCCTGCACGCCACCGGCTGCCAGCTGCATGCTTACGTATTGATGGACACCATGTGCATTTGCTAGCCACGCCACCTGCAGCGGGACGCATCGGGCAATTGATGCAGCGGCTTGGACGAAATTACCTCGCATTGTTCAATGGTCGCCACGGACGCACAGGTACGATGTGGGAAGGGCGGTACAAAGCATGCCTTGTGGACAGTGCGGACTACGTCCTTCGCTGCTATCGCTACATCGAGCTCAATCCGGTGCGTGCTCGCCTGACCGACAACCCGGCAGCGTATCGTTGGTCCAGCTGCCCAGCCAATCTAGGCCAGCGCAAGCACTCCGCACTAACACCACATCCCTGTTCGCTTGCGCTTGGCAGCGACCCGACCGAGCGATCCAACGCCTACCGTGCTCTGCTCGATGAAGCCCTCTCCGACGAACTGCTCGCCGACATCCGCCTTCATCTACAGCAGCAGCGAGCCCTAAGCCACGATGCCTTCCGCGTAATGGTCCAAGCCAAGACCAACCGCTTTGACGGCGTCAGGCCCGCTCATCGGCTACGCAAACCGGCCACCGCCGACTGATAAATTAACCTGGCCTCATTAGTCAGACCCCGTTATTCGCATTTTTTCTAGCAATGCAGGCTATCGAGCACGCGCACGAGTTTATCTGAAAGCGTAGAAGGATCTTTCAGCTCGCAATTCCCACACGGTCAGCACACGCCAGCCTAGCGCACGCAATAACCTGCGTTTCTTCGCGTCCCGTCGACGATTGGCTTCGATCTTAGGCCCCCAGTAATCAACCCTAGACTTCGGCATCTTGTTGCGCTTGCACGCATGACCGTGCCAGAAACAGCCGTTAAGGAAAATGACAGTTCTACGACCCGGGAGGACCACATCAGGAGTGCCAGGCAGGTCTCGCCGGTGCAACCTAAATCTGAACCCAAGTCCATGCAGCAACGACCTTAGCGCGAGCTCTGGCTTCGTGTTTTTCGAGCCTATCCTCGACATCAGCCAGCTGCGCCGCTCCGGAGTCAATCGATCCATGAATCCTCCGTCTCAAACCTTGAGACAGGATTGCCGCAACATCCGCACCCCTTAAGAGAAGGATCTCTAATCATGCAAAATGACCTCTTCCGATCGACAAAGGAGCGAGGGCCTACTATACTTCCGACTATGAGCAGACCCCTAGGAATCGACCTCTTCGCCGGCGCCGGCGGCCTTAGCCTTGGTTTCGAACAGGCTGGATTCGACGTAGTTGCGGCGGTGGAGATAGATCCAGTGCATGCAGCCGTCCATGAGTACAACTTCCCGCATTGCCGAGTGATCCCGAGATCCGTTACGGAGTTAAGCGGATCGACCATTCGCGCGGCGGCAGGGATAGGCGAGCGCCCTGTTGACGTAGTGTTCGGAGGTGCCCCTTGTCAAGGATTCTCGCTTATCGGGCAACGTGCGCTGGACGACCCGAGAAATTCATTGGTGAAGGAGTTCGTGCGGATCGTTCGCGAGTTGGACGCACGCTATTTCGTCTTCGAAAACGTCAAAGGACTTACGGTCGGCAAGCATCGAAAGTTTCTCGTCGAGATCATCGAGGAGTTCAAGGTAGCGGGCTACGACGTCGTTGAGAACTGGAAGGTCCTCAACGCTTGCTCTTATGGAGTACCCCAAGATCGACAACGCCTTTTTCTGCTCGGAGCCAAGCGGGGCCTTCCGCTTCCATCCTATCCCAAGCCTACAACCCGCAAGCCCGGAACCACAGAGACCAAGCTTCCTACGGCACCAACATGCTTCGATGCTCTGAGCGATTTGCCGGATGCAGAACGATTCGCTCGACTGAATGGAAACGAAGCTGTTCGCGTAACGCGCTGGAACGACACTAACACCTATGCCTCCCGCATGCGCTGCATGGACTCGACAGGCTGGGAATATGGATACAGAAGGGACTGGAACCCCGCTATCTTGACTTCGAGCGCGCGCTCTAATCATAGCGACATATCGCGCGAACGCTTTGCCTCAACTCCTCCAGGTGAGGTCGAACCCGTGTCGCGCTTCTTCAAGCTTCACCCTGAGGGCGTATCCAATACGCTTAGAGCAGGAACAGATTCGGCGCGCGGCGCTTTTACCAGCCCACGCCCAATCCATTACAAATGGAATCGCTGCGTAACCGTACGCGAGATGGCCCGGCTTCATGGCTTTCCCGATTGGTTCAGATTCAACGGGACGAAATGGCATGGTGCGCGCCAAATAGGCAATGCCGTACCGCCTCCTCTCGCTCGGTCAGTCGCAAGCGAGGTCATGCGCGCCCTGGGAATCAAGCCACAACGCCCTACAGAAGTCGTTTCGCTTGGAGACGATGCCCTACTACGCTTCGGCACAACCGAGGCGGCCGCCTACTGGGGTATCGCAAATCCAATCGGTCGCAGGGATAAGAAAAGCGGAATCAAGAAGCGTAAGCAGTCGGAAATGTCGCCAACCGATAATTTCAATCCAGCTTTTATAGATTGACGTGCCCTTTAACTTACCTCTGCAAAACTATGTAGTGCAGATTTAGGAATATCAAGAAAGGCGTCCTTAGCCGACGCCTCTCCACTCAGCCCCCTAATACCCATAACTGTCAAATCCCCCTAACAGCGGGAACTAAGCGATAGAGCGCGTCGGAAGCAAGTTCTAATTCCGCAAAGCGCGCAAGCAAGTCGCGTGAGACGTGCTTGAATTCCATAACATGAATTCCGACGCCCTTCTCGGATCTGATCGCGACAGGAACAACCAATTCCGCATCCGTTGTTTCGAAAGCCGCCTTAACCTGACTTATTATTTGCCCAGTCAATATACGCTCACTTCCATTTTTTGCCTCGCAAGTTATCAAAACTTTTGAGAATTCTTTAGTATTAGCCAAGTATAGAGCGTCAATCTCCGTGGTCCGCAACTTTACCGTCATCTGGAGATGCGTAACCTCCTTAACTTGCAGCGCTGAGACAGTCGCCATATGCTGCTCAATTACTCGTAGATTTACGGCAGTCTGGATTAACCAAGCCTCATCCGACCTTCCAAGATCCCTTGAGGCCAAGGACATGCTTACCGACTGCATATCTATGTTTTTTGTTTCGTGCGTGGCTCTATAGAGGTCGGGAAAAGGCTCATCCTGCCCGACAGCGTAAGGAACGAATTCAAAAGAATCACCGGTCCCAGTGCGTTGCTCGCCAGTAAACCTTAAAAGCGCTACTTCTTGAGGCCAAATTCTCGAGGCCCTGCGGCTGCGTATAACATCTTTAAGAAAATTCGCAGGGTTTCTATCGCTACGTGCCTTACCGTCTTGGACATTGCAAGCACGAATCGCTTCTGCTACGTCTTGCAACGACATAAGCGTCTTGGTGAGCCGCCGGCCAACCGGGTCCCAATACTTATCGAACAAGTAAAGAATAACATCCGTTTTATCTGAAGCCATTACTTATCCCCAGGCGCTATATGCGCCGCGCTTTTTTGCAAAGCGCGGCGCCACTACATCAAACCCCCACCGGATTGCTCTTCTCAGGATCAATCCTATACTGCTTAATTGCCCGGGCCACATCCTTGCCCGTCATCTTGCCATCCTTCGCCAGCGCGGCAATTGCCGCATGCGCGATGTAGTAACGGTCGACCTCGAAGAAGCGGCGCAGGTTGGCACGCGTATCCGAACGACCGAACCCGTCCGTGCCGAGCACGGTGTAGGTCATCGGGACGAAGGCGCGGATCTGGTCGGCGAAGGCGCGTACGTAGTCGGTTGCGGCGATGGCCGGGCCCTGGCGGCCTTCCAGCAGCTGGGTGACGTAGGGCTTACGCTGTTCGGCTTCCGGGTGCAGGCGGTTCCAGCGTTCCACGGCGTAACCGTCGCGGCGCACTTCGTTGAGGCTGGGGCAGGACCAGATGTCGGCAGTGACGCCGAAGTCCTTGTCCAGCAGCTCGGCCGCGGCGATGGCTTCGCGCAGGATGGTGCCGCTGCCCAGCAGCTGCACGCGCAGCTCGCCCTTCTTGGGCTTGCCGGCGTCCTTGAGCAGGTACATGCCCTTGATGATGCCTTCGGCCGCGCCGTCCGGCATGCCGGGGTGGGCGTAGTTCTCGTTCATCAGGGTGATGTAGTAGTACTCGTCGATCTGGTTTTCCATCATCGCCTTCATGCCGTGCTGCATGATGACGGTGACTTCGAAGCCGAAGGTCGGGTCGTAGCTACGCACGTTCGGGATGGAGCCAGCAATGACCTGGCTGAAGCCGTCTTCGTGCTGCAGGCCTTCGCCGTTGAGCGTGGTGCGGCCGGCGGTGCCGCCGAGCAGGAAGCCACGCGTGCGCATGTCCGCTGCCTGCCAGGCGATGTCGCCCACGCGCTGGAAGCCGAACATGGAGTAGTAGATGTAGAACGGCAGCATCGGCACGTCGGACACCGAGTAGCTGGTGCCGGCGGCCATCCACGAGGCGATGGCGCCCGGCTCGCTGATGCCCTGCTGCAGCACCTGGCCGGTCTGGTCTTCGCGGTAGTACATCAGCTGGTCGGCGTCGACCGGCTTGTACTTCTGGCCGAACGGGGCATAGATGCCGATCTGGCGGAACATGCCCTCCATACCGAAGGTGCGCGCCTCATCGGCCACGATCGGCACGATGCGCGGGCCCAGTTCCTTGTCGCGCAGGGCGATGTTGAGGCTCTGCACGAAGGACATGGTGGTGGAATAGCTGCGCTCGCCGCTGTCCTTGAGCAGGCGCTCGAACTTGTCGAGCGTGGGCGCCACGAACGACTTGCTGGCCTTGGGGCGGCGCGAGGGCAGGAAGCCGCCGAGCACGCTGCGGCGTTCTTTCAGGTACTGCACTTCCGGGGAATCTTCGCCGGGGTGGTAGAACGGCACCTGGCCGTCTTCCAGCTGGGCGTCGGTGACCGGGATGTTGAAGCGGTCGCGGAAGTGCTTGACCGCCGCATCGTCCAGCTTCTTGGTCTGGTGGGTGGGGTTGAGCGCCTCACCGGCCGAGCCCATGCCATAGCCCTTGACCGTCTTGGCCAGGATCACGGTGGGCATGCCGGTGGTGTTCACGGCCTGGTGGTAGGCGGCGTACACCTTGTGCGGGTCGTGGCCGCCACGGTTCAGGCGCCAGATGTCGTCGTCGGACAGGCCGGCCACCATGGCCGCGGTCTCCGGGTACTTGCCGAAGAAGTTGGCGCGCGTGTAGGCGCCGCCGAAGGCCTTGCAGTTCTGGTATTCGCCGTCGACGGTTTCCATCATCAGCTTGCGCAGCACGCCGTCGCTGTCCTTGGCCAGCAGGGCGTCCCAGTAGCCGCCCCAGAGCAGCTTGATGACATTCCAGCCGCCGCCACGGAACACGCCTTCCAGTTCCTGGATGATCTTGCCGTTGCCACGCACCGGGCCATCCAGGCGCTGCAGGTTGCAGTTGACCACGAAGATGAGGTTGTCCAGGCCTTCGCGGCCAGCCAGCGCGATGGCGCCGAGGGTTTCGGGTTCGTCCGACTCGCCGTCGCCGATGAAGCACCACACCTTACGGTCGGACTTCTCGATGAGGCCGCGGTTTTCCAGGTAACGCATGAACTGCGCCTGGTAGATGGCGGCCAGCGGGCCCAGGCCCATCGACACGGTGGGGGTCTGCCAGAACTCGGGCATCAGCCACGGGTGCGGGTAGGAGGAGATGCCCTGGCCGTCCACTTCCATGCGGAAGTTGTCCAGCTGGGACTGGCTGATGCGGCCTTCGAGGAAGGCGCGGGCGTAGATGCCCGGGGCGCTGTGGCCCTGGATGAACAGCAAATCGCCCGGATGGTTGTCCGAAGGCGCGCGCCAGAAGTGGTTGAAGCCCACGTCGTAGAGCGTGGCGCTGGAGGCGAACGAGGCGATGTGGCCGCCCAGGTCACCCGGCTTGCGGTTGGCCCGCACGACCGTGGCCATGGCGTTCCAGCGGATGATCGAGCGGATCTTCCACTCCAGCGCGGAGTCGCCGGGGTGCTTGGCCTCGTTGGCCGGTGCGATGGTGTTGACGTACTCGGTGGTGGGCGAGAACGGCAGGTAAGCGCCGGCGCGGCGGGTCTGTTCGACCATGCCTTCCAGCAGCTGATGGGCGCGCTCCGGGCCTTCGACGTCGATGACGGCCTTGATCGATTCGAGCCACTCCTGCGTCTCAAGCGGGTTCGGATCGTTGTGCAGCACTTCGTTCAACCAGTTCATTAGCGCTCCCGGGGGGACACACCCCGCGGGTGTGTCGACATCGTGAATTCGTGAACCCCCAAGTGTACCGCACGCACCTGTTGCCATTCCTCGCTACGGGGGCGTATGGAATGGGACGCTGTCGTGCGCCGAGTGGGGCCTCGGTGCCGGCTGGAACGACGGTGCGGCGCAGCGGGCGCTGCCGATGTACGACCAAAGGATGAGAGCCAGCGGCGGGCGATGGACGGCCGCTGCCGCAGGGAATGGACCGATGTACAGGCCCCCGTAGGAGCGCACCTGGGCGCGAGGGCTTTCTCGGTAATGCCTGTCGCGCCCGGGTGCGCTCCTACGCGATGGCGTGGTCTGTGGGTGCGGCTGGGTGCCCTCGCCAGGACATCCCAGCGGCGGGTGCCGCCCCGTAGCAGCGCACCTGGGCGCGACGGCTTTCTCGGTAATGCCCGTCGCGCCCGGGTGCGCTCCTACGCGATGGGGTGGTCTGTGGGTGCGGCTGGGTGCCTTCGGCGGGACATCTCCGCGGCGGGTGTCGCCCCGTAGGAGCGCACCTGGGCGCGACGGCTTTCTCGGTAATGCCTGTCGCGCCCGGGTGCGCTCCTACGCGATGGCGTGGTCTGTGGGTGCGCGCCAAGAATCCCCCACGGCGGGCGCCGCCCTGTAGGAGCATGCTGGTCAGAACGCTTGCAGCGCTTCGGTCAGTTGGCCGTTGTTGTTGACTGCGCCCATGGTGTAGCCCTGCCAGCCGGGGTAGGCGTTGGGTTCCCAATAAAACACGCCAAGCACACGCGCGCCGATGCTGCTGCTGCGGCTGAGCAGGTTGCTGAGCATGGCGCGGGTGGTGGCCGCTTGCTGCCAGTCCATGCCGACCTCGGAAATCACCACATCGCTGCCGTAGCGCGCAATCATGTCGCGCATGTTGGTGTCCAGGCGGCTGTTGTAATCCTGCCAGCTGCCGACGGGGGGGTAATGCGACATGCCGATGACGTCCCACTTGCCGCCTGCCGAGCGCAGGTTGTCGAAGAACCAGCGGAAGTTGGCGTTGTCGTAGCCGTTGGCCAGATGCACGACGACCTTGGCGTTGGGATACACCGCCTTGGTGGCGTTGTATCCGCTGTTGATGAACTGGCCCAGGGTGGCGAAGTTGGGCGTCTTGCCCTCGTTCCACAGCATGCCGCTATTGATCTCGTTGCCTACCTGCACCCAGCTGACGGTGATGCCGTTGTCCTTGAGATATTTGAGGATGCCCTGGGTGTGGCTGTAGACATCGGTATTGAGCTGAGCGACGGAGTGGCCGGCCCAGGCCGCAGGTTTGGTCTGTTTGCCCGGGTCGGCCCAGCTGTCGCTGTAATGGAAGTCGATCATGATGCGCATGCCTTGCGCGGCGGCGCGCTTGGCCTTGTCCAGGGTGTCGCGGCCATCGTTCCAGCCGCCGGACGGGTTGACCCACACGCGCAGGCGAATGGCATTGCCGCCGACATCCTTGAACAGCTTGATGAAGTCGGTGGTGTTGCCGGCTGCATCGCGAAAGACCTGCGGCGGATTGTTGGCGGCCTGTTGATTGAGCCAGCTGACGTCCGCGCCTTTGGCGATGCCTTGCGCGCTGACGCCGGCGCTGCACAGAGACAGCAGCAAGATGAGCCATACACGGTGGTAGTGCCTGCAAAAAATGGTCATGGAACGCTCCCTTGATCGATGAGTGTCGCGCCGGGTGGCGCCTTGCTTGATCCCGCTGCCTTGTCTCGTGCGCGCGTGCGCAGCGTGACAAGTGCCTGGCCGTGCATCGCTGCAAATCCGCGGCGATTCAAGCATGGCCGTACAGCCCGATTGAGGCCGCTATAGGTACGGGCGAGTTGTGGCATATCTCGACGCAGGAAAAGCTTGCGTTCGCAGACCTCGTGCCGGCCGGTTGTTGTGCAGATGCAGCAGCGGCGGTGCGCGTTACTGCGCGAACGAACGCAAAAACGCCGGGCAGGCCCGGCGTCTTGATGCAACGTTCGATGGTGGCGATGTGCAGTCCGGGCGGCGTGTGGCATGGGCGGCATGGGCGGCAGCCGGGTGTGTCACTGCACGCAAACGCGGCAGCTCCATGCCCCGCTCCCCTTAGCCCAGTGCGCGTGCGCCCTGCTGCTGTTGCTGGGTCTGCGATTGTTGCTGTTCCAATACCGCCGACTGACGCGCCGCGTTTTCGGCAACGCGTTGGCTGCTCTGTTCCAGCGGAGTATTCATTGCCGTCATGGTGTCCACGCTCACGCGCAGCTGTGCCGGGTCGTCGACGCGGCCCTGCACGGCGAAGGTGCGTGCGGCATCCGGGCTCATCATCACCGCATCGATGCGCCGGCCACCGGCGGCATGCATTTCCGATGCGAGCGAACCCGATAACTGCGCACTGTGCTGGTCGGGCGTGCGCCCGGCACGTGCGTCCTGCGCATGCACGCCGCGCTGGGCGTCCTGAAACAAGCCATTGCCCACGTGTCCGGGTTGATCGATCCGCAAGGAGGTGTGGCCGTTGCCATGCTCGCGTGGGTCGCGTTTGGCCGGCTCGCCCGGCGCGAGCGGGCCGCGGATGGCGTCGATGGCGTCCTGGCCGAGGCCGCGCGCGCTGCGCGTGAGGATGGTGGTACCGGTGCGCAGCCCATCGATATCGCTGCGGTACTCCTCGATCATGCGCTTGTTCTGCTCCGCAAGCGGGCGCGCGTTGGGGTCCCTGAGCGCAGAATGTTCGCCCAGAAAGTTGCCCAGCTTGTGCGCCCCGAGCGAGCCGCCGGCAGCAACCAGCGGGTAATCCGGGATCAGGAAGTTCGCCTTGCTGTTGCTGTAGCCGGCACCGCTCAAGGTGGCGATCTCATCTGGCTTGGCATACATGCGTACCTGCCCGAAGTGCGGCGATGCCGCGCTGACCGGGTCCGATGCCATGACGTGATTGATCACGCTATTGCCACCCTCCGGAATGCGGTAACTCAGACTCGCCGCGCCGTACGCGTTGAAGGTTTCGCCCTTGAGGTCGTAGTGGTGTGCGGACACCTGCGCAAGCGCACCGCCGAGCGAGTGGCCGGTGACGGTGACTTCCGGCGTACGTCCTTCTTCCTTGCCGAATTCCTTCGCGTAACCCAAGGCATGCTTGGTCAATGCCAACGCATCGGCTGCCTGCGGATTAGTCCGCGAGGTGACCATGGTGGCGTCGGTGAGAATGTCGTTGGCCGCACCTTCGGTGCCCCGATGCGCAACAACGATTTCGCCACTCCCCTCACGGCGGTAGATCGTGCCCTGGTAGCCGGTGGATTTATGGTTGACATGCTCGAGGACAGCGTAGCGCTGTCCTTCAATTGTGACGATCTCTTCTTGCCCCGGGGCGCGGCGGCCTACCGCACGATCCTTATAAACGTCATCGGAGAGACCGGCGTATTGCGGTGAAGGAATGCTCATGGCGCAACTTCCTTGGCAGCCAACGTGATGGTGAACAGCTTGTCGCGAATCTCTGGCTTGAACTCTTCGATATTGCGCTTGCCCATATCAGGGAAATCACTCATTTCCGATCGCGGGTAACGCTCCCTCCAGTAGTACTTGCTCGATGCTTTCTGTCCAGTCACGGTTGCGGCTTCGATAAACGACAAGAACCGCGTCTCTTCTTCGGCACCGGTGGCCTTGAGCAGCACGCTGGCGCCGCTGAATTCCCAATGGCACACGCCGCGACCGTAGTAGTCCTCGTCCTGCATCAGATCCAGATACAGGGTGCCGCGGTACTCGGTCTCGGAAATCTTCTTGAGCGCCACAGTTTCCTGACTGGTGATGCGGCCGGCCGTGCCGGTTTCCGGCTGGATCCTGCCGCATTCCTGCTCGTTGCTGACATCGTATTGCGCCGCAGCCTCCACCAGGCCAAACGCGCCGGGCGCCTTGTCCAAGGTGAGCGTGACCTCGTAGGCCTTACGCGGGCTCGGATTCAACCTGGCAAGACCGCGGCCGCCGGCCTGAACGTCGGCTGCTGCAGTGGCCTCGGTGGCGGAGGAATGGGTCTGGGTCATGCTGGTCTCCGGGGAGTGACAGGCCGTAAGCAAAAGGGCCAGCAGGCTTGGGGTCAACATCTGGCGCAAGGCCGGCCTCCGTGGCAAGTGGACGGCCAATCTAGTCCGCTCGCGTTCGGCCGGTCAATCGCGACCACGTGAGGATGAGGCTGCTAGAGAGTTGTGCATGGCAGCAAAGCTGCCATGATCCAGCGCAGCTGCTGCCACGAAGAGTGCGCCATGCGCAATCGCCCGCGATCACTGCCACCCCGGACATCGGTCGCCGCGCGCATGCCGTGGCGTCGCAGCTTGCGCATGCGTGTGCTGCTGGCGGCCACCGCGGTGCTGGTGGCCTTGCTGACGGTGCTGGGCACGGTGTTCTACCTGGGCGCGCGCGCCGAGCTGGTGGACGCGGCGCGCACCGAGGTGGATGGCCTGACCGAACAGACTGCGCGCAGCCTGGCGGCGATGCTGGATTCGGTGCAGGTGAGCGGGCGCACGTTGGCGGCCAGCAGCGGCGGGGTCGGCCTGCAGCCGTTCAATTTGCGTGCATTGCTGCTGGCCACGCTCACCGGCGATCCGGATATCGGTGCAGCGCGCCTGATCATCGAGCGGCGCACGCAAAAGGCCGGCGACACCGGGTTTGTCTGGTACGTGCATCGCAACGGCACACGCGTGGCGGAAAAATCCGCGCTGGAACTGGGGTACGACTATCGGGCGATGCCCTGGTATCTGCGTACCCAGCGCGAGGGCCGGGCATGGTGGTCCGAGCCCTACATGGACGCCAATGGCGGCGGCCTCTACACCAGTTACAACCTGCCGCTGCGCCGGCCCGGCGATGCGCCCGATGCCGCACCGGTGGGCATGGTCAGCGTGGATTTGCCGTTGCAGCACCTGCGCGAGATCATCGATCAGCTGCCTCGCGATATCGGCATCCAGACGATGCTGCTGTCGCCGGAAGGCCTGCTGGTCTTCAGCCCCGACCCGGCACTCAATCTGCGCCACTCGCTCGCGGCCTATGTGGCCCGTTCGCGCCCGGACCTGCGGCCATTGCAACGCGCCTTGGCAGCCGGCCAGCCGATTTCGTTTTCGCATACCGCGCCCGACGGCGAGCGCTTTCTGACCCATAGCGCAGCGGTGGGGCGCAGCGGCTGGACCTTCGTGTTGTCGGCCTCCGAAGGCTACGTGCTGGCCGGTCTGAACTGGCTGGCGGCATGGGTGGCGCTGGCCGCGCTGCTGGGCGCCATGGTGTGGTGGTGGTTGATGCGGCGGATCACGCGCAAGTTGACGCGACCGATCGAAGAACTGACCGACACCGCCGAGCATTTTCGTCGTGGCGAATTCGAGTACCCGTTACCGCACATCGAACGCGACGACGAGGTGGGCGTGATGGCACGCGCCTTCGACAGCGCACGCGATGCGATCCGCCACCACATCGCCGAGATCGGCGAGATGACCGCCGCGCGCGAACGCATGCACAGCGAACTGCAGATTGCGCGCGAAATCCAGCAGGCGATGCTGCCTTCCGGGCGCACCTTCGACCGCGCCAGTTCGCATCTGGAAACCTGCGCGTGGCTGGAGCCGGCCAAGGCGGTGGGCGGGGATTTCTACCACTTCGTGGAAACCGAACCGGGCCTGCTGTGGTTCGTGGTGGGCGATGTCTCCGACAAGGGCGTGCCGGCGGCCTTGTTCATGGCGCGCGCGGTGAGCGTGCTGGAGATTGCCGCGCGGCGGTACACGCGCCCGGATGCGATTTTGATCGCCGCCTCCACGCGGCTGGCCGAAAACAACGAGACCTGCATGTTCGCCACCGTGCTGTGCGGCCTGATCAACGTGGTGAGCGGCGACTACTGGCTGGCCAGCGCCGGGCACGAGCCGCCGCTGTTGATCGATATCGACGGCACGGCACGGCCGTTGCCGCTGGAAACCGGCGCGCCGCTGGGGATCGAGCCGCAGGAGTCCTATCCGGTGCTGCAGGGCCGCATGAGCGCCGGGCAGACCTTGCTGGGCTACACGGATGGCGTGACCGAGGCGATGGACGAGCGCGGCGCCAGCTACGGGTTGGAGCGGTTGCTGGCGGCGCTGCACCCGCGCCGCAGCGCGGCGGCGCAGTGCAAGGCGGTGATCGCCAATATCGCCCGTTTCACCGGCACGGCCGATCCGTACGACGACATCACGCTGCTGGCGATCCGGCTGCGCCAGGAGCATGCTGGGCGGGTCGCACACGCTGGCCGGGACGCGCCCGGAAAGGCAACGACTGCATGAAGCTCGAGTTGGCCATCGCGCCATCGCTGGCCCAGCTGGCCGGCGCCAACGATGCGCTGGAACGGTCGCTCACGCTCGAGGGCCTGCACGCCGAGCGCATCGGCCAGGTGCGGTTGATCGTGGAAGAGCTCGGCTGCAACGCACTGACCCACGGCCAGTGCGCCGCACAGCCGCTGCGCCTGCAGCTGCAGCTGGACGCCCAGGCGCTGGTATTGGAAATGCACGATGCGGGCAGCGCCTTCGACCCCTGCGCCGCGCCCATGCCCGAGGTGACCGACGAGCTCGACGACCGCGCCATCGGCGGGCTGGGGTTGTTTTTGGTCCATCAGTTCGCCGATCACATCGACTACCGCCGCGATGGTGCATATAACGTCGTGCGCGTCACCCTGCTGCACCCGTACGCCCCTGTCCCCGAGGCCCTGTCATGACCACGCTCGCCATTCAGATCGACCCGCCGCAGGACACCCGTCAACGCGTCATCCTGACCGGGCGCCTGGACACCCACACCTACCAGGATCTGGACGCGGCGCTGTCGCCGCTGCTGGGCACCCTGATCACCACGCTGGTGCTGGACCTGAGCGCACTGGAATACATCTCCAGCGCCGGCATCCGCTGCATCTTCAAGGCGCGCAAGGCGCTGGCCACGCGCCAGGGCAAGGTGCTGGTGAGCAACCCGCAGCCGCAGATCCGCAAGGTCTTCGACATGGTCAAGGCGGTGCCGTTGAGCGACGTGTTCGCCTCCACCGAAGAGCTGGACGCGTACCTGGCTGCGATGCAGCGCAAGGTGATCGAACAGAGCGCGCAGAGCGATGCGCCGATCGTGCCGCACTTCGCCGAAGCCTGAGCGCAGCTGTCCTACCGACGGCGCTCGCCGCCGGGCGGGCGCTGCGAGCCTTCCTTCAAAGCTGACGACTGCGCGCCACGTTGCTGTTACCGCGTGACATCGCCTGCGCGCACATGTGGTTACCTGTGTGCGTGGGTGCCGGCATCATCCCTGGTTAGGCTATGACGCCCTGCCCTGCGCGTTGCCATGCCCGCCCTGATCATTTTCGATTTCGACGGCACGCTTGCCGATTCGTTTGGTTTTTTCCTGAGCACGCAGCGGCTGCTGGCCGAACGGCATGGCTTTCGCGCGGCGCAAGCGCATGAAGTCGACGATGCCCGTCGATTGAGCACGCGCGAATTGCTCAAGGCATCGGGCCTGAGCACGTGGCGCGTGCCATGGGTGGCGGCCGACTTCATCCGGCTCATGCGCGCCGCGCCACCGGTGGCGTTGTTTCCCGGCATTGCCCACACCGTGAGCGCGCTGCATGCCCGGGGCACCCGGCTGGCCGTGGTGTCGTCCAACTCCGTGGAGAACGTGCGGCGCGCGCTAGCCGCAGAGCTGAGCGCCACATTTGCCGTTATCGAAGGCGGCGCGCATCTGCTGGGCAAACAACGCGCCTTACGTCGTGTGCTACGTGCCACCGGGCACACTGCGTCGCAAGCGGTGTATGTGGGCGACCAGGTCGCCGACTGGGAAGCCGCACAGGTCGTGGGCTTGCCGTTTGCCGCAGTGGCGTGGGGCTATGCGCATCCGGACGTGTTCGCCGGGTTGGCCGGAACGCAGTTGATCGAACGCGTGGAAGACTTGCTTGCGTTGAGCGGGGAATAGGCGGCGGGGATGGGGGATTGGCAATCGGGCATTGCCGGTGATGGGTGTCGACGTCCCCTCATCCGCCCTTCGGGCACCTTCTCCCGATGGGAGAAGGAAGTGCGATCCCGGTGCGCGTGGTGATGCGCCCGGACAGCGCCAACGTCTACACCCCACCGACCCGCGGCAACGGCGCCGGTACGTTCAACATGCCGCCGGCCGCGACATACGCTGCCAGGGCCTGGCCCTGGCTCAGCAGGTGCCCGTGCATGGTGCGCTCGGCGCCTTCGGCATCGCCGCGTCGCACGCAGTCCATCAGTTGGCGATGCTCCGCCAGCGATTGCGCCATGCGCCCGGGCGTGAGCAATTGACGGCCGCGGTGCATCTTCAAGATGCGGTGCAGATCGTGCGTCACCCGGATCAACCAGGGATTGCCGGCGTACTGCTGCACGGTTTCGTGGATCAGGTAATTGTTGCGGTAATACTCGGCCACATCGCCGGCTGCCGATGCGGCTTCCATTGCCGCATGCAGCTCTTCCAAGCGCTGCACGCCGGACGCATCGATGCGCTTGACCGCATCGTGCGCGCAGCGGCCTTCCAGCATCGCCATCACCGGGAATAACTGGTTGAGGTCTTCCAGCGTCAGCCGGGTGACCCGGCTACCGCGGCCGGCATCCAGTTGCACCAGGCCTTCGGCAGCGAGCAGCTTGAGACTTTCGCGCAACGGCGTGCGGCTGATGCCGAGTTCTTCGGCCAGGGCCGGCTCGTCGATCCACTCGCCCGGCGGCAGCGCGTACTCGTAGATCTTCTGACGCAGGCGCTCGGCCACTTCCTCGTACAGCGGCACGCGCTTTTTCGAGGCGCGCGAATCAGGAGCGAGGGTCATGGCGGGCAGGCTGTCGGCATCGGGTCGGGGCGCCCATTCTACGTGGGCGCCACGCTGCGCTGTGGCGTGCGGACCGCATCACAGCCAGCCCGGCACCACGAAGACCAGCCACGCCGCCAGCGGCCCCAGCAACACCACCAGGCCGCTGTAGATCAGGAAGCGGCGGAACAGGCCGTCGCGTTCTTCCTTGGCGGCCGAGGCCACCACCAGCGCGCCGTTGGTGGAAAACGGGCTGACATCGACGATGGTGGAGGACACGGCCAGCGCGCAGATCACCCCGGCCGCGCCCAACTGGCCCTGCATCAGGAAGGGCACCGCCAACGGAATGGTGGCGCCCAGCACCGCTGCCGATGAGGCGAATGCAGAGACGACACCGCCGACGTAGCAGACCAGCAGCGCGCCCAGCAGTGGCATGCCGATGTGCGACACGCCGGTGCCGATGTAGTCCACCGCACCGGATTTTTCCAGCACGGCGATATAGGTCACCACGCCGCTGATCAGCAGCACGGTGGACCAACTGATGCCGTCCACCGCGCCTTTCTGCGCGTTGGGCGAGATCAGCGCCAATGCCACCGCCACCGTGATCGAGACCAGGCCGACGTTGAGGTTGTAGATTAGCGCAGCAACGCCCAGACCCAGCAGGCCGATCAAGGTGATCACGCGGTCGCGGGTGATCGACACCGCCTCCAATGCCAGCGGGTCGGTGGACAAGGTGCCGCCGCCCGGCGCCACCAGCGCACCATGCCCTTCGATCGCGAAGCCGCGGTGCGATGCCTGGTCGCCGGCAACCGCAACGTACTGCGCATCGGCCAGCGACAGTTCCTGCCGGCGCATCAACTTCAACCCACCGAAGGCGCAGAAGCAGATGATCGCCATCATCAGGTTGAAGCCCAGGCTGGTGAGAAAGACCGCCATCTCGCTGACGTCCAGCCCGGCTTTTTCGACCACCTTGTTGGTGATGCCGCCATACACGCTGATCGGCGAGAAACCGCCGCCTTGCGCACCGTGGATCACCAGCAGGCCCATCATCAACGGGTTGATGCGGTACTGCTTGGCGAAGCGCAGCGCCACCGGCCCGATGATGGCCACCGCTGCCGGCCCCAGCGCACCGAAGGCGGTCAGCAGCCCGGTGATGACGAACATCACCCAGGGGATGGCGACGATGCGCCCCCGTACCGCGCGCACCGCCAAGTGCACCAGCAAATCGATGGTGCCGTTTTTCTGTGCGATGGCGAACAGATAGGTAATGCCGACCAGGGTCAGGAACAGGTCGCCCGGAAAGCCGGCCAGCACTTCCTTGCCCTCCAGCCCCACCCACACGCCGCCAATGATGAAGGCCAGCGCGAAGGCCACCGCACCCATGTTGATGGGCAATGCGGTGGCGACGATGAACATGATCACCAAGCCAAGAATCGTTGCAATTTGCGGGGTCATGCGCCCTCCCAGACACCTGATACGCGTACAACACGGATGGCCGCCCGCCACCCTGGGGTCACACCGTGTGCAGCACCTGCCTGATCGTCATGCCGCGCGCTCGCACGCAGCCATGACCCATTCGAGAACACCGTGGGTGCTGTGGAATTCGTCCACCGAGCGCGCTTCGCATGCCGGCAGCACCTCGCGCGCCATCCGCGCCAATGCGCTGCCGGGGCCGAGTTCGAGGAACACGCGTGCGCCGCGTTCGGCGGCTTGTACCAGCACGTCGTACCAACGCACGGTCTGCGCGATCTGTCTGGACAGCGTGTCGACCACCAAGGCCTGCGTACCGACCGTACGTGCATCGATGCCTGCCAAGACGCGCAGCCTGGGCGCGGCGAGCTGTGCGGTGGCCAGTTCAATGGCAAAGCCTTCGGCGGCCGCGCTCAACCACGGCGTGTGCGCCGGCACGCCGACCGGCAGCAGCGTGACGCGCGCACCTTGTGCGCTGGCAGCCTCGCCAAGCGCCTGCAATGCAGCGCGCGGGCCGCCGAGCACGGCGTGATCGTCGCCGTTGATGATGGCCAGCGCCGCGCCGTGCGTCTGGCACAGCGTTTCCAGGGCGCGCAGTGGCACACCGATCACCGCCATCAGCCCTGCCTGCTGCGGGCTGGCCGCATCCATCAACCGGGCACGCGTCGCCGCCAGCTGCAGGCAGGTGGCGATGGACATGCTGCCGGCCACCGCATGTGCGGCAAGCTCGCCAACGCTATAACCGAGCACCAGCAGCGGCGTGGGGAGTTGCGCACACAGTGCCTGCCAATGCGCCAGCGTGCCGGCGCAGACCAGTGGTTGAGCGATGGCGTTGGCGTAGCGGCCCGGATCTGCAGCCAGTGCTTGTGGTGCGACGCCAAGCACGCGCTGTGCGCTGGCGAAGACGGCGGCCGCCGCAGGCGCGTCTGCGACACGCGCGAACATCTCGGCGTGTTGGCCGCCTTGGCCCGGGCAGAGCAAGGCCAGGCTCATGCGGTGGCCTGACTGCATTCGCAGGAATGTCGTGCGCGCAGCCTGTCGTGTTCCGGATTGCGCGCGATGTGCCGCCGGGAAACCTGGACGCGGAGATTGACCGAGGGACAACGTGCGCCGCTTGTCGCGACGGCAGGCAGGTCAGCAGCCGTTGCGGCTGCGAGCAAAACGCCGCGGCATTGCCGCTTCGCAGGCACCACCTGTTTTGCAGCCAGCGAGCAAGCGCGGCTCATGCCAGCTCCTGCCGATGCAGGAACCATGCACAGGCCAGCAGATCCGCGCTGCCGCCAGGGCTCAGGCGACGGGCGACAAACTGCTGGCCGATGGCATGCAACTGCGCGCGCCACTGCGGGTGGGCAATGCCGCCGTCGGCAAGGAAGGCATTCGCCTGCGCCTTGGCGAATGCCAGGCCTTCCGGCCCGCCACGATGCAATAGATTGAGATCGTCCACCTGGGCGATGAGCTGCATCAGGGTCTGCACCAGCGCCGCTTCACGCGTGGCACCCCCCGCAAGCGCGGTACGCAACGCAGGCAGGGCGATCTCGCGCAGCACCGGATACCCTGCCGCGGCTTGTTCGCGCACGCCACTGATGCGGTATTGCGCACGCACGCGCTGGCCATGGCTGTGCGGGTCCAACGGTGCAGCCTGCAATGCATCGCGCCAGGCGCGTACGCCATCGCAGACCTGTTCTGCAGTGGGGCGCCGCCGCTGCTCACCGCGCAGGCGTGCAGCCTGCGCAGTGAGCAGGCCCAGGCTGAAAATCGCGCCGCGATGGGTATTGACGCCACAGGTCGCGCGCAACATCGCGGACTCGGCCGCGATGCCCAGCTCGCGAAGCCGCTCGAACGGCGCGTGGTCGATGCCGGCCTGGGCAATGGCGACAAAATAGCCACGCAAGGCGAACAGGCTACGCACGAAGGTGGCTGCATCCATGTCGGTGTGGCTGCCGCTGTCGAACGGCGTCACCAAGCCCGGCTTGGGCGCACAGGCCAGTTCTGCATACAGGGCGCCAACCGCCAGCCGGCCGAGCTGGTAGGCAGCATCGCGCGGCAGTGCAAGCGCACTGGCAACCCAGTGTTGCTGCAGCTGTGCGCTCATGCCGCACTCCGGGCCGGAAACAGCGCAGCACGCGGCAACAGCCGGCAGTCCTGGTTGGATTTCACCAACACCTGTTGCGCGTTGCCGGCGTACTCGCGCCAGTTCACCGCGTTGTCATCGGGCAACCGCAGCTCGCCATCGGCACGCAGCCCGTGCTGCTGCTCCCAGCGCTGCACCAGCGTGAGCACCGCGCACGCTTGCTCGGGCGTCTGGATGGACCACAGCAGATCCAGATCCGATTGCGCATGCACATACGTCAGGCCGGTCAGGGCTTGCCAGGCGAAGCTCCCGAAGACGTGCGGGTGCAACGCATGCGCGTGCGCTTGAGCGAGCAGGGCCTGCAGTGCCGGCTGCACCGCGACAGGCGCATGTGGCATCACGGCATCCAGTGTCAGTGGAGCGGTGCAGCGTGCGATACCGGCCACGTGCGCCTGGAGGGCCAGACGCTGCTTGCCTTCACTGGGCGGCAGCGGCACGCCGAGCCGCAGGGTGCCTGGTGCCTGACTGCCATCGCCACGCGCCACCACCGCTGGCAGGCCGGCCCCGAACCACTGCTGCAGCCGTGTCTGCGCGCCAGGCGTGACGGCCTGCCACTGCGCATCCTCGCGTAACCACACCAGGGCGTGGCGGCCGGCCATGCTCAGGCCTCGCCCGCAACCACGGCGCTGGCGACATCGCGCGCCAGCGTGCGCCCGCCGCGTTGCGCGCCGCGCGCGCGGCGCTGGTCGCCGTCGACCGGGGCAGCCAGTGCGTCGAGCAGCGCCTGCGCCAGATCGCCCTCCCACAGCGATTCCACCGCGCCCATGCGCACGTAATTTTCCACGCCTGGCGCGAACACCGGCGAGCTCTTGCTCAACGCCTGCAAGGTGTCGACCGATTGCTTGGTCACGCGCGCCATCGCGCGCAGATCCATGACCCGGATCTGCGCATCGGGCAATGCATGGATATGGTCGGCCATCAAGCCGAACGACAGGAACCCACCGCTGACCGATTCGCCGTAGACCAGCGTGATCAGCCGCGCCCCGCGCCTGCGTGCCAACTCCAGCGCACGTGCCAGATGTGCGAAATAGCCGTTGATGCCGAGTAATTCGTCGCGCCGTGCCAGCCGCTGCCCGGCAGTGTCGGCCAGCATCACGATCGGGCGCTGCGGGTGAGCGCGGGTACTTGCCAGGACAGTGGCAGCCAAGGCCAAGGCGTGATCGACACCGACTTCGAGCTTGTTGGCGGTACCGATCACGGTGACGTCGCCAGCGGCGGTGGTTGCACTGCCGGTGAGCACATCGTCGTTGCGCGCGATGGCGTGACCGAGCGGAAACAGCTGATCGAGCAAGCGGCTCAGGTCCATGGAAGGCTCCGGTCTGCGGTTGCGGCAAGAAAGGCCTCGGTATCGAGCAGCGGCAGGCGCTGCGCATCGACAATGCCCTGGCGCGTCCAGATCTCCAGTCCGTCGCGGCAATCGCCGTACGCATCGATGCGCGCTGCCAATTGCTGCTGCGCACGCTCCAGCGCCTGCAATGCGGCCTCACCCGTCGCTTCGGTGAGTGCATCGAGGGTAGCCAGCGCCGCATCGGCGAAGGCATCGATGCGATCGGCCACCAGCGTTTGCGCCTCGCCCAGCAGGTAGCGGTGTTTGCCGCCGGTCACGCGCCACACCAGGGCACGGTCGCGCGCGTCGAACTCTTCCACCCCACGCACGGTTTCGATCACGTCCGGGCCGGACAACGACAAGCGGCCTTCTTCGGACATGATCACTGCGCTGCAGCAGCGCGCCACGATGCCCATGCCGCCGAACGCACCGTTGCCGCTGCCGATCAAGGCCAGCACCGGCACACCGGCGGCACGCGCGCTCAAGGTGGCTCGCATGATTTCGGAGATGGCGATGAGCCCGGCATTGGCCTCATGCAGACGCACGCCGCCGGTGTCCAGCAGCAACAGCACCGCTGCCGGCTGCGTGGTTGCGGCGCGTTCCAGCAGGCCGGTGAGTTTGGCGCCATGCACTTCGCCCACGCCGCCGCCCATGAAGGCGCCTTGCTGCGCAGCGATCAAGACATTGCGGCCGCGTAAGGTGCCTTCGCCCACCACGATGCCGTCATCGAAGGCGCCGGGTGTCTCCAGTTGTGCCAGATGCGGGCTGATCAGGCGGCGCCGCGGGCCAACGAATTCGCGAAGGCTGCCGACATCCAGCAGACCATCGATACGTTCGCGGGCATCGGCTTCGTAGTAGCTGCGCTGGGCCATGGGAACGGTGGTGCTCATGCGTATCTCCCGATCGCTTGCGTAGGAGCGCACCGGGGCGCGACTGAAGCCTTACCGGGAATGCCCGTCGCGCCCTGGTGCGCTCCTACCGGGTGACAGTGGCGGCTCATGCGTCGGCTCCCTCCAGCACATCCAACGCTTGTTCCAGGCGCAAACTCACCACCGCCGGCGTGGCGCCGACATCGTTGATGCTGATGCGTACGTCGCGCAGTGGGTGACGCGCGGCGAAATCGTCCAGCACTGCCTGCCAGATCGCGCCAAAGCCGCGTGCGGCGGTGAGGATGTCGATTTCCATCGCGCCCTCGAGCGGCACGCGCTCGACCAGCACTTCCAGATTGCCGGAGGCCACGACACCGACCAGCGCGTGTTCCAGCCCGGCGCGTGCGCCACGCTGTCCGTCAAAGCGATATCGCAGGGTTTCCATGCTATGCCCTTACCAATTGCGAAAACGTTTCGGCGGGTCGTACAAGCCGCCGGACCAGCGCACCAGGTCCTTGACCGTACGCGCTGCAAGCAAATCGCGCGTGGCATCGCGCGGGCGAATGCCCAGGTCGTCCGGCCGCTTGATGACGCCGCGGTCGCGCAGGTTTTCGACCATGCGCCTGTCGCGCCCCAGGCCCACCGCGGTATAGCCGGACACGCCACGGATTGCCTGCTCGCGTTCCTCCGGCGTACGGCACAGCAGCAGGTTGGCGATGCCTTCTTCGGTGAGCACGTGGCTGACATCGTCGCCGTAGATCATCACCGGCGGCAGCGGCATGTTGGCGCGTTCGGCCAGTTTCCAGGCGTCGAGTTTGTCGACGAATGCCGGCGCCATGTGTTCGCGGAAGGTCTCCACCATCTGCACCACCAGCTTGCGCCCACGCGGCATCTCGCCCGGCGTTGCCGCTTCGCGCCCGGCCTTGAGCCAGGCAGCACTGGCATGCCGGCGACCACGCGCATCCGAGCCCATGTTGGGCGCGCCGCCGAAACCGGCGATGCGGTCGCGCGTGGCGGTGGAGCTGTTGCCCTGCAGATCGATCTGCAGGGTGGAGCCGATGAACATGTCGCAGGCATACAAGCCGGCGGTCTGCGACAGCGCGCGGTTGGAGCGCATGCTGCCGTCGGCGCCGGTAAAAAAGATGTCCGGACGTGCGGCGATGTAGTTTTCCATGCCCAGTTCGGAGCCGAACGAGTGCACCGACTGCACGAAGCCCGATTCGATCGCCGGGATCAGCGCCGGATGCGGATTGAGCGCCCAATGCCGGCAGATCTTGCCCTTCAACCCCAGCGATTGGGCGTAGGTGGGCAGCAACAGCTCGATCGCGGCGGTATCGAAACCGATGCCGTGATTGAGCCGATCCACACCATATTCGGCATAGATGCCCTTGATGGCCATCATCGCCATCAACACCTGGATCTCGGAGATCTGCGCCGGGTCGCGGGTGAACAGCGGTTCGATGTAATTGGGCTTGGGCGCCTGGGTGACGAAGTCCACCCAATCGGCGGGAATATCCACGCGCGGCAGGGTGTCGAGGATTTCGTTGACCTGCGCGATCACGATGCCGCCCTTGAACGCAGTGGCTTCCACGATCACCGGCGTGTCTTCGGTGTTCGGGCCGGTATAGAGATTGCCGTGGCGATCGGCCGCCTGGGCGGTGACCAGTGCGATGCGCGGGGTGAGGTCGATGAAGTAGCGGCCGAACAATTCCAGATAGGTGTGGATGGCACCGATTTCGATGCGGCCTTCGCTCACCAGCCCGGCCAGGCGCGCGGCCTGCGGGCCGGAGAACGAAAAATCCAGGCGCTTGGCGATGCCGTGCTCGAATACATCCAGATGCGCGGCAAGCGACAACACCGATTGCACCATGTGCAGGTCATGCACGCGCGCCGGATCCACCTCGGTGAGGCAACGCGCCAGGAAATCGGCCTGCTTCTGGTTGTTGCCTTCCAGGCACACGCGGTCGCCGGGCTCGATCACCGCCTCCAGCAACGCCACGACATCGTCGGCAGCCACCACACGCCCCTGCGGCGCCAGCGCGGCGGCCCGCTGCAAGCGCTGACGCCGGCTGTCGGCCTGGGTGTCCCACTGTCGACTCATGCCTCTGCCTCGCCGGGACGAGCCCGTAATGTCAAAGTAATTACATCGTAATTATGAGTTACACGCGTGTCTAGCCGCGTTGCAGCATCCGGTTTTGGCGACGGACAGGCGGTCAGCCATCTGAGAGCCGAGCGCTTGTGTATCGGCCAACTTCGATATATCGTTTCTCCATGCTTCGATATATCGAATGAAACAGCGCCCGCCCGTCAGCCCAACGGCCGATCTCGATGCAGCGCCTGCCCGCGCCCGCGGTGCCGGCGTGCGCGGGCGCCCGCTGGAACACGGCGATCTGCGCCTGCTGCTGCTGGCGCTCATCGCCGAGCGCCCGCGCCATGGCTATGAGCTGATGCGGCAGATCGCAGCGCTCTTCAAAGGGCTGTACACGCCTAGCGCCGGTGCGATTTATCCGGCATTGGCGCAGCTGGAAGCCGCCGGCTGGGTGCACACCGATCTGGATGCCGGCCGCAAGCGCTATCAGGTCACTGCCGCTGGCAGCGACCACGTTGCACAGCAACGCGATGCGCTCGATGCCGCACTGGCCCGCACCCATCGGCGCGCGCGCGAGCTGATCAAGTCGCAGACGCCGGCCCCGATTCGCGAGGCGATTCATCGCATCAAACATGGCCTGTTCGCGCGCCATGGGCAATGGAGCGAGACAGAAACCGCGCGGATTGCTGCATTACTCAACGCCGCCGCCGACGGCATGGAGCGCGACGACGACTGAGGGGGTGTGCGGTAACGCTTGGGCTCGGCCGACAGCGATCTGCCAACCGCGCAGGTCGATTCTGCCCCCGCGGGCACTTCTCCCGCAGAGAGAAGGCAAGCCCACTGCGCTGGATGACATCGCACCACCATGGCAGGTCGCCACTTGCCACCTCATTGCCGGATCACGCATCGATTTCATAACGCTCCATCTCCCCCGCACCGCCGCGCATCCATGCGGCACTCCAGGAATTGCACCCATGGCTGCACACACCAATACCCAACTCCGTCGCGACCCACGCCTGCGCTCCGTGCAGGTGCGGCGTTGCGAAGCGATCACCCCGCACATGCGCCGTATCGTGTTCGGCGGCAGCGACCTGGCCGGCTTTCAAAGCGATGCGCCGGACGATCACGTCAAACTGTTCTTTCCCAATGCCGATGGCGCTTTCGTCCTGCCGACCATGACGCCGGACGGCCCGCGCTACGAAGAAGGCGCGCTGCCTTCGCCGGCACGCGACTACACGCCACGCTATTTCGATCCGCAGAGCGGCGAGTTGAGCATCGACTTCGTGTTGCACGGTGACGGCGTGGCGTCCAGTTGGGCCGCGCACGCACAGCCGGGCGACCCACTGAAGCTCGGCGGCCCGCGCGGCTCGTTCCTGGTTGCCGATGACTACGACCACTACGTGCTGATCGGCGACGAAACCGCGCTGCCGGCGATCGGCCGCTGGCTCGAGGCGATGCCCACCGACATGCACGCGCAGGTATTCATCGAGATCGCCGATGCCGCCGAGCGGCAGGAACTGCTCAGCGCGGCCGAGGTGCGGGTGAACTGGCTGGAGCGCAATGGCTTCGATGCCGCCAGCAGCACCCTGCTGGAAGACAGCCTGCGCGACTACGAGCCAGAGGATGGCGATACGTTCTACTGGATCGGCGCCGAATCGATGCGCGCGCGCGCCATGCGCAAATTCCTCGAAGACCACCTGGGTGTGGACAAGGAGTGGGTGCGGGCGAAAGGCTACTGGAAGGCGCGCGGCGAGCACGGCGAGGAGTGAGTGCCCTGCGTGCACGCAGCGCGCGTCGGCTCTAAACGCATCGCTGCGCCGCTTCTCCCGCACATGCCGTGCATGACACGCGCTACGGTGGCACCGGCCAGGACTGCATGGCCGGCAGCGCCACTTGCACCTGGGCCGGATCGATGCGCGTGCGCAGCCAGGCCGATGCAACCGGCAATGGACACAAGGCCTCACCGTGGCAACCGGGCAACACCAGCGTGGACGAGGCCAGCGCCTCGTCATCCAGGCGCCCGCTGCGCAACGCCGACAGGCTTGGCATCAGGGTCCGCACGCGTAGCAAGGGCGCGCCGTCGCGTTCGAGCAGGTCCAGCACCAATGCGCCGCCGGGCGGATAGTCGTCGGGGCGATCGCTGCGATGCCACTGCACGCCGAGCAGCCCGCCAAGCGTGGCCAGATTGGTGTCGTGGCCCACCAGCACCAGCAACCGCGTGGAGGGCGGCGCCAGTGCCGCCACCGACGGCGTTTGCCCGACCGCGGCCTGCACAGTGGCCAGCAGATGCGCGAGCAGGTTGGATGCCGCCGCCGTGGCAACCGGCAACGGACGCTTGCTCTGTGCGAACGAGGTGTTGTGCAGGGCAAGCAATTGCGCCACCGCGGCGCGATCCACCCGGCCCCAGCCCAGCTGCGCCGCATCGAAGCCTTCGACGTCTTCCAGCATCAGGTTCTCGGCCAGTCCACCGGCCAGCTTCAGGGTGCTGGCCGCGGCCGGCGAGCCGTCGCGCGTAGCCGGCTCGTAGAGCAGCCGGGTAGGCGGCGGCGTGGCGCAGCGCCCGTGCTGGCAGGCACTCAACACCGCCTGCAAGTGCGCCAGCTGCGCGCGCGTCTCAGCCTCCAGCCGCACCGGCGGTGCGGGCGCCTTGCCGCCATCGAACAAGGCGTTGCGCTCGCCTTCCGGCAGGGCCTGGTAGCGCATTGCGCAGCCAGGCGCCATGCCCTGCAGCAGCGCCTGCGCGCTGGCGTGGTTGCGGGCAGCGCTGTCGGCGATGGTGACGATCTGTTCGGTGCCTGCGCAGCCACTGGCCGCCAGCCCGAGCGGCGGTGCCAATCGCAGGCGATAACGTGCGCCCAGCGCCTGCATGCCCGCCCGTCCGTGCGGCGTCAGCTGGCCCGCAGCCACCGGCCAGTGCGGCCATGGCTGCGCGCTGTAGCGATCCAGTTCGCTGCCGGGCTGGGTCGGTGCACGGATGCCATGCCGCACCAGCACGATGGTCAGGCGCAGGTGCGCGGTTGCCGCGGCGGTCTGTTTTGCGCAGACCGGTTTTGCCATCGGCAGACAGAGCGCCAGACCGAGCAGTGCGTGCCGCATCGTCCTGGCAAGAGAGTGATTGCGCATGGCGTGCCTCAGAACCTCGCCGACAACGCGAGCACTACCCCGCGTCCAAGCTGACCGACATACCGCGGTGCATTGATGGAACGCGCGCCAAGGGTGCGCGTGCCGCGAGGCCGGACATCGCGGTGGTGCCATGCCTGCCACTGCAGGAACAGCGGCAACGATCTACCGAAGTGCACGACGGACATCACCGGTCCAGAAAAATGCGCCCAGCCTGCGCGGGCCGGATGACGCGTGGATGACAGCCGCCAACTGCGTTGCCGCGCGGTGCGCCTGGCCGTTGATTCGGCGATGGCGACGGCGCGACCTGCGAGACAGCGACGCGGCGTCAGGTTGCCGAACGTCGCGGCGGCCACCTGTTTGCCCATGCCACGGTCACCGTGGTCCACGCTGTCGGCTATGCCGTGAGCGGCGGCGTTTCCCAAGACACGCACCCAACACGCTGGCGGCCCCAGCATGACCTTGCCACACCCAACGGGGTCGCACGTGGCCATCCCCCTCAACGACAAAGGCCCGCCGAAGCGGGCCTTTGCCTGGACAGCAGCCAGACCGCTTACTTGGCTGCGGCATCCTTCGCCGCCGCATCGCCCGCCTTGGCCTGCAGGGCTTCGGTGGTGATGCGGATCTTCACTTCGTCGCTGACGTTCGGGGCGTACTGGCCCAGGCCGAAATCGCTGCGCTTGATGGTGGTGGTGGCGTCGAAACCGGCGGCCGGCACCTTCTTCATCGGGTGCTCGCCGGCACCGTTGAGGGTGACGTCCAGCACGACCGGCTTGGTCTGCCCCTTGATGGTCAGGTCGCCCGTGACGGTCAGCTTGTTGGTGCCGGCAGCTTCCACCTTGGTGCTCTTGAAAGTGGCGGTCGGGAACTTGGCCGCATCGAAGAAGTCACCGCTCTTCAGGTGTTCGTCGAACTTGGCGGTGAAGCTATTCAAGCCGGACAGCGGCAGGGTGACCTGCACGGTGGACTTGGTCACGTCGGCCGCGTCGTACACCAGGGTGCCGTCGACACTGCCGAAGTGCGCGCTCGGGTTGGAGAAGCCGAAGTGGCTCCACTGCGCCAGCACGTCGGTATGCGACGGGTCCAGGGTGTAGGTGCCCGATGCCACTTCCACGGCCGGGGCGGTCGAGGCGGCAGCTGCCGGTGCAGGTGCCGGCGCAGCAGCGGCGTCGGCCGGGGCGGTGGCCGCCGCCGGGGTTTCGGCGGCCGGGGCGGCAGTGTTCTCGGCCGGCTTGGAGCAGGCGGCAATGGCCAGGGTCAGGGCGAGCGGCAGCAACAGCTTGTGGGTGGTCTTCATTGGAACTCCATGGGATGAGAGACGCGTCGGAACAACGCGGGTGGGACAGATGCAGACGGACGAGGACTGCAGGAAACGCAAGACACCATGTACGTCGACACGGCGAGCCAGATCAAGCGGTCGGCCGGCGAACGGCCAACGGCGTCGCTTGAACGCGGCAGGCACACGCAGTGTGCCGGGCCGACGCGCGCCGTCCACGGCGCTGTGCCGCAGTCGGAACGCATGCATCCCTTACTCGAAACGTGCCGCTTCGTCGAAGCTCAGGCGTGGCGAACGCGGGAACAGCCCGGCCGGGTCGCCATAGCCGAGATTGACCAGGAAGTTGGACTTGATCGGCGTGCCGGCAAAGAACGCCGCATCCACCTTCGCATTATCGAAGCCGGACATCGGGCCGGCATCCAGTCCCAGCGCACGCGCGGCCAGGATCAGGTAGGCGCCCTGCAGCGAGCCATTGCGGAACGCCGATTCGGTGCGGCCCTCGCGCGGGCCGTCGAACCAGCTCTTGGCGTCGGCATGCGGGAACAGATACGGCAGCTTCTCGTGGAAGTCTTCGTCGTGCGCCACGATCACCGTCACCGGTGCGGCCAGCGTCTTGGCGGCATTGCCCTCCGACAGCGCCGGCTTGAGCTTGGCCTTGCCTTCGGCGCTGGTCACGAACACAAAGCGCGCCGGACAGCTATTGGCCGCGGTGGGCCCCCACTTCACCAGCTCATACAGCTCACGCAGCACCTCGTGGCTGACCGGCGTGTCGGCAAACGCATTCTGCGTGCGGGCGGTGCGGAACAGCTGATCCAGTGCGGCGGCGTTGAGCGAGTCGGACATGAGCACTCCAGAGGAAGGGTGGTGCGACGGTAGGCTGCGGCGTCGGCGCCAGTGTGAAGACCCGCAGTGTAGAGTGGCGCGATTGCCGCCACACGCGTTCAATCTGAAACAAATCTATGTCGGATCTGAAACGATGGGGCTGACCTGGGCACTGAGCGACGGCCGTGCCGGCAATGCGCGCCAGGCCGAGGCGCTGGCGCGTGCATTGCAGCCCGATGCCTACCAGCCCCTGCACCTGGAGCCCAACGCGCCGTGGCGTTGGGCGGCGCCGTGGCGGCTCCCCGGCGCACGGCGGGCGTTTGGCGCGGCATTTGCCGGGCAACTGACGCAGCCCCCGGCGCTGGCCATCGGCTGCGGCAGGCAGGCGGCGCTGGCCACCCGGTTGCTGCGTGCCCACGGCAGCCGCAGCGTGCAGATCCTGGACCCGCGTCTGGATCCGCGGCACTGGGACCTGCTGGTCGTGCCCGAGCACGATGCACGGCGCGGCAGCAACGTGCTCACCCTGCTCGGCAGCCTGCACCCGGTGGACGATGCGTGGCTGGCGGCCGGGCGGGCGGCCTTTCCCGCACTAGGCGGCTTGCCCGGCCCGCGGCTGGCCCTGCTGGTCGGTGGGCCCACCGACCAGGTGCCGTGGACGCCACAGGCGCTGGCGGCGCTGTGCACGCGCTTGAGCGCCCAACTGCGCGCGCTGGGCGGCAGCCTGCTGGTCACCACCTCGCGCCGCACACCGGGCGATGCAATCGCAACGCTGCGCGCGGCCTGCGTCGGCCTGCCGCATCTGCTGTGGTGCGACCAACGCGATGGGCCCAACCCGTATGCCGGCCTGCTCGGCTGGGCCGATGCCATCGTGGCCAGCGCCGATTCGGTCAACCTGCTCTCCGAAGCCTGCGCCACCCGTGTGGCGGTGACCGCCGCGTTCGGCGAACAGGCAGGCGGGCGCGTGGGCGCCTACCTGCAGGCATTGCGACAACGCCAGCGTTTGCACCCGGTGGATGAAGTTCTCGCCGGCGCTGTCGCTATCGTTGCGGTGCGCGAAACCGAGCGCATCGCCATGCAGGTGCGCGCGCGCCTGCTGGCATGACCCAAGGCCCGTCAGCGGGCCACTGATACTCAGGACGCTTCGCATGACAGGGTTGGCGGGCCACTCATGCACGACCTGCGCTGCAGGCCGACAACACAGCTGATCGACCACGGCGTGATCGTCGTTGCATCGGCGGCGTTGCCACGACGCCGATGCCTTCAACCGCGCTGGGTTTACGGATTGCTGGGAGAACGCGGAATGCCCGCAGGCGCCGCGTCCAGCGCGCCGATCATCAGCCGCACGATCGGGGTTCCCAGGCCGGTGGTGTAGTTGTACTTGCCGGCGATCGGTACGTCGTTGCTGACGACCCCGTTATTGCCGGGGATACCGCGGTGGTAGGCCTCCGGCCCGTTGGCAGCCAGGCGATACAGGTAATCGTTGAGATTGCCCTGCCGGCCCTGCTTCTGCACCAGCAACGCGGCCACGCTGGCGAACTCCGGCGCCGCCACGCTGGTGCCGATCACCTTGGTGATGGCACCGGCCACGTAAATGGACACCGAGCTGGTGCCCTGCTGGCAGGGATGCACGGCGATCCCCGGGCAACCACCGACCAGCATGCCGACATCGGGCAATGCGCGCATCGAGGTGCGCGTGCCGCCCAGCGCACGCAGCTGGTATGCCGGACGCTGGAACAGCGTGCTGACGCCGCCACCGGCACCCCAGTAGCCGCCGCTGAGCAGCGCGCCGACGCCATACGGGTCCTCGGCCTGCAACGGGTCGGCAAACGCGCTTTCGCTGAGGTAGGTCGAATCCAGGCTGCCCTTCTTGTAGGCAGTGAGCAGGTTGCCGCCACCGACCGCGGTCACATACGCATCGGCGGCGGGCCAGTGCACGCTGGGGACGTACCGACCGTTCTTGCCGTCCACCAGGTATTGCGTGTCCGGGCAATCCAGGCCGGCGTTGTCGCCGCTGGAGGCGACGAAGCTGATGCCCTGCGCGTTGCCTTGCTTGAAGACCGAATCGAACAGGCCAAGGATGGAGGTGGCGTCATTCCCGTTGTAGGCCGCGGTGAAGACCTGTTCGCAGAATCCGAACGAGGAGCTGACCACGTCGGCCTCATTGTCCTGCACGATCTGCCGGTAGCCGGCCAGGATGGAATCGATGGAGAGATCGGGGATCACGTACAGCAGCACGTGCGCGCCCGGTGCGCCGCCAAGCGCCATGTCCACATCGAGCGTTGCTTCACGCGCCGCAGCGCGATTGCCATCCCCGGGCTTGGCACCGGCCACATAGCGGCGTGCGTACAGCGTCGGATTGGCATGGTTGCCGGCATACCGGCTGAAGCGCTCGTGGTCGAACATCGCGGCGATGTCCGTGTCCAGCACGTCGCTGCCGATCAAGACGGCGATCGTGCTGCCGCTACCGTCGAGCCGCTGTTGCTTGCCTGGCGCACCAATCATCGTCTGGTAGGACGGATAGCCGTAGGCCTGCTTGAGATCGTTGTACCAATAGCTGGTGGTGCCATCGCCAGAGCGGTTGCCGGGCTCGCCGGCCAGCATGCGCGAGTCCATGCGCGCCGCCGGCAGTCCCCGGCTCAGGCCGGTGACGGTGACACCGTTGGCACGCAGCGCGGCCGGCAGCTGCAGCGGAGCGGCAGCCGCCAGGCGCACCTGCTGGCCGGCCTTCAGATCAGCGACCAACGGCGCGGCAAACAGCCGCTCCACGCTGTCTGCATTCGCGTTGACATGCAGGGTTGGCCCCTGCTGCACCACGGTCATGTGTGCGGCCTGCAGGGCCGCGCGCACCTGCGCGAGCTGCGCAGGTGCCGGACCAAAACGCCGCTGGAAGTCGGCCGCGGACAGCCACTTGTGGTACTGCGGCGACAGCGGGTCCTGGATGTCGGCCAGCAGCGCATCCAGCGCCACCTGGTCGCGTGATGGCAGATGCACGTCGAAGGACACGGGCGCTGCGCGCAAGCTCGCCGTCATCGCGTCAACCCGGGAATCGGGGACGGTGGTGGCAGCGTTGGCGCTGCCGAAGGCGAACAGCGAAGCGGACAGCACGGCAGCCAGCAGCTGCCGACAGCGGATGCGAGTAAGCATGGATCTCTCCGGGGGGCACAGCAGTGAGCGAGGCCGAATGGCATCGCAGGGGCGCGCACGACCGCTCGCGACCACCGGCGCGATCATGTCGACACGGAAACAGGAAGCAGGTACCGGCTGCGAGCGATGGCCGTAGCGGCGGCGATACGCACGGCTGGCCGCTGCCACAGACCACGGGAAGGCCGAGCGCGGCCAGCGCACCATCGCGACACTGCGCATTCGGCAGCTATCGCCATCGGCATCGGCAGGTCGCGGGGCTTGCAAGGGCTGCCATCAATCAGACGACGGGGTCGGGAGCCGGGACGATACGTGCGATGTCTACGGCTGAAATGCTAGCGGGCGAGATTGTGTCGCCGCCAGCGAGGTGCGCGTGTCTGCGGCTGATTGCGGCCGCGATGTGCGCACGCGCCCAGTCGGTCGCCGCCGCGATACAGGCACGGTCGGTGGCAGGCGCCTGCGCGATACGGTCATCGCGCACCGGCGCTGTGGCCGGCGAGCGCATCGCTGCGCTGGTCCATCCCTGCCGTCGAAGAGATAATTGCGCGCCCACTCAACACCGTGTCGCCATGCGTCTTGCCTCGCCACCTGTATTGGCCCCGCTCACCGCCCGTGCATTGATCTGGGCGGTGCTGGCAATGGGCGCGGTGGTCCTGCTGTCCAACATCCTGGTGCAATACCCGATCAACGACTGGCTGACCTGGGGCGCGTTCTCCTACCCGCTGGCGTTCCTGGTCAGCAACCTGATCAACCGCCGCTTCGGCCCGCGCGCCGCGCGCCACGTTGCCTGGTGCGGGTTCGCGCTGGCGGTGCTGCTGTCGATCTGGCTGGCGACGCCACGCATTGCGGTGGCCTCGTGCAGCGCTTTCATCGCGGCACAATTGCTGGACATCAGCGTGTTCGACCGCCTGCGCGACGGCAGCTGGTGGCGCGCGCCGATCGTGGCCACCACCTGCAGCGCCACCCTGGATACCACGATCTTCTGGAGCATTGCGTTTGCCGGCGCGAGCCTGCCGTGGGTCAGCTGGGCCGCAGGCGATCTGGCGGTAAAACTGGGCATGGGCGTGTTCCTGCTCGGCCCGTTTCGCGCCCTGCTGTGGCGGACTGCGCCGCGTCGGTAGAACGCTGACGCTCATGGGTGCGTTGCCTCCGCCAGGACAGCAAGGCACCGTTGCTGCCGTTCGCTGCAGCTGCATCGAAAGCGGCGTACTCACCAGTGCACTTACAGCGCTGTTTCATCCTTGCCCAGCGGAAACGTCAGGCCCTGCCCACGTGCTGCGTTGAAGATGATGCCGCGCGCCTGCTGGATGGCCGGCGTGGGTGCGATCAGGCGTGGGCGGCGGTCCAGCGTGCAGCTCAGGCCGGCATCGACCAGCGTTGCGTGCGCCTGATGCAGTGGTGCGGCGCTCTCGTCCGGCAGCCAGTGCGTGCGCGCCAGTGCGTCGATCAACGCGGGCGTGTCGCAGGCATCCAGTAGCTGCGGCTGCTGCGCTGCCAGCCCGAGCACGCCGGCCTGCAGCACGAATTCCAGATCCACCAGGCCGCCAGCGCCTTGCTTGAGATCCAGCCGGCCGGCATCGCTGCGATCCAGTTCGGCGCGCATGCGCGCACGCATCTTGCGCACGTCCTCGTGCAACTGCGCGGTGTCGCGCACCCGCATCAGCGTATCGCGACGCACCTGGGCAAACGCGTCGCAAAGCGCTGCGTCGCCGGCCACCGCGCGTGCACGCACCAGGGCCTGATGCTCCCAGGTCCAGGCGCGATCGCGCTGGTATTCGCGGTAACTGGCCAGCGAGGACACCAGTGCGCCCTTGCCGCCATCCGGGCGCAGTCGCACATCGATGTCGTACAGCCGGCCGGCGCCGGTCTCGGCAGCCAGCAATGCCATCACCTTCTGCGCAAGCCGTGCAAACCAGCGCCCGGCGTCCAGTGGGCGCTTGCCATCGGAGGCGTCCACCTCGCGCGGATGATCGTACAGAAACACCAGATCCAGATCCGATCCGAATCCCAGCTCCAGCCCGCCCAGACTGCCGTAACCGACGATGGCAAAGCTTCCGCCGGGCACGTGTCCGTGCGCGGCGAGCATGTCGCTGCGCGCCAGGTGCAGCACGGTCTGCACGACCGCTTCGGCAAGCCAGGCCAGTTGCCGGGTGCTCTCCACCGCCTGCTGGCGGCCATCCAGCGTGGCCAGCGCAATGCGGAAGCTCAGTGCAAGCCGACGCTCGTTGAGCTCGCGCAACGCCGCTTCGGTGTCATCGATGTGCAAGGTATGGGCGCAGGCCGCGTGCAGCGCTGCGCGATCCGGCAGCGGGCCGCTGATGCGGGTGTCGAGCAATTCGTCCAGCAGCAACGGATACGCCGCCAGCCGCTCGGCCAGCAGCGCACTGCGCGAGAGCACATCGACCAGGCGTGCAAGCGCGCTGGGTTGCTCATCGAGCAAGGCCAGATAGCTGGTGCGGCGCAAGGTGGCCTGCAGCAGGCCGAGCATGCGACGCACGGCCGCGTCGGGCTGGCTGGCGCGGGTGGCCGCGTGCAGCAGTGCCGGCATCACCCGATCCAGCCGCGCACGCGCACTATCGGACAGTGCGCGCACGCCGGAGGACTGCGCGAAATCGGCCAGCGCCCGATGCGCGCCATCGGGATCGTTCAAGCCAATCCCCGCCAACGGCGCAGCATCGCCGTCCGGCAGCGCGCGCCAGTAATCGGCAAGCGCGTCCGGCGCGGTGGCGCGCACGCGCGGGGCCAGCAGCTCGGCAAATTCCGCCGCAACCCGCGCGCGCTGCGGCGCCAGCGCGTCCAACAGGGCCGACCACTGCGCGTAACCCAGGCCTAGCGCAATGCGTTCGCGATCCAGCGGCGCCTGCGGCAATGCGTGGGTCTGCGCATCGCGCAACATCTGCAGGCGATTTTCCAGCCGGCGTAGAAAACGATACGCCGTCGACAGCGCCTGGCCGTTTTCCTGGTCGATCTGGCCTGCGGCCACCAGCGCCTGCAGCGCGGGCAGCAGGCGGCGTTCGCGCAGGCTCGGCTCGCGTCCGCCGCGAATCAGCTGCAGCGATTGCGCCAGAAACTCGATTTCGCGAATTCCGCCGGGCCCACGCTTGATGTCGTCCAGACGATCGTGCCGCGCCACTTCGGCGGTGATGGCTGCCTTCATTTCGCGCAAGCCATCCAGCGCGGTGAAGTCCAGATACCGCCGGTAGACGAAGGGGCGCAGCGTTTCCAGCCAGGCCTCGCCGGCGTCGATATCGCCAGCCACCGCGCGCGCCTTGAGCCAGGCATAGCGCTCCCAATCGCGACCTTCGCGCTGGAAATACTGGTCCATGCCGGCGAACGACAACGCCACGCGGCCGGCGGTGCCGAACGGACGCAGGCGCAGATCCACGCGATGGCTGAAGCCGTCGGCCGTGGTTTCGTCCAGCAACCTGGCCAGCTGCTGGCCCAACCGTGCGAAATACTCTTCTGCCGCCAATGGACGCGCGCCATCGGATTGGCCGCCCTGCGGATAGGCGTAGACCAGATCCACGTCCGAGGAAAAATTCAGCTCGCCGCCGCCCAGCTTGCCCAGCCCGAACACCACCAGGCGTTGCACGCTGCCGTCTGCAGCAACGACCTTGCCGTGGCGGGTGTGGAACTGCTGCTCCAGCGCTTGCAGGCCGCATTGCAGACAGTGCTCGGCCAGCTGGGTTGCGCCGGCCAGGGTGGCCTCGACGCTGTCCAGACCGAGCACATCGCGCCACACCAGGCGCGTGGACTCGGCGCTGCGATAGCGTCGCAATTGCGCAGGCCACAGCTGCGGCTGCGCCGGATCGAACTGTGGCAGTGGCAGCGGCGGCGGATCGGGTTGTGCCAGCTGCTGCAGCAATGCCGGTTGCCGCGCCAACGTATCGAGCGCGAACTCGCTGGCCAGTGCCACCTGCGCGAGCTGCCGATCGAACTCGCCGCCCGGCCACGCCTGCTCGACAGGCAACGATTGACGGACACGCGCCACGGCCCGCTCGATCAGGGCGGTGAGCGCAGGAGACATGGAAACGGTCGGCATCGGCATGACCGGATTTTGGCATCCCTGCCGCGCAGGCAGTGCACGCGTGCGCGACATCCCGCATAGCGACTGCAACAGGGCGTGCAGCATTTCGCCGCTTTGAACATCTCGCTTACGCAGCCCTGACGAAACCCATGCTGCACTGCGGCTTTCGCCCGAGGTCCCGCCATGTCGCCCACCACCTTGCCTGCCCACCTGCTGCCCTCGCAGATCCCGCTGGAAACCGATGGCAACGATCCTGCACTACCGCCCAGCCTGCCCTTTCTGCATCTGTGGACCGGGCCGGATGGCAACAGCCGCCTCAACCTCTCGCAGTTGCCCGGCTTCGGCAGCAAGAGCGTGGGTGGCGGTGCGGCACCGCAGTGGTTACGGCCGTTTCCGGGCGAGGTGCTGGGCATCCAGTTCGCGGTGCTGCCGGTGGGCTGGGTCGGCGATTGGCATGAGAGCCCGTACCCGCAATGGGTGATTCCGTTGCGAGGCCGCTGGTTTATCGAAACCGGCGACGGCACCCGCGTGGAGATGGGGCCGGGCGACATCCACTTCGGCCAGGATCAGGGCACCACCGATCGGCGCGGCCACCGCTCCGGCCAATTGGGCGAGACGCCCTGCCTGCAGATGATGGTGCAGTTTGCGCAATCGCCAGGAGCGGCCACCGCGCATCCGTTCGGCCATCCGGCGCCGCGTTGATGGACCGCCACTGCCGCCTTCGCGCGCCCGGCGCCGCCCAGCCGGCCGAGTGCCCGCCACCCACCACGCATCACGCCGCGCTGGCAGCGCGGCTGGGCAATGCGCGCCTGCAGACCCTCTACGACCAGGCCACCTGGAGCGAGGGCCCGGCGTGGTGGGAGGCACAGCGCACGCTGGTGTGGAGCGATGTGGTCGGCCGCCGCGTGCTTGGCTGGCGCGAGGACGGCGCGGTGGACGCGCTGCTGGATGCCACCGCCTTCACCAATGGCAATGCGGTGGATGCGCAGCAGCGACTGGTGCACTGCGAACACGGGCGCCGCGCGATCACCCGTAGCGATGTCGATGGCCGGGCGCATCTGCTGGTCGGGCGGTTCGAGGGCAAACGGCTCAATTCGCCGAACGATCTGATCGTTGCGCACGACGGCGCGATCTGGTTCACCGACCCGCCGTTCGGGCTGCTCAAGCCCAGCCAGGGCTGCCCGGGCCCGCAGGAACTGGACCATCACGGCGTCTACCGGCTGCCGCCCGATGGCAGCGCCCTGCAGTGCATGGTCAGCCTGGATCACCCCAATGGGCTGGCGTTCTCCCCCGACGAACGTGTGCTGTACGTGTCGCAGACGCCCGAAAGTGGCCCGACCACGCCGGAGATCACCGCCTTCGACTGGCGCGATGGCGCATTGCACAACCGGCGCCGCTTCGCGGTGGTGCCGGACGGCCTGCCGGACGGCTTTTGCGTGGATCGCCAGGGATGGCTATGGAGCAGTTCCGGCGCGGGCGTGTGCATCTTCGACAACCACGGCCACTGGCTCGGCCTGGTGCCGACGCCGGAGACGGCATCCAACTGCACCTTCGACCGGGAGCAACGGCGGTTGTTCATCACCGGCGGCAGCACGCTGTGGCTGCTGGGGTTGCAGAAATAGGAACGGCATGACAGGCCAGGCGGACGCGGCCGGTGATCGGTACGGCATGGATCACTCGTACGAATGGTTTCGAACACCCCGTACACATCCAGCAGCATGATCGCTTGCCGGGTTTTGGGCGCGGCTCCAAGCCATGCAAGTCCGCTCGCCGCGATGCGCGCGGCAGCCACCACCGCCTACGGCACGAGCCTCATCTGCGGCGGATCTTGCGCGGGGTTGGCGCTTGACCCGGCAATCACCAGGCATAAAAAAGCCCGCTTGCAGCGAACTGCCAGCGGGCTTTGCTCCCTCCCCCACGTCGGGATGCAGGATCATAGTGCGCGCCCCGAATCGGACTTGCACGCTGCACTGCAAAACAATACCAGGCAGTACAGAACTGGTGCTTTTTTCTTCACCCCAGCGCGTGCGATGCAGGCGTCAGCGCAATAGCTCCGGCTGCGCGCGATACCACTCCGGAGCGCGTCGCAGATGCCATTCGGGTGTGTCGCCGCGCAAGCCCACTGCCGCGCTCAGCATTCCCCAGCGGGCCAGCAGACTGCCGCTGCGTTGATTGCCCTGCAAGCGCAGGCGCGCATCGACCTGAAAGCGTTCGTTGCGTGCCTGCAACCGATCGACGATGACCGTCTCGCCTTGCCAGTGCGCGCGTGCGGTCAGCTGCGCCTGGCCTGCATCCACCAGCCGGAGCATCCAGTTCGGAATCGAGCGGTCGCGCGCATACAACGCCACCAGAAATGCCAGATCGCGCACCTGGATGCGTACACGCCCATCCACACCCACCGGTTGTCGCCATTGCATGCGCGCATCGTCCAGCACGACACGCGCCCACCAGCCATCGCGATGTTGTCCATCCGGGCCGGTGAATCCGACATTGCGCAGCTGGATGCTGCTAGCATCGAGACTGAACTGTTCGGCGCGTAGATCGCCGCGCTGCAGGCGTAGATCCGCATCCACATCGCCGCGCAACGCCAGGCCGGCAAACTGCAGTCGCGCTGCACGCGCCCCGATGCGCACACCGCCCTTGCCGATGCGCCCACCCGGCTCGATCTGCAGATCGCCGCTGAGCACGCCGTTGCCGCCGTCGAAGCGCAGTTGCTGCTGCGGCAGATAGCGGTTGTAGGCACGCAGATCCGGCACGCGCGCATTGGCGAACACCAAGTGCGCGCGCGTGGCATCGCGCAGGCTGGTCAGGTTGCGCGCATCGGCGCGCGTTTGCAGATCCAGGCGCAAATCGCGGCCTTGCACGAACGGGCGCGTTGGCGCGTCGGTATGCGCGATCGAAAACTGCTGCATCTGCAGTGCAAGCGCCGGCAGCAACTGTCCGTTGGCATCGGCGTCCACGCGCAGATCTGCACTGGCTTGTCCCGTGATCGCATGCCCCATCACGCCTACCTGCGCTTGCACGTGCGGTACCTGCAGGCGGCTGCCGGCGCCGAGCTGGCCGCGATCGATCCGCAGATCGGCATCGACCAGGCCCTCGCCCTCCAGGGTCAGCCAATCCACATCCGGAAACAGCGCAGCAATCCAGCTCAACGAAGACAATTGCCAGTGCAGCCGCGCATGCCCGGAGGTGCGCGGCAACAGGCTGCGCATGGATTGCACTGGCAATTGCCTGCCTTGCACGCGCACGTCGGCGTCCAGCGTCAGTCCGGCATCGGCCGGCTCGGGCATGCTTACCGTCAGCCGCATGTTCTGATCGACCTGTAACTGCGCCGTCAATTCGCCCAGCAATGCGGCCTGCGCGCGCCTGCCGTCGTGCAGCGGCGCGCGCCATTGCAGTTGACTCCCGGGCTGCAGGGCACCGCGTATCCAGCGCAGCTCGCCATCTGCACGGCCCTTGCCGGGACGCGTCGCCAGCGTGTGCCGGCCCTGCGCATCACGGGCGACATCCAACGCTGCAGTGTCGCCATGCACGGCGATCAGCGCATCGGTGAACTGCAGCACCGCTTGTCCACTTGCCTGCTCCGGTGCATGCCGCGCGATGCTCGCTTCGATACGCAGCTGCCCGTTGCGCATCACTTCGTCCTGCCCCCACCGCACACGCGTCGATTCGAACACCGCACGCGAGGGGAAGATTTCCATCGGCCCGCCACGCAGTCGTTTGAACAGACCCAGTTGCAGTTGGCCCTGCCCTTCGATGTGCAGCTGACGCAGCGACACGGCCTGCACCTGCTCGGCAACGATGCGGTCGAACTGCAGGGTCCAGGCGGCTGGTGGGATGGGTGCGCTGGCGTGAGCGTCGGCGCGCTTGGCTGATTGCGGCGTACTGGTTGTTGGCGTTGTGGGCTTCGCGTTGGTTGCAGTGGTTACGCGCAGATGCTGCGCGGGCGGCTGCGTCGTCGCCGTTTTTTCGACATCGGGCGCTACTGTAGGCGCCTCCTCGTTCGCTGAAGCGGCCGGCGTATCAGCGACGCCCTTCATCGGAACAACAGCACCCCGCGCCGCTTGCGTCGCCGCAGGCGATGGCATTGTCGCCGTCCCGGGCGTCTCGACCGCAGCCTGCAGACCGCCACGCACACCGCGCGCGTGCAACTCCGGCACCAGCAGTTGGCGGTGCAGCAATGGCAGCAGCCGAATCTGCCCGCTCATCCGCTGCGCGCCGACATTCCAGTTCGTGCGCGTCCAATGGCCTCGCAGATCGACATCCCACAGCACCACACGCCCAGGCCACCAGGTCAGCGCCGGGCCCCAGTGCATCGTGAACTTATCGGGCGAGCGATTCAGCGCAGCCGGGCCAAGCGGCGTGTTGAGCAACAGATTGCCCAGCAGCACATAGCTTGCGTACAGCGCAATCAGTGCCACTAGCGGCCATCGCAGTACGCGTGGCAAGGCGCGCCAGCGGGCGCGAACAGGCATCGTCATGACGGCAGGCTCCTGAAAACCGCGCACGCGGCTGGGCACAGTGTGCCAAGCCAGCCGTGAGCACGGCGCAGCACGATCACGCCAGCGGCCGCATCACTTGGTTTTGGAGACCGCCGGCAACAGTGCCGGCCGCGCGTCATACCACTCGCGTGCGCCCGCCAGATGCCACTGCCGCTGCTTGCCCTCGAGTTCGATGCCGGCACCCAGCACGCCCCAGCGCAGATACAGATCGCCGCGCCGCTGCGCATCGTTCAAGGCCAGCCGCGCACGCAGCGACAAGCGCGCGTTTTCCGCATGCAGGTCGTCGATCAGCACCTGCTGCTTGCGCCAACGCACTCGACCAGTGGCATCCAGTTCGCCCGAATCCAGCAAACCCAGCACCCAGCGCGGATAGTCGGCGCGCTGGGCGAACACCGAGAGCAGTGGGGCGATATCGCGCATACGAAGGGCTGCGTCGACATCCACCTGGAACGGTGCTTCGGCCTGGATCGTACCGGCACCCACCTGCAAGTCGCCCCACCAATTCGCATCGCTGACTTCGTCCCCCACGCGCATATTGCGCAGGCGTATGCGCGTGCCGCCGAGGTCGAAGAACTTGTTCTTGAAGTCGGCGCGCTGCAGCGTTGCCTGCAACTCGGCATCGCCGCGCATCTGTACGCCAGCCAACGCAAGATGCGCGCCCTGCCCGCGCAGGTTCGCATGCCCATTACCGACCTCGCCGGACGCATTGAGCGCCACATCGCCGGTCAGGCTGCCGCTACCGCCGAGCAGGCGCACGTTATTGCCCGGCAGATAGCGGTTGTAGGCGGTGAGATCGGGCACACGCGCATCGCTGAAACGCAGCTGCGCCTTGAGCGTATCGCTCAGGCGGGCCAGCTCGGCATCGCCATGCATGGCCAGTTGCAGATCGCGGCCATCCAGCAGGAGCTGTCTGGGCGCATCGCGCGGCGCCGCCTTGAAGGTGGGAATGCTCACATCCAGATGCGCCTGCGCCGTGGCGGCATCGTCGATGCGCCCGTGCGCCTTGGCGACGCCGGCCAGGCGCGTGTCGAACACCTGTGCCACGGCCTCCACGCGCGGAATATCCAGCGTGCTGCCGGCACTCAGCCGGCCCTGTGCAAGGCGCAGGTCCGCTTCGACCAGACCGCCGCCTTCCAGCTGGAACCACGGCTTGCGCACGAACAGCTCGGCGATCCAGTTCAAGGATTCGAACTTCCAGCGCCCACGCACCTGCCCCGACAGACGCGGCAACAGCTGCGCCGGCTGTTCGAACGGAACACTGCGCCCGGCGATGCGCAGATCGGCGTGCAGCTCGCTGCCGGTCTTCTCGTCGCGCGGCAGCCGCGCCTGCACGCGGATGTCCTGTGCCACATCCAGCTGCAGCGCGAGCATGCCGCGGTCGGTGGCGCCCACGCCCGCAAGCAATGGCAACCGCCACACCGCGCGGCTGCCCGGCTGCAGCGCGCCGCTGGCCAGGCGGATATCGGCCTCCACGCGGGCTGCCGATGGCCCGCTGCCGATGTCCACATGCGGCGCGCCGGTATCGATCTTCAGCGCCACGGAATTGGCCTTCAGCTGTAGCCGGGCGGCGGTGATGCCGAGCTTGCGCAGGCCCGGCGCCTGGTCGCGGTAATGGCGTGGAAACTGGAACTGCGCATCCAGCTGCACACCGTTGAACACCTGCACCCCGTCGTAGCTGACCACCGCATCGGTAAAGCCCGCTTCGGAAGGAAACAGTTCCGACGGCCCGCCCTTGAGTTGCTTCAGAAAACCGACCTTGCCGTGCCCCTTCCCGGCGATCAGTAATTTGCCCAGGCGGGCACTGCGAATGCTGTTGCTGGTGATTGCATCGAAGCGCAACGTCCAGCCTTGGTTGCCCCGCGGTGGCGGCGGAATGGGCGTATCGGAGGTTTCCACTTCTGCGCTCACGCCGGTGGCATGCAGCCACGGCAGGCGCACTTCGCGCCGAAACAAGGCCAGCAGGGCGATACGCGCATGTGCGCGGTCGGCGTGGAAGACATACACGGTACGGTTGGCCTGCCCGCGCATGCGCACGTTCCAGGCGATGACCTCGCCCGGGAACAGCGTCACCGCCGGGCCGGTCTGCATGGTGAACTTGTGCGGCTGCCGATTGGTGCTGGCGTCGAACAGCGGGGTATTGAGATAGAGGTTGCCGGCCAGCAGATACAGCGCGTAGAGCGCCAGCACAATGCCCACTGCACGACGCCACGGCCGTGGCCAGCGCTGGAAGCGGTCGCGAAGTGAGGGCATGGGCGCAGGCAGGAAAGAGTCTGCCGCCACTATCCCGGTTGCGCTGACCGCGAAGCGTGAACAGGGCTGGTGCCGTTGCGGGAATTGGGAATTGGGAATCGGCGGCGAGCTTGGAGATTGGCGGCCGGCTAATGCCTTAGTGCTGCAAACCTCGCAATTCCTGCGGTGCTGCACTGGCGACGCTGAACCGCTGCGATTACGCAATCCCGGCATTTAACGCTTCTCGAACTTCATTGCTGCGCACGACATGCAGCGACATCGCAGGGTCACGCGCCGGGCGGATAACGGTCCTGCCCGCTCGCTCCATGTGACAGGAAGGCTCTCTCCCCCTGCTGTCGCTGAGCGAAACGGGCCATCACTGGGTGGTGTCCAATCCGTCGGGCCGGCTCCCTGCGCCGGCCCGACGTTCTTGGTCTGCAGCGGCCCGCCAGACGCCTGCGCGCACGGCCAAGCCGATCGTTGTATCGGTTGGTCGTCGCTGATGGCACCGCTGCGCGCCATGTTGGACGTGCTGCACCTGCGCGACAGCGGCGCACCAGCCAGCCGTCCCGCCTCGGTGAGGAGTGGCCCGAGCGTCTAGCGCACACCCACGTCATTGCCTGCGCAGTTACCGACGCTTGCTGCACCGACGCACGTGCCAGCCGCAAGATCCTTTCCCATTGGCCAAGGTGGCGCATAGCGCCGAATCAGGGATGCGCGACGCCGCAGACCAGCCAACGCGCTGCCTCGCCGTGATTTCGAGTGGGCGACGCCCCATGCAGCATCAGCAAGTGTTCTGCCGATGCTGCTGCGCCGCAACTCATGCAGCCTCGGCAATCCGGCGCATGCGCCGTGCGCGCACTGCGGTCGCCAGGCGTTCCAGCACCTGCACCGAACTGTCCCAGCCGATGCAGCCGTCGGTAATGCTCTGGCCGTAGGTCAGCTCGCACCCCGGCAAGAGGTCCTGGCGCCCACCGACCAGATGACTTTCCACCATCACGCCGACGATGCGTGTTTCGCCGCCTTCCAGCTGGTTGGCGATGTCCTCGACGACCTTGGGCTGGTTCTCGGGATTCTTGCTGCTGTTGGCGTGGCTGGCATCGATCATCAGGCGCGCGGGCAGGCCGGATGCATTGAGCACCTGGCTGGCCGCTTCCACATTGGCCGCATCGAAGTTGGGCTGTTTGCCGCCGCGCAGGATCACATGGCAATCCGGATTGCCCGCCGTCGCTGCCACGGCGGTATGTCCGTCTTTGGTCACGGCCAGGAAATGATGCGGATGCGAGGCCGCGCCCACCGCGTCCACCGCAATCTTGACGTCGCCACCGGTGCCGTTCTTGAAGCCCACCGGGCATGACAGCCCGGACGCCATTTCGCGATGCACCTGGCTCTCGGTGGTGCGTGCGCCGATCGCGCCCCAGGCCACCAGGTCGGCGATGTATTGCGGCGAAATGATGTCGAGAAATTCCACGCCGGCCGGCAGGCCGAGATTGTTGATATCGCGCAGCAGGCCACGCGCCACGCGCAGGCCCTTGTTGATCTGGAAGCTGCCGTCCAGGTCCGGATCGTTGATCAAGCCCTTCCAGCCGATGGTGGTGCGCGGCTTTTCGAAGTACACCCGCATCACGATCTCCAGCGCGTCGCCGAACTGATCGCGCAACGGGCGCAGGCGTTGCGCGTACTCCATCGCCGCGACCGGGTCGTGGATCGAGCATGGCCCGATCACCACGGCCAGGCGGTCGTCGCGCCCGTGCAGGATGTCGTGCAGCGCGGCGCGCGCGTTGGTCACGGTTTCGGAGGCGCGCTCATCGCAGGGCAGCAGCGACAGCAGCTGCGCGGGCGGTGCGAGGGCTTCGATCTTGCGGATACGCAGGTCATCGGTGACGGGCGGCATAACAGTGTCTCGGTGGGCGGTGTTGCATCAGGGAACCAGGCGCGGCGGCAACAAAAAAGCCGCCAGGTGTGCGCTGGCGGCTTTTCGGGAATGCTGCTGAAGTTTCCTTCAGGGTGAGCGCAATCCTTCCTCCGCCAGCGGCATCGGAAAACCGTAGTACCAAAAGTAAAACTGGCTGCGGGGTGCGTTCATGGGATGCATTGATACCACGCACGTTTGCGCGTTGCCACTGTTTCATCGGCAACGGACCGGGCGCAGGTGGAAGCGAACGTCCCTCCACAGGCTCCAGCACAACCCCGCGTTGAAATGCATGCGGCCGGAGCGGTGAAGTCGGCACAGGTTCCGGGGCGATCGCCAATCCAACGGGCGGCGATAGCGCTGCCGCCAATCGGCGCGATGCAAACAATCGATGACGCGCTGATCGAGCTGGTCATCTCGCCAGGTCTTGCGGCCTGCCGAAAGCAGTGCAGACACAAGACATCCGCACGCCACGGCAACCACCGTGGCGTGCGCAGGCGCCGCACTCACTCAGAACGTAAACACGTATTCGGCAGCCACTTCGCGACCGATCGGGTTGAACAGGGTGGTGTTGTAGAAGCCGTAACCGTAGAAGCGTTCCTTGTGGTCGTAGCCCACTTCGTTGAAGAGGTTGTTGACGTAGAAATTGACCTTGGCGTGGTCGGTGATCTTGTAACCGGTGCTCAGGTTCCAGTAGATCGCCGGGCCCACGCGGCCGAAGTAGCGCTTGCTGGTTTCGCCCAGATGCACGTTGGCGGTGTCGGTCACCAGGCACGCATCGGAGGCGCTGGGTTGATAGCCGTCGTCGAAGCGTTCGCAGGTGCCCCAGTTGACGGCGCGCATGGAGCCGATCCGGCGGAAGTACACGGTCCAGTCCCAGGCGCCGCCGTTGTCCCAATGCACGCTGCCACGCACGCGGCTGCGCACGCGTTCGTCGCGGCGGTTTTCGTCGCTGTCGGTGCGGTAGATCTGCTCGCGATAGGCGATCAGGTTGTTGTAGTCCAGCGACAACTGGAAGTTGCCCCAGCCTGCGGTAGCCAGGCGATACTTCAGCGCGGCGTCGATACCGGAGGTTTCCATCTGCGCCAGGTTGATCGGGCCGCGCTCGATGCTGGCGATGGTGCCATCGGCATTGCGCATCACGCGCGAGGTGATGGTGTCGCAATAGCCAGCGCCGCCCGGATTGTTCCAGGTGCCGCCGCTAATGGTGGTGCCGGTACGGCAGCCGGCTTCGGCCGACAGGATCTCGTCGCGGTCCAGATCCTTGATCATTTCCTCCAGCTGGATGCGGTAGTAATCCACGCTCAACGACAAGCCTTGTGCGATGTCCCACACGATGCCACCGGTGAACGAGCGGCCGGTTTCCGAGCGTAGATCCGGGGTGCCGCGACGATTGACATCCACGGTGTAGAAAATGTTGTTGTTCTCGTCGTTGCAGCCGCCGGTCAGGTACGCGCCCGAGGAAATGCAGCGGTACTGATCGATCACCGTCTGGTTGGTGGAACTGGGTTCGCCCAGCACGTAATGCATGTCCGGCGCGCGGAAGCTGGTGGCCACCGTGCTGCGCACCAGCAAGCTTTCCACCGGCCGCCATTCCAGGCCTGCGCTCCAGGTGGTGTCGCTCTGCGTGCCCACATCGGTGGGGATGGCGGCCGAAGAACGGTAATTGCCGTAGCGGTCGTAGCGACCTGCCACATTCGCACTCAACGTGGAGAGCAACGGAATCTGGAATTCAAGGCCGGCCGAACTGCGCATGCGTTCGCCGCCGCCGCTGTCCACCACATCCACCGGGTAGCACTCGTTGGCGCACGGGTCGGGCGAGAGTTGATAGCCCTGCTTTGCCACTTCGGCCACGGTGGCGAAGCGGATCGGCCCGGCCCAGCCCTGCACCACATCGCCGCTCACGCTGAAGCTGGCTTGATTGACCCACGAATACGCCGAGTTGTGCGATTTGGCGACCAGCGCGTCGTATTGGTCCATTGAAAGTGGCGTATACAAGCGCGCTTGGTTGATCGCATAGATCGACGTGCCATCGGCGGCAGTGCCGAGGGAGCTGCCGAGGAAGTAGTCGGTGGCGCGCGCGGTGTCCACGGTGCGAATGTATTCGTCGACGGTGTAGCGCGAGCGGCCCACGCTCAATTCCCAATCGAAACGGCCAGCCCACACGCCGCGCAAGCCGGCGCTCAGATCCCAGGACTGCTCCTTGTTGTAGTTGGCAAGCCGGTCCCAGCCACCGGCTTCGCGCCGGGTCAGCTGGCGGATCAGGTTCAACGAACGCCCGGTGGCCGCGTCCTGGAACGGGCCCAGATACGCGTACGGCGGGTCGTAGGTCCAGCGGCCGATGCTGCGGTTGGCGGACAGCGTGGCCCAGGCTTCGGTGTGTTCGCCGAACTTCCAGGTGCCGTAGAGATACGCCGAATAATCCTCGCTGCCGGTGACCAGGCCCCAGTCGCCGTAATCGCGCGCCACGCCGCAGTAACTGCCGGCATTGGTGAGCGCGCCGGTGTTCTGGTTGTAGCTCAGCCGCTGCCCGTCGATGAACTCACCGCCAAAGCGCGCGCAGGTGCCGGCAGGCGGTGCCAGACGCTCGTTGGTGTTGGCATCGATCAGGCTCAAACCGGTGAACGGATTGAAGCCGTACAGGCGGTTCTGGCCGGTCCAGTTGGAGTAGGACATGTCGTCCGAATCGTCCATTTCAGGGCGATCGCGTCCGCTCAACGGGTCGCGCTTGGTCGCCTGCAGCGCGTAGGTCAGGCTCCAGTTCTCGCCGGTGCGCCCGCCGGCCCAGGACACGTCGAAACTGTCGCGCCCACCTTCGGCGGCGGTGCCGCCGCGCAGGCGCACCTGGTCGCCCTGATAGTCGCGCTTGAGGATCACGTTGATCACGCCGGCCACTGCGTCCGAGCCGTAAATCGCCGACGCGCCGCCGGTGAGGATGTCGATGCGCTCCACCGCAGCGGAAGGAATATTGCTGTAGTTGGAGAAGTTGCTTTCGCCGCCGTAGGGCAGCGGGTAATCGGCCACGCGATGGCCGTTGACCAGCAGCAGCGTCCGCCCCGGCCCGAGGTCGCGCAGGTTGATCGGCGAGGCGTTGGGCGTATGCGAACCCCACTGGGTATCGGCTTCCACCGAGCCCTGCTGATTCATGCTGTTGAGCACGTCGTAGACGGTGGCGAAGCCTTCCTGCTGGATCTGCTGCGCGCTGATGGTGACCACCGGTTGCGCCCCTTCGACCTGCGCGCGCTTGATGCGCGAGCCGGTGACGCTGACCGCATCCAGCGTGGAGGTGGCGCGCGTGGCATCGGGTTCGGTTTGCTGGGCCATGAGCGGCGGCGCGCACGCGGCAGTCACGGCAAGGGAGACGGAAATCGACAAGGCAAGGCGATGACTGCGGCAGTTCATAAGATCCCCGGGAGAGGCCGGACGTGGCCGGCGTGGCGATGCGCTGCAACGACGCCTGCCAGCGATGCGTGCATCGCTGCCCCTTGTCCGATGGCCCCCCGACCGCTCGGCGCAAACGCCTGCCCAGCGACGCTAAGGCTGCGATGACATCGGTGTCAACAGGTGGCCGCAGAGTGTGACGGCGATCGACTATCCGGCAGGTTGGGGCTGCCCCCACCGCGACTTCTGCCCTCCCAGCGCACTCGACCATGCGCGGCAGCAACCTGTCTTGCGATCACAAGTTGCCACCGTCCTGCCTGGTCGGTTCTTTCTGCAACGCAGTAGTTCGCGCCGCGCTATGCCGGCCGGGCAGGCTTGTTCGAATGATGCATGTGCGCCAGCCAGTACGAGTTGGCCGCTCCTCCTCATCAAGGAAACCCACCATGGAGATCAAGCAACAGCAAACCGCAGGGCCCTCTTCTCTGGCGCCATTGCAGGACATCTATACCGACAATGCTCCCGTCACCGACGCCACATCGCCGACGCAAACGCCGATCCACCCCAGCTTGTCGGCGCTCACTCCCCGCAGCCGTTCGCACGCGTCCACCGCCGATTCCGAGCACGGCGCTTCGCCGGTGCCCTCGCACGACCCTGAACCGCAGGCCCACTCACCCGAACGCGCCGCAGGCCCGTCCACCGCCGCAACGCTTGCCGCACGCGCAAACGCGGCATTGGCAAGCGGCGTTCAGCAGGCTTACGATGCGGTCTCGAAGGGGGCGTCCAATCTCTGGTCGCTAGCGGATCTGCGCACCATGCTGCAGATCCATGCGGACGATCCCGCATTCTTGCAGATGGTGCGCCACACCGACCCGGAACAGAGCACCCCGCACAGTCTGGCCGCGTGCCGCCAGCAGATCACGCAGCTGCGCGACGCCATCGAAGCGGCAACCGGTCTGGAAGCACGCTTCCGTCAGCAAGTGCTGGGCGACATCAAGGCCGTGGAAGACGCGCTGCAGCCGCTGGAGCACGGCACACCTGCGACCGGGCGGGTGCTGAAGTCGCTGGCCAACCTGGTCAATCTCTGGCCCCTGGTGGTCCCCAGTCCGTTGCTGGGCAACCAGGCCAAGACCTTCGCCTATTCCATCGCCGCCGCAACCAAGGGCGTGATGACGCTCTCGGCATCTGCGCTGCGTCCCACCGCCGACGGGCTTCCGTTCCCGCTGATGGGCGGGCAGCTGGGGCGCGACGCCAACGAAATGCACTTTTATTCCGTTCTGCTCAACGGATTGTTTCTCACCACCGAACTGCCCAAGAAATTCGGCAATCCATCCGTGCGGCACCAAGCCGAAACAGTGGAAAACAACCTGGGATTTGCCGCGGCCGCATCGACGGCGTGCGCGGCGATGGTGCTGACGCCCTTCCTCTGGAACAGCCTCAACGTGCTTGGCAATCGACTTCAGCACAAGCTGTCGCATCTGGGCGCCGGCATTGCAGAAAACGCCGGTTTTCAGCGCCAGGCGCAACGGTTGCGTGCACGCCTGACGCCCGGCCAGATCAGCGCGCAACTGCGCACGCAACTCAACGAGATCACCGCCGCTCTGGAGAGCGGCCGGGAAGCGTTTCAACAGGCGCGTCGCGAGTTCACCGACCCAAGCCAAGGGCACGAGCTCACCCGCACGCTCAATGCCCAGTGCACGCACCTGCTGGAGACGCTGGACCAATGCAGCAAGCGACTGAGCACTGCGCTGCAAGTGGAACAGGACGAGCCAGCCACCATCCCGCGCCAGGTGACCAACCACGACATCGCGCCCAAGTTGGCATTGGCATTGCTGGGAGCCGGAGTGACCGGGCTGACGGTCTACCTGATCCAGCCCGACCGCATCGGCACGGTCGACCTGGTCGCCGACTCTATCCTTGTAACGACCGTGATGATGCAGTCGGCGGTCAACGCACATGCGACCCGTCAGGACGCAATGGAGCGTTTCAAGGCCATGTGCTCCAGCAGCCTGGTGATGGCGCTGGCCCTGGGCGTGGAGAAACTGTCCAAAACCTTCGCAGACAAGAGTCTGATCGAAGCCTCATCCTCATCGCCCTACTACGCCGGCGCGATCATGTCGCTGATGGCGATGACCATGCCGGGCCCCATGGCACGTGGCGCGGAACTGGCGATGAACTGGGGCGGAGGTCAGATCATGCGTATGGTCAAGGGCCCCGACGGTACCGCGCTCGCAACCCGCATGCCGTCCTCGCCCGAGGAGCTCATCCAGCACGCGCAAGACACCGCGAGATATGTGCAAAGCCTGTCGCCGGAACACGCGCAGGAGTACGCGCAGCGGGTCGGCGATATCGCCCTGCAGGTCATCGAGGACGCCGGCGCGCAGGCGCAGGCGCAGACCACCCCCAGCAGCAGCGTCACCATCACCGAGATCACCGAGGCAAACGACGAGGCCGAGTTGGCCGCAGGCAACGCATCGCCCGAGCAGCGCTCGCCTGCGCGCACGCATCCGTCGCCGGATCAGGCCGCAGCCAGCACTGCGCCTTCGTCCTGACGGTACGACCGCCGGTAATCGGCAACTGCCGCGTGCATGCGCAAGTTACGCGCATAAAAAACCCCGCCGTTGGGCGGGGTTTTTTTTACTGCAACAGCCTAAGTAGCCTGGATCAGAAATCCATGCCGCCCATGCCGCCCATGCCACCGCCGGCCGGCAGTGCCGGCTCGTCCTTCTTCGGTGCATCGGCCACCATGGCTTCGGTGGTGATCATCAGGCCGGCGATCGAGGCGGCGTTCTGCAGCGCAGAGCGGGTCACCTTGGTCGGGTCCAGGATGCCGAATTCGACCATGTCGCCGAACTCGCCGTTGGCGGCGTTGTAGCCGTAGTTGCCGGTGCCTTCCTTGACCTTGTTCAGGATCACGGAGGGCTCTTCGCCGGCATTGGCCACGATCTCGCGCAGCGGGGCTTCCATGGCGCGCAGGGCGATCTGGATGCCGTGGGTCTGGTCTTCGTTGGCGCCCTTCAGGTCACCCACGGCCACCAGCGCACGCACCAGGGCCACGCCGCCGCCCGGGACCACGCCTTCTTCGACGGCTGCACGGGTGGCGTGCAGGGCGTCTTCGACGCGCGCCTTCTTTTCCTTCATTTCGATTTCGGTCGAGGCGCCCACCTTGATCACCGCAACGCCACCGGCCAGCTTGGCCACGCGCTCCTGCAGCTTCTCGCGGTCGTAATCGGACGAGGTGTCTTCGATCTGGGTCTTGATCTGGCCCACGCGCGACTCGATCGCGGCCGAATCGCCAGCGCCGTCGATGATCGTGGTGTTTTCCTTGGAAACCTGCACCTTCTTGGCGCGGCCCAGGTCCTTGATGGTCGCCTTCTCAAGCGCCAGACCCACTTCCTCGGAGATCACGGTACCGCCGGTCAGCACGGCCATGTCTTCCAGCATCGCCTTGCGACGGTCGCCGAAGCCCGGCGCCTTGACGGCCACGACCTTGACGATGCCGCGGATGGTGTTGACCACCAGGGTCGCCAGCGCTTCGCCTTCGACTTCTTCGGCGACGATCAGCAGCGGCTTGCCGGCCTTGGCCACGCCTTCCAGCACGGGCAGCAGGTCACGCACGTTGGAGATCTTCTTGTCGTGCAGCAGGATGAACGGGTCGTCCAGATCGGCCGACTGGCTCTGCTGGTTGTTGATGAAGTACGGGGAGAGATAGCCGCGGTCGAACTGCATGCCCTCGACCACGTCCAGCTCGTTTTCCAGGCCCGAGCCTTCTTCAACGGTGATCACGCCTTCCTTGCCGACCTTCTTCATCGCTTCGGCAATGATGTTGCCGATCGACTCGTCCGAGTTGGCCGAGATGGTGCCGACCTGGGCGATCGCCTTGTCGTCGGTGGTGGGCTTGGAGATGTTCTTCAGCTCGACGACCGCAGCCTTGACGGCCTGGTCGATACCGCGCTTGAGGTCCATCGGGTTCATGCCGGCGGCCACAGCCTTGGCGCCTTCGCGAATCAGGGCCTGGGCCAGCACGGTGGCGGTGGTGGTGCCGTCGCCGGCGTTGTCGTTGGTCTTGGAAGCGACTTCCTTGACCATCTGCGCGCCCATGTTCTCGAACTTGTCAGCCAGTTCGATTTCCTTGGCGACGGAGACGCCGTCCTTGGTGATGGTCGGCGCGCCGAAGCTCTTCTCGAGCACGACGTTGCGGCCCTTCGGGCCCAGGGTTGCCTTCACGGCATTGGCAAGCACGTTGACGCCACGAACCATGCGGGTACGTGCGTCTTCACCGAAACGAATGTCTTTAGCAGCCATTGGTTGTTACTCCGGAAATTGGGAATGGGAAATGGGGAATCGGTAGATCAACAGCGTGAATCGGGGTGGGGTGGGATGGCGAAGGACGCTAGCCGCTTTGCCCATTCCCGATTCCCAACTCCCGATTCCCGGCGCATAGCGCCTGATCAGCCGATGACGGCCAGGATGTCGTCTTCGCGCAGCACCTTGTACTCGACGCCTTCGGACTTGTAGCTGCTGCCGGCGTACTGGCCGTAGATGACCTTGTCGCCAACCTTGACCACCGGCGCGCGCAGGCTGCCGTTGTCCAGCGGCTTGCCGGCGCCGATCGCGACGACTTCACCCTTGGTGGACTTTTCCTTGGCGGAGTCCGGAATCACGATGCCGCCGGCGGAAACTTCGTCGGCTTCGATCGGCTTGACTACAACGCGGTCGTGAAGCGGCTTGATGCTCATAGAGAAGACCTCTTAAGTGTTTGATTGGCCTGGAAATTATCGGCGATGTTAGCACTCGTACATGACGACTGCCAGCACAGCGCGCGGAAAAAACCCGACAAAGCGGGTGCGGGCCAAAGATTGTGCTGCGTGGGCGGCTTTCAAGGGCTGGCGGCAAAAATTTTTCGCTGACCGCTTCTCTCCGAACGCCGAGGGCGGCAGACAAAACAGAGCGAGCGGTCGTCAGGTGGGGCGGACGGCGCGCAGGAACCGGCGTGTACGCGTGGTACATGCCGGTTCCGAGCACCGGCCGCGCCCGCTGGCAGACGCGCAGCAGTTTGTTGAGCGCTCTAGAAATGGAACCAGGTTCCATCGCTTGTCATGCGCGCGCCTTACAGTCGGGAACGCATTCCCCGATCACAAGGAGCTGTCGATGAGGTTGCCGTCCCGTTTCGTGTCCCTGCGTTGCACCCTTCCCCTGGCCTGCGCGTTCGCGCTCGGTGCCACCTCCGCCGATGCGGCGGTCTTCATCAACGAACTGCACTACGACGACGCGGGCGCCTCCGGCGACAGCGGCGAAGGCGTGGAAGTGGTGGCCACCGCCGGCGAGTCGCTGAGCGGTTACCGCATCTACCTGTACAACGGCGCTGCCCCCAGTGCGGCAGTGGTCTATGCCAACACGACGCTGCCGGCCGGCACGGTGGTGAGCTGCGGCAGCCAGGTGCGTCTGGCCACGGTGAGCTACGCAAGCAACGGCGTGCAGAACGGCCCCAACGACGGCGTGGCGCTGGTCGACCCCAACGGGCAGTTGGTGCAGTTCCTCAGTTACGAAGGCGCCATCACCGGCAGCGGCGGCCCGGCGGCCGGCGTGACCAGCCAGAACCTGCCGGTGAGCGAGAGCAACAGCACCGCGGTCGGCAGTTCGCTGCAACTGACCGGCACCGGCAGCAGCGCGGCCAACTTCAGCTGGGCCGGCTCGGCGGCGCAGACCTTCGGCGCCTGCAACCGCGGCCAGACCTTCACCGGCAGCGACGGCGGCAGCAGCACCGGCGCTCCCACCATCAGCAGCACCACACCGACGCAAGGCGCCACCGGCTTCCCGGCCGCCGGCGATCTGGCCGTGGGCTTCAGCGAGGCGGTGACGCTGGGCAGCGGTGCGTTTGCGCTGAGCTGCGCCAGCTCCGGCAACGTGGCATTGACATACCCGACCAGCGGCACCCGCTTCACCCTGTCCACCAACACCGCCCTGGTCGGCGGCGAGCGCTGCACGCTGGCCATTACCGCCAGCGCCATCCGCGATGCCAGCGGCCTGAGCCCGGCCGCCAACCAGTCCATCGCCTTCACCGTGGCCACCGCCAGCGGCGGCGGCACCGGTTACTACGCGCGGGTCAATGCCACCAACGCCAGCCAGCTGCGCTGCTCGCTGCACGCCACCATCAAGGGGCACACGGTCTACCCGTACAGCGGCAGCGGCACCAGCACCTGGACCATCCTGGAGATGGCCGACGAGGATCCCAACAACAGCGGCCGCATCCTGGACGCCTACCGCAACCGCAGCTACGCCAAGGTCAGCGACCGCGCCGGCACCGGCAGCGGGCTCACCTACAACCGCGAGCACACCTGGCCCAACTCGCTGGGCTTCGGCAGCGCCACCGGCGACCGCGGCCTGCCGTACGCGCCCTACACCGACACCCACATGCTGTACCTGACCGACACCAGCTTCAACGCAGACCGCGGCAACAAGCCCTATGCCACCTGCACCAGCAGCTGCGGCGAGCGGGTGACCGAAGTCAACGACGGCAGTGGCGGCGGCAGCGGGCGTTACCCGGGCAATTCCAACTGGGTACGCACGCCCGACGGCAACAGCGGCACCTTCGAGGTGTGGGGCCGGCGCAAGGGCGACATGGCGCGCGCGGTGATGTACATGGCCATCCGCTACGAAGGCGGCCTGGATGCGACCACCGGGCAATCCGAGCCGGACCTGGAGCTCACCGACGACCGCAGCAAGATCGTGCAGACCGCGGCCTCGCCGGCGTACATGGGCCTGCTCTCCACCCTGCTGGCCTGGCATCAGGCCGACCCGCCGGACGACGCCGAGCGCGCCCGCAACGAGGTGATCTTCAGCTTCCAGGGCAACCGCAACCCGTTCGTGGATCACCCCGAATGGGCCACCGCCAGCCTGTTCAACTCGGCCAGGCCGGCCAGTTGCCAGTTGCTGAACTGAGGACGATCACCGGCGCTCCGATCGCGGCGCGCCGGGTGTCTTGCGAGCCACTGCCAGCCCACTGCAATAAATCGCATTCCCGTTAACATCATGACTTGGCATTGATCAGCGCAAGCCAGCTCCGTTCTCAGCGCGTCTGGCTCACGATGATGCGGTCGAACATGCGATCGCCGAGCCAGACGCGCATGCGGATCAGCATCTTGGCGAACTTGCCGGCCGCATAGCGCGTACGCGGGTTGTTGCTGGCCACCGCCTTGGAGACCACGTCTGCGATCACGCGCGGATCGCTGCCCTTGCCATGTCCGTACGTGGTGTCGATCGATTTGGTCACCATCTGCACCAGCCGGCCATAGGGGCCGCTGGCCGAGCGCTTGGCGATGCTGTCGGTGGCGGCATCGCCGAAGCCCGTCTCGATCACGCCAGGTTCGACGATCACGACCTTGATGCCGAACTCGGCGACCTCCAGGCGCAAACAATCAGACCAGCCTTCCAGCGCATGTTTGGTCGCGTGGTACCACGCACCCAGGATGCTGTACATCTTGCCGCCCATCGAGGTGATGTTGACGATATGCCCGGCGCGCTTGGAGCGCATCGCGGGCAGCAGCAGTTGGGTGAGCCGGGCGGCACCGAACAGATTGACTTCGAACTGGTAGCGCGCTTCGTGGATCCCGATTTCCTCGATCGGCCCGTACAGTCCAAAGCCTGCATTGTTGACCAACACATCCACGCCGCCCGTCTGGGCCAGGATCGCGTTGACGCCGGCGACGATGTCGTCGTCCCTGGAGACGTCCATGCACAGGAGGTGTGCGCCCAGCAGGGCCAAATCCGCCATCCTGTCGACGTTGCGCGCCGCTACGTAGGCCTGATAGCCATCCTGGATGAGACGGTGCGCAATGGCTTTGCCCATGCCCGACGACGCACCGGTGACCAAGGCGGTTTTCTTTCCTTTGACGAACATGTGACACCTCGATTGAATGGATGAAGTCCATTCTCCGGATGCGCGAGCAGACTCGACTTGCAATCGGCGCCAGAGTGCTGACATTTCGCGCCATGCATCGCAACCATCGCATTCGGTGGACCCGGCGATCTGGTCGAGCCGTCCGTCCAGCCCATTGCAGCCCGCTGTTCTGCTTTGGGCGCGGTCACTGGTTGGTGCAGGCCTTCATTCGGTAGCAGGCCGGTGGCTGCTGGGGGCAATGGCTGCAGCCCTCCAGCTAGTGTTTTGAAGAACGACCCGATGCTGCCGGGTTCGGCACCGGCATCACCACGGCCCGATCTGCATGACGGTGCTCTGCATCGAGCCGAACCAGCGCTGCCGTATAGGGCACTGCACGTCGCTCGGCGAATCCGTCGATCAGTAAACCAATGGCCCCCAGCAGCACCAGCGTCGAACCCAGACCGCGCCCCCATTCCGGGCCGGCCACGTAGTGCAGGATCAGCCCCAAGGCAGCCACCAGCCCCAGGACGTAGTAGGTCATGCGAAAATTGGCATTGACCTTTTGCATGCGTGGCAGCTCTTTTTGCACCAGCATGGAAGGGCTTTCCTGCAAGCCGCTTTCAATCGCGGCGACCTGTTTGTCGGTGCGCAGGCCAACGCCGGCGCCTACGCCGACCAGCACGATTCCAAACAGGATCGAGGGTATGACGACGCTCCATGCATACCCTCCGCGCTCGGCCTTCAGGGCCGCGACTCCGAAGATCACGAGCAACAGGCCGGTGACGGCGATGAAATAGATCGCCTCGATTTTTTCCCCTCGAAAGTACATGTGCATGGCATCGATGAATGGCATGTGCTTGTCCTGTGGCGTCATGGAATTGGTCGTTTCGTCCGCATGGAAACATTGGGTGCGATTGGAATGGCAGCGTTACTGGCCAAGCCATTCTCTTCAGACATCGAAAAGCCGACGACCAGCGCTCTTTGCCTTCGATGTATCCGTGAAATCTTTCGCTGCCGAACAGCTGGCCGACACGACGTTCATGGGCCTGGTCAGTGGGCTTGCCGCAAGTGGCTTCGCAGCGCCTTGAGCGTCCCGAAGGGCGTCTCCACCACCGTCTGGTTGGCCAGCCAGCTCGGAATGGACCCACCAGGCGAGGCGTGCATCTGGTAGGTGACGTCCACGCAGTCCGCGTCCGGCACCAGCGTCCATTGACCCTTGGCCCGGGGAATGCGCACCTTGCCCTTGCGCAGTGGCAAGTAGTCCGGGACTGCCTCCACACGCACGGTGATGGCACCGTCGCCGGCCTTTTCATAGGTGAAGTGGTAGACGCCGTCTCGGTTGGATACCGGCCAGGGCGCGCTGTTGTCCAGATAGTGGTACTGCTCGGTGTCGGTGGCCTTCAGCAGTTCCGAAGCGGCCACGTCCGGCATCCACTGGCGGAAGGCATTCGCGTCGCGCAGCACCTTGACCACATCGTCCGCAGCGGCCTTCAATTGCACCTCGCCCCGAAATTCGCGTGAGGGCGAGCCCTCGACGTTGCGCACGTAGACCTTGATGCCTTCGGCATCCTTGGCCAGCGACCAGCCGTCCTGCGCGAATGCCGCCTGGCCAACCAGCAACCCCACCAGCATGGCGATGGGAAGAAGAAAGCGCCGAACGTTCATGGTGACACCTCAAGTGGAGGAATGAACTGACGATAGAGCGCCTCGCCTTGCGATGAACTCGCCATTCGCGCCAGAGGAACGGCAATGTGCGCCAACCTCATTCGCCCTAGAGCGTGCCGCTTTTACCTGCTCCACCCGCGTCACCTGGGCCGTCAGGGCATGGCGTTGCGGCACCGGACGCAGGGTCTGCAGTTGCGCGACAGCAGCCTCGCGCCCCAGGCGCCGAGCCCCCTCTTGCCGCTCGGCATCGTGCACGCCAGCCGGCTCGATCAACACGCCGGCCGACGCGCATGAGGTCGGCGCGCTCGAGATCCTTGGCCATAGCGGCGAAACGCACAGGGCAGCGCTCGATGCACCCCCCTCAAGGCGTCCGGCGCCTGATCGGCTCAGCGCATGCAACGGAGCCTCATGAGACCAGGACCCTGTCGCTTCTCAGTTCAGGCGCATGGCGTTGCGCGCGGTATCCGGCGTCTGGCCCGTCCATTCCAAGAAGGCGCGATAGAACGAGTTGGGGTCTTCGAACCCCAACAGGAACGCGATCTCCCCGCCGGTCATCGTGGTGCTGCCGAGGTAATGGCGGGCAAGGCTCTCCCGGGTCGCATTGACCAAGGCGCGAAAATTCGCCCCTTCGTCTTCGAGGCGGCGCTGCAACGTGCGCTTGCTGAGCCCCAGGCGTTCGGCGGCCTTTTCGATGGTGGCCATATTGCTGGGCAGCAACTCCAGCAGCACCGCACGCACGCGCTCTACCGTCGTCGCCGCCGCATCGAGTTCGCTGAGCCGGCGGCGCAGATCGGGTTCGAACACGCGCCACATGCCTTCGTTCACGGTCAGGAACGGACGCAGCGCGTCGGCGGCGCCGAAGGTGATGGCCGGAGCCTCGCCGTGTCGAACGGGGACGCCGAAGAAGCGCTCGTAGCGCCGCGCATAGGCGCCGGGCGGAAGCCGCGGCAGTACCACGCGCAGCGCCTGCACCGGCTCGCGCGTCGCCAGCCGGGCCAGCCGCAGGAAGAACGCGACCTCTGCGACCTGCAGTGAGTAAGGCACTTCGGTCTGCACCGACAACCAGCGTGGCGACACCGTCAGTGCTCCCGCACGGTCCACGTCCACCTCCAGGCCCATGGGCGCCACGAGTTGCTTGTACTTGGCCAGGCGCTGCACCGCCTGCATCAGGTTGGCGCTGCACAGGGCGGCGAACAAGGGCGGATCGAACACCTCGGCCGACACCATCTCGACCAAGTGCAAGGGAAACATGGCATCGCCCGCTTCCAGTTCCAGCGCCCGCCAGAAGCGGAAATACTCGTCCGTATCGAGCCCGCGGCCGACGCGCGCGAACAGATCTTCGGGCAGCCCGGCCTTGCGCAGCACGTGCTCGGGCTTCAGGCCGAAGTCCTTCAGCAGCGTGCGCCAGCCGATGTCCAATGAAAACGTGAGGTTGCGTGCCATGCGAAAGCGACCGGGAGTCGATGATGACCAGGCTGGGACGAGGACGGAACTAGCGTAGCGCCCAACCCAAGCGCGGGACATGCAATCCGTGCCAAAGTGATTGCAATGCATGCCAGGGAATGGGATTGCCAGCCACCAGGGGGTTGTGTCCGCGCCTGCCCTGCCCGGTCGTCGCGCATGGGCCTGCAACCAAGTCCCCGCGGACACGGACTCACCTCCGACCCAGGCCCGGCAAAGCCCCGCCGGCGTCCCTATACTGTCGGCCGCATGTCTTCGCCCCCACCCCTCCGCCTGCTGTTCAGTACCTGCCCCGATCCGGCCAGCGCCGCGCGGATCGCCCAGGTCCTGGTCGAAGAACGCCTGGCCGCGTGCGTGAGCCGCCTGCCCGGTGTGCATGCCACGTATCGCTGGCAGGACGTGGTGGAGCAGGCCGAGGAAGTGCTGCTGCTGATCAAGACCGCCGCCGACCGCATCCCCGCGTTGCAACAGCGGCTGTGCGAGCTGCACCCCTTCGACGTCCCCGAACTGATCGAGCTCGAGGTCGCCGGCGGCTTGCCTGCCTACCTGCAGTGGGTGTACGCCGAAACCCGTGAGGAACCGTAAGCCGATGACCGTGCTGCACCGTATCGCCGCCCTGTGCCTGCTGGCCCTGGCCGCTTTCCCCGCCCTGGCGATCAGCGAAAAGGATCTGCTGCCAGTGGACCAGGCCTTCGCGCTGAGCGCCACCGCCGACAGCCGCGACCGCATCGCGCTGAACTGGAAGATCGCACCGGGCTACTACCTGTATCGCCACCGCATCAGCGTCAAGGCCGGAAAGGGGTTTGCCGCGGGCGAACTGGCGCTGCCGGAGGGCGAGAGCAAGCACGACGAGTTCTTCGGCCAGGTGCAGACCTACCGCAAGCAACTGCAGGCCACCCTGGCCGGCAAGGCCGACCCGGCGGTGCAGACCGCCGTCCTGCAGGTGCAGTACCAGGGCTGCGCCGATGCCGGCGTGTGCTATCCGCCGCAGCGGCGCGAAATCCGCGTCGACCTGCCCGCGGCCGATGCCACCGGGGCGCAGGCCACTGCTGCGCCACGCGAAAATCTGGGCGCGCTGGTGCCACGCAGCGCCGCCGGCCCGCGCCTGTTCGGCGCCCCCGGCCAGACCGCCGGCGTGGACGCGTTGCCGCTGCCGGCCGAGCAGGCCTTCAACTTCGAAGCCATCGTCGGCGACGGCAACAGCCTGCTGCTGCGCTTCACCCCGGCGCCGGGCTACTACATCTACCGCGACCGCACCTCGCTGGCACTGGAAGGCGCCAGCGGCGTGCGCACCGGGCTGCCGCGCTGGCCGCAAGGCAAGGCCCACCGCGACGAACACTTCGGCGATGTGGTGGTGTATTTCGACCAGGCCGAAGTGACCTTGCCGCTGCTGCGCGACCACCCTGATCCGGCCCACGTGACCCTGGTGGCCACCTTCCAGGGCTGCCAGACCGACGGTATCTGCTATCCGCCGATGACCCGCCGCGTCGCCCTCGATGTGCCGGCCGGAATCGTGTCGCCGCAGAACCAGGCCCAGGCTTCGCCGTTGATGATTTCGCCGCTGGCTGCCGGTCAGGCACCGGTCGAGCCCGCGCCTGCCGCCAGCACTGCCGGTCCGGTCGCCGATGCCTCGGCCGGCAATCCGGAGCGCACGCCGCCGCCGCATACAGACAAGGGCCTGCTGGGCATGCTGGTACTGGCGCTGCTTGGCGGGTTGGTGCTGAACCTGATGCCCTGCGTGCTGCCGATCCTGTCGCTGAAGGTGCTGGGCCTGGCGCACAGCGGCGAGAGCCGCGGCCACGCACGTAGCCATGCGATCTGGTACTCGCTGGGCGTGCTGGTGTCCTTCGCCGCCATTGGCGGGCTGGTGATCGGCTTGCGCGCCGCCGGGCAGGCCGCCGGCTGGGGCTTCCAGTTGCAGCAGCCGTGGTTCGTCGCGGCGCTGGCCTATCTGATGTTCGCGGTGGGGCTGAGCCTGTCGGGCGTGTTCACCTTGGGCACCAACCTGGGCGGCATCGGGCAGTCGCTGGCCGCCCGCAACGGACCGCTGGGCGACTTCTTCACCGGCGTGCTGGCCTGCGTGGTCGCCAGCCCCTGCATCGCGCCGTTCATGGGCACGGCACTGGCCTACGCCTTCACCGCGCCGGCGTTGCTGGCGATGCTGGTATTCCTGGCGCTGGGCCTGGGCCTGGCGTTGCCGTTCCTGCTGATCGGCTTCGTGCCTTCGCTGGCGCGGCGCCTGCCCACCCCCGGGGCGTGGATGGAAACGCTCAAGCAGGTGCTGGCGTTCCCGATGTATCTCACCGCGATCTGGCTGCTGTGGGTATTGGGCAAGCAACGCGGCGTGGATGCGCTGGCCTTGATGCTGGTCGGCGCCACCCTGCTGGCCTTGGGCCTGTGGTGCTTCGAGCGCAGCCGCTGGAAGAGCCACCGCCTGGGCATGGGCCTGGCCACGGCGATGCTGGTGCTGGCGCTGGTGCCGGTGGTCGCGGTCACGCGCCTGAGCCTGCCGGCGGCCACCGCGACCGAGGGCGTGGTGGCGTTCTCCCCGCAGTTGCTGGACCGCCTGCGCGCCGACAACCGCGTGGTCTTCGTCAACATGACCGCCGATTGGTGCGTGACCTGCAAGGCCAACGAAAAGAACGTACTGAGCAGCGCCGAATTCCGCGACGCGTTGCGCCGCGTCGATGCGGTCTACATGAAGGGCGACTGGACCAATGTCGACCCCGCCATCAGCACCTTCCTCGACCAGCACCAGGCCGTCGGCGTGCCGCTGTACGTGGTCTACGGCCCCGGCGCCCCACCGGCGATCCTGCCGACCGTGCTGACCGGCGCCATTACCGAAGATGCCTTGCTGCGCGCAGCGCGGTGAGGCAGCGCCTTCGCTGCAGCTGGTGACCTCGGCGGCCGTCTGTTGGCGGGCTAGGTCGAAGATGTTGCGAATCATGTAGACCGGCACCCGCGCCACGAGGCGCGTTGCGGCACGTCCAAGCGCGGGTTCGCTGCCCCTCTTGGCCGTCAGTCTGCGTGCCCCGCGCTCTGCTGGCGCCCTGCAGACCGGACTGGCCGGTGCCGGCATGGGCAGGCGCGGCGTCAGGCTGCGCGCGGTGTCGCCTGTTCGGTGCCTCCGACACCTGCGCCGCCTTGATGCATGCGATGTGCAGCAGGCGACAGTGGCCGCGGCCGGCATGACGGGCAGCTGCACGAAGCGAGGCAGCAGACGGGATCGATCGCGCCGATCGCCCTTCATCTGACACGCCGGCCCTGTCCGGCCCGGCGCCTCGTTGTTGGCGCCTGGATCTGCGCGCAAAACGCAGATCGCGGCCCTGCTGCAGCATCACCTCCTGCGCCCTTGCCACGAACAAGCCGGACACTCACCGAATTGCTGCCGCCGGCACAACATTCTGACGCCCGGCAGGAGAGGATGCCGACAGCAGCGATTAGCGCGCGACCGGCCGGGACGGCGCCTCCAGCGCGCCAGAGCGTAAACGCTGCGCGACGGGTGCGCACGGCCGGCTACCGGTTCGGCTCGCATCGGGATGGGGCTTTCAGAGCCGGCACTATGACCTTTGGCGCACTGATGCCTGCCACCATTAGCCACCGCCCAAACCACTCGAAATTTAAAACAATCGTTTTAAACAGACCTAAGTTCGTCGAACTGGACAGCATCGACGACATCGCGCAGACTTCCGGCCTTTCCGCTCTTGCCGATCCCATGGCCCATCTGCTGCTGTTGCATGGCCCCAACCTCAACCTGCTCGGCACCCGCGAGCCGGAGGTTTACGGGCGTACCACGCTGGCGCAGATCGATGCGGCCCTGGTGGACCGCGCGCAAGCGGCCGGGCACGTGCTGCACTGCCTGCAGTCCAATGCCGAGCACGTGCTGGTGGAGCGCATCCACGCCGCGCGCGAGGACGGCACCGCCTACATCCTGATCAACCCGGCCGCCTTCACCCATACCTCGGTGGCGCTGCGCGATGCGCTGCTGGGCGTGGGGCTGCCGTTCGTGGAAATTCATCTGTCCAACCCGCACGCGCGCGAGCCGTTCCGGCACCACAGCTATCTCAGCGACAAGGCCGACGGGGTCATCTGCGGCTTTGGCGCAGACAGCTACCGGCTGGCCCTGGAAGCGGTGATCGCGCGCCTGGAGCGCGACGCATGACCCCTGCCGCATCGACCTCGGCCAGCGCGCCGGCGTCCTGATCCCATTCCGCCGGCATCCGCCGGCACTCCCCACCGTTTCACTTCCAGAGGCCCTTATGGATCTCCGCAAAATCAAGAAACTGATCGACCTGCTCGAAGAATCCAATCTCGCCGAAATCGAGATCAAGGAAGGCGAAGAAAGCGTGCGCCTGGCGCGCGTGCCCAAGGGCGCGGCCATGCTGAGCGCGCCAGTGCAGCAGCAGTACGCGCCAGCCCCCGCCGCCCAGGCGCCGGCCGCCGCGGCCACCATGCCGATGCAGTCGCCTACCGAAGCCTCCACCGGCGGCGCCAAGCAGGCCGCCGCACTGCCGGAAGGCCACGTGCTGCGCGCCCCGATGGTCGGCACGTTCTACACCTCGCCCTCCCCGGACAAGCCGGCGTTCGTCACCGTCGGCCAGCAGGTCAAGGTCGGCGATACCCTGGCGATCATCGAGGCAATGAAGATGTTCAACCCCATCGAAGCCGATGCCTCCGGCACCATCGTCGCCATCCTCGGCGAAACCGGCCAGCCGGTGGAATTCGATCAGCCGCTGTTTGTGATTGGCTGAAGCGCCGGGAATCGGGAGTGGAGAATGGGGAATCGGCAAAGCGGCCTCATGAACGTCTTGAGGCGTGGCGCGATTCCATGGAGTTGGTGGAAATGATCTATCGGTTTACCGACGTCTTTCCCGAGCAGGAACGCTACGGCTTGACGGCGCAGTTGCGCCGTGCGGCCGTCAGCGTTCCATCGAATATCGCCGAAGGTGCGGCGAGACGCTCCACTTCCGACTACGCGCGATTTCTCTCGATTGCGCGCGGCTCGCTCTCCGAACTTGATACACAGATCCAAATCGCGGTCCGACTGGGCTACAGCAATCCCGAAGACGAAGACATCGCCAGCCGACAGGTCGACCAGGTCTTCGCCAAGCTCACTGCATTGATGAATGCCTTACGCAGACGCGGAGCCGCGCCATGAAGCCCGCATCTTCCCACTCCCCATTCTCGACTCCCTATTCCCATGCTCGATAAAGTCGTCATCGCCAACCGAGGTGAAATCGCGCTGCGCATCCTGCGCGCGTGCCACACGCTCGGCATCCGCACGGTCGCGGTGCATTCCACGGTCGACCGCAACCTCAAGCACGTGGCCATGGCCGATGAGTCGGTATGTATCGGCCCGGCCGCCTCCAGCGACAGTTACCTCAACATCCCGGCGTTGATCGCCGCGGCCGAGGTGACCGATGCGCAGGCCATCCACCCCGGCTACGGCTTCCTCTCGGAAAACGCCGATTTCGCCGAACGTGTGGAGCAATCCGGCTTCATCTTCATCGGCCCCAAGGCCGACACCATTCGCCTGATGGGCGACAAGGTGGAAGCGATCCGCGCCATGAAGGCTGCCGGCGTGCCGTGCGTGCCCGGCTCGGGCGGCCCGCTGGGCGATGACATCGTCGCCAACACCAAGGTGGCGCGCGAAATCGGCTACCCGGTGATCATCAAGGCCGCCGGCGGCGGCGGTGGGCGCGGCATGCGCGTGGTGCATTCGGAGGCGGCGCTGAAGGCTGCCATCGAAACCACCAAGTCCGAAGCCAAGGCCGCTTTCAGCAACGATCAGGTCTACATGGAGAAGTTCCTGGAAAATCCGCGCCACGTGGAAATCCAGGTCCTTGCCGATGGCCAGGGCGGTGCGATCCATCTGGGCGAACGCGATTGTTCGATGCAGCGTCGCCACCAGAAGGTGGTGGAAGAAGCGCCGGCGCCGGGCATCACCGAAGAACTGCGCAACGAGATCGGCAAGGTCTGCGTGGACGCCTGCATCCGCATCGGCTACCGCGGCGCCGGCACGTTCGAGTTCCTGTTCGAGAACGGGCGCTTCTACTTCATCGAAATGAACACGCGCATCCAGGTGGAGCATCCGGTCACCGAGCGCATCACCGGCATCGACCTGGTGTGCGAACAGCTGCGCATCGCCGCCGGCCACAAACTGAGCATCCAGCAAAGCGACATCGTGCTGCGCGGGCATGCGATCGAATGCCGCATCAATGCCGAGGACCCGGAAACCTTCATGCCCAACCCGGGCCTGATCACCGCCTTCCATCCGCCAGGCGGCCCTGGCGTGCGCGTGGATACCCACATCTACGCAGGCTACAAGGTGCCGCCGAACTACGATTCGATGATCGGCAAGCTGATCGTGCACGGCCCGGATCGCGAAACCGCGATTGCGCGCATGCGCGTGGCGCTGAGCGAGATGGTGGTGGACGGCATCAAGACCAACATCCCGCTGCAGCAGCGCATCATGCGCGACAAGGGCTTCCAGGCCGGTGGGCAGAACATCCATTACCTGGAAAAGCGCCTGGCCGAGCGCAAGAACAAGTCGATCGCCCTGACCTGATCGCGCCTGCCCTTGCATCGATGAAGCAGAAAAGGCCCGGGAAACCGGGCTTTTTTGTTGCGTTATTTCTCGGTGCATCGCGTCGGCAGCGCCTCATGCAGGCCAAGCAAGCGGCTCGACGACACCCCGCACCGGCAACACCATGCAGCCGCCGACCTATGCGTAGGAGCGCACCCGGGCGCGACCGCGCTTTATCGGTGGAACCTCGTCGCGCCCAGGTGCGCTCCTACGGGATCCAGGGTGCTACCGGATCCGCGGCGCAGGCGCCTGCTGGCTGCCCGGCACCGGCACGATGCCGCTGGCCGATGATGGGTCGACCACGGTCATGGTTTCGGTGGAGCCGTCCGGCCACACCACCTGGAAAGTGGAGCCAGCCGGCAAGGTGGAAAACGGCATGGCACTGCTGGCGCGGTAGACCGCAGCGACCTGGCTTGCGCCATGCCGTCGCTGCTGTTCGTCGGCGGTGACGCTGGTGGACTTGACCGACAGCGGCTGGTACCGGTGATCGGCGGTGTCGATCATCACGATGCTGACCGCCGCCGCCGAATACGCCACGAACAACGCCACCCATAACCAGAACTTGGCGCCGTGCGCCAACCGACGGTAATTCATGACTGCGCTCCCGGATCGGAGACCAATGTATCGACCATCTCATCCACCCTGTCTGCTCCCTGCCGCGGCACCGCGGCATCGAATACGAACGACACGAAATCCTGTGCGCTGTCGCGCGAGCAGATGCCCGCGTTGGCGCAATAACTGGTGACCAAGGTGCTGCCGGCACTGCAATCGAGCCCCAGCCGGCATGCAGCCACCTGCCAGGCCAGCTCGGCGAACTGATCGCCGGCCACATAGCCCTGGAGGCTGTCATCGCCGCTGGCCCGCGCGCCCATCGCCGGGGCCAGGGCCAGATAGGCCTCGGGATCGCGCGAGGCCAGCACGCGTTGCACCAGCGCGCGCTTGTAGCCGGGCGATGCGTGCAACGGTTCGCCCAACGCCAGCATGGCGGCCTCGGCGGCCAGGCTGCCGGCGCGCGCCGCGACCAGGCGTTGCTGGGCAACCATGCGCGGACTCAGCCCGTCGGTGGGGGCGAAACCGGCGCAGCGCTGCGCCAGGCGCTCGCGTGCGGCATGCATCGCTGCCACTCCCGGCGTGTGTTGCGCGGCGATCCATGCGCTGTCGGCGGCATAGCCGGACGGACTGGCCGCATAGGGCGCGCAGTAATCGTAGACACGGCTCAACCGCCACCCGGCCTGTGCATCGCCGGCACGCACCTGCTGCTGCAATTGCTGCGCGTAGCGATACAGATCCGGTTGCGCTTCCACTGCATCGCGATGGGGCAGCTGCAACGCGGCACCGTGCTCGGTCGCCGTGTGCGGCTGCGGTGGGGCAGCGCTGACCGGGATCACCTGTGCAGCAACCGGCACTGCGCGGTCGGCATCAAGCCCGGCCGGTTGCACGCGCACATGCCACCACGCGGCCGCCGCAAGCGCAGCGGGAGCGAGCAGCAGCCAGAGATGGCGGGCACGAGCAAGCGGCATGGATGGCGGCGACCCTGCTGCGGAACCACCCGCAGCGACGGCGCGGAGTCTAGCACCCACCCACGCGCACAGCTGCCGCCAAGCAGACGCTGCCAGTGGAAGTGGCGAGAAAGGGGCGACATGCGGTAACGGTCTGCGCGGACTGCAGGTGAGTGGCGCGCTGCAGGCGTTCGGTTGCGCAGTGCTGTGGGATGTTTGCTTTTGCTTTGCTGTGCTGTGCTGTGCTGCGTGTTGGTGGCGATGTTGATGTTGATGTTGCTCAGCTGCTTGCCGGCTTGCTGTTGAGTTGATCGGTTGCGGATGCCGGATGCGGCATCGATTTTCGCGGGTTGAGCATCCGACAGCAGCGCATGTCGAAGAGCTCCTGCTTGGCCCGAGTCTGGCGTTGCGCTATCGCCTCGACGACGCTGCGTTGCCCAGTTGCAGCGCTGTCGAGTTGTGAGTGGACCCACGCACCGCACACATCGCGGGGCACGACAGCACGACAGCACATATGCAGCCGTCTACGCGCGCGATTGCGCGTGCTCGCAAAGATGCAACGCCTCTTCCTGCTTGCTCGCCTCGGCCCTCACCCAAAGACCTTGTTCGATGACTCAACGGCATCACCGGTTCGCTCCCACGTGTGGCGTCATCGGCGCACAGCCATGGGCAGGGCAGCACATCCACCGCAGACGCGCTTCCAGACAGCGTCACACCGGGCCATCGTCCAATCGCCGACAGCACGCCGTCTGCCTGGCAGCGGACGCATCCTGATCGGCGAAGCAGGGTTTTTCCACCTCACGCATGAGTAGGACATACCGCCGGAGCCGACGGCGCCTGCGAATGCAATCGCCTGTAGAGCGGCAGGCATGCCGGCGCGAATGGTCTAGGATGCGTGGTTTCGAATTGCCCGACCGCCCCGATGCCGTTTCTTGAACTGACGCTTTCCTGTTCCGAGGTCACCCTGCCCCGTTTCCAGAATGCACTGGACGATGTGGGCGCACTGGCGGTGACCATGCTCGACGCCGATGCCGATACCAGCAACGAGCGCGCCATTCTCGAACCCGGTGTGGGCGAGATGCCGCTGTGGGACCGACTGACGATGACCGCGCTGTTCGATGGCGACAGCGACGCGCTGGTGGTGCTGGCGGCGCTGGAAGCCTTCGATCCGGGCCTGGACTGGAGCCAGGTGGCGTTTCGTATGGTCGAAGACAGCGACTGGGAACGTGCCTGGATGGACCTGTTCAAGCCGATGCAGTTTGGCGAACGCACCTTTATCGTGCCGTGGAATCACGCGCTGCCCGAAGCCGCGGACACCCCGGAAGCCGCCGTGGTGCGGCTGGACCCGGGCCTGGCATTCGGCTCGGGCACCCATCAAACCACCGCGCTGTGCCTGCGCTGGCTGGACAGCCTGGCCGGCAGCGGCGAGCTGCAGGGCCGTAGCGTGCTCGATTTCGGATGTGGCTCGGGCATCCTGGCGGTCGCCGCGCTGAAGCTGGGCGCCACCCACGCGGTCGGCGTGGACAACGACCCGCAGGCACTGCTGGCGACCGCCGACAATGCGCAACGCAACGGCGTGGACGCCCAGCTGGCGGTCTACATGCCGCAGGACGAACCGGTGCAGACCTACCAGGTGGTGGTGGCCAACATCCTGGCCTCGGCACTGGACGCCCTGGCCGACACCCTAGCCGCGCGCGTGGCACCGGGCGGACGGATTGCGCTGTCGGGCATCCTGCACGGCCAGGAAGACGACTTGCTGAAACGCTACGCCCCCTGGTTCGAACAGTTGCGCTGCGAACGCGACGAAGACTGGATGCGGATCGACGGCGTGCGCCGCGGCTGATCCAGCACGTCATCCACGCCGGCTAGCGCTGTGGCCGGCCGGCGCGGATCTGCGCGGTAGTCACTGCATCGGCCACGCTGATCGCCCGTAACCGGGTCACCAGTTGCCAGCCGGTGCGTTGCAGTGCCGCAGTGCGCCACGGCCCGGCCTGCCGGGCCACCCAGACCCGCAGCAGCACCTCAGCCACCAGCAGCGCCGTCCAGGCCACGGGCGACCACCCCTGCACACCTGCAAGCGCCACTGCGCCGGCAACCACAAGCATCGGCGCGCTCACCGCCAGCACCGGCCATTGCCGCTGACGTAGCGCCCAGATCCGCGGTGCCAGCGCTGCTGACCACTGCGGACCATCGGCCACGGCAGTCCACTCGGCGCCACGCCGCCAGATCGCATACCGGGCCGCGCCACGAAACCGTCTGACCGCAGGGTCCACTGGCGAATGGGCAGGCCACGGCGCATCTGCGGGCGCGACGGACGGGTGCGGAGTGCGCCGCTGTGGGTCGGGTTTCCGGCCGGCAGGCTCGACCATGAACATCCTCCTTGAGTTCGCTGTGATGTGACCATCACCGATTCGCCGACAGTATCGCAAACATATGGCTATATGAAAGTTATACGAACTATCTCGAGGCGCTGCTAGGGCTATATCTCCCGCCCCTGCCTGCCCTCCAACGGTGCCGTGTGAGCAAGCTGTACGAACGAGTACGCGAAGCCCGCAGCCTCACCAAGCTGACCCAGGAAGCCCTTGCCGGCGAGCTGGGCGTCACCCGCAGCGCGGTGGCGCAATGGGAGATGGCCGAAGGCACCGCACCGTCGGTGGAAAACCTGATCGGCCTGGCCAAGCGCAGCGGCATGGCGTTCGAATACCTGGCCACCGGCCGCGGCGACCGCGTGTTCGGCCCGCCGGTGTCGGCCATCGCCGAAGAACCGGCGCAGTACCGCCGCCTGGATGACCAGCAACGCGTGCTGCTGACGCGCTTCGACACCCTGACGCCGCGCCAGCGCGCCGGCCTGCTGGATCTGTTGCTGGCTGAAGGGAAGACGCGGCGCAGGCGGTGAAGCGGGAATCGGGAATCGGGAATCGGCGAGTTGACGCACCCGGCACCGAGATCTCAAGGCGATGTTCCGCTAGCTGTAGCCTCCTGATCCTGGATGCGCCTGGGCGTATCGCCGGCTTGCGTTGCTGTCGCGGCGGCCGTTTTCGGAGACGGCATGCGCTGCGCGCGTTGCGTCGGCATCGACGCAGACGGCGCCATGACCACTTGGGTCGGGTGCGAGAACCTGCAGGCATGCGCGCTGCGGGTTGATCGCATCGCCGCCGGCACAGGTTCGCCGTTGGACGTGCGCGTGGTTGAATAAGGGTCTTCCCGCTGCACGCCTGCCGATGTCCGAGACTCCGCCACCGCGCCGCCCCCTGGCCACGTTCCTGCGTGCGACGCCGGCCGCTCCACCGCTGGTGCCCACCCCGCTGGTTCCGCCTGTGGAGCCGCCGGAGCAGGCCATACCGGCCCCAGGCTCTGCGTTGCCGCCGGCAACACCGCCGCCGGTGGACGCGCAGCAGGCGCCGCGCGTGCCATCGCCAGCCGCCGCGGTGGCTGCGTCGCCGCATCGCCCAACGGGCACGCCCGGGCACGATGGTGTCCAGGCGCCAGTGTCCGGCGAGACGCAACTGCCCGCGCCCGGCACCACGATGCCGTCCGCTTCGGCGACCGCACTCGCAGCCGGACGCGTCTCTGATGCGATGGGCGATCCACCTCGCCCGGCGTCGGCCGCCAGCGACGCCCACGCCAGCGATGACGGGCTGGCCCCGATCGATGCCGCGACCGATGACGCCCTCCAAGACCCAACCGCGCGGACTGCACCTGTCCCGCTGAATTCAGCGCAGCAACGTGCGCCACGTGCGTCGACGGATGCAGACCTGCCGTCCCGGAATGCGCCGGGCACGTCGAAGGCGCTGACGGAAACGACCGAGCGGCAGGTTCCAACCGCAGCGGCAGCAGCGTCTGCAGGATCTGCAGCACCTGTGGCAACGGCGGCAGCCGCAACGCAGGCCGATACCATCGGCAGCGAGCGGACGGCGAGCACACCCGACGGCCAGTCGCACCCGGGCCGCCCCTCCAGCCATCCAGACCCGGCAACCACCGAGTCCGGCGCAGCCAGCGCATTGGCAGGCGAGGACGCGCAGTGCGATGCCGGCATCGCGCAGTCCCGCCCCTCCCCTGCGCAGTTGCAGCCCCTACCCGCTCCCGCCTTGGCCGCGCCCGCCTTCGCGCGGCGTGGCGTCACCCGGCCGCGGCTACGCGCCAGCGGGCGCCAGTGGGCGCTGTTGGTCGGGCTGGTCGGCGTGCTCGGGTTGCAGATCGTCATCGCCGACCGCGCGCACCTGGCCACCAGCCCGCGCTGGCGGCCGCTGATCAGCGCGGCCTGCACGCTGGCGCGCTGCAGCGTGCCGGCCTGGCGCGAGCCGGAGGCGCTGACCCTGCTCAACCGCGACGTGCGCCCGCTGCCCGGCGTGGCCGGGGTGCTGCAGATCCAGGCCAGCTTCCGCAACGACGCGCGCTGGGCACAGGCCTGGCCGTGGCTGCAGCTGTCGCTGTCCGATGCCGACGGCCGGGTGATCGGCACCCGCATCTTGTCGCCGCAGGACTATCTGGGACAGTCGCCGGCTGCGCAGGACACGCTGGCGCCGGGTCAGGCGGTGCAGGTCGCGTTTCGGGTGCGCGAACCGGCCGCGAGCACCGCTGCCTTCAGTTTCGACTTCCGGTGAACGGGCGCGACCGCCACGTGGGCGTGGCGAGCGATGAGGTCACGCGCTAGACTCACTCCCCCTCGCCGGCCACGCGTCCCGGCTTCGTGACACTGGGAATCTCCTTTGAACGCAGCCCCCTCTCGTCCTGACACCAGTCGTGGCGCCCCGAAGTCGCCCCTGCGCGAACACGTGGCCCAGTCCGTTCGCCGTTATCTGCGCGACCTGGACGGCAGCGACGCGGACGACGTTTACGAAATCGTGCTGCGCGAGATGGAGATCCCGTTGTTCGTCGAAGTGCTCAACCACTGCGAAGGCAATCAGAGCCGCGCTGCGGCGATGCTGGGCATTCATCGGGCAACCTTGCGCAAGAAGCTTAAAGAGTACGGTCTGACGTAAGCCGGGAATCGGCAATCGTCACGGCGTGCTTCTGCCAGACGTGGCGCGCACGGGCTCCCGATCACAGCGTGGTGTCGTGCGGGTCAGCCTTTCGGTTGGCCAGACGCGGCGGTTGACCGACGCGCGCTGGGCGGATCCGGTGCTGCAGATCGCCAACGGCACGCGATGCACGTGTTGCGATTTCATGACAAGCGATGTGACAAGCGGTCACGCCCAGCCATAGCGAATCAGGTGGAAGAAGACCGGCGCGGCGAAGCACACCGAATCCAGGCGGTCGAGCACACCGCCGTGGCCTTCGATCATATGGCCCCAGTCCTTGATGCCGCGATCGCGCTTGATCGCCGACATCACCAGCCCGCCGAAAAATCCCATCAGGTTGGCCACCAATGCCAGGCCGAAGGCATGCCACGGCGCGAACGGGGTGATCCACCACAGCGCCATCCCGAGCAGGCTGGCCGACACCACGCCGCCGATGAATCCTTCCACCGTTTTGGACGGCGACAATTTCGGCGCGATCAGATGGCGGCCGGCCAGTTTGCCCCACACGTACTGCAGTACGTCCGAGGACTGCACCACGATCACCAGGAAGGCGATCAACAGCAGATTGCGCCCCGCATAGCCGGGAATGTCCAGGTTCAACAGCGCCGGCACATGCGAAATGCAGAACACGCAGATCATCAGGCCCCACTGCACTTTGGCGGTGCGTTCCAGATAATGCGTGGTGTCGCCGCCGATGGTGGCCAGGATCGGCAATACCAGGAACGCGTAGACCGGAATCAGCAAGGTGTACAGGCCGTACCAGCCGGTCCACACCAGGCCGTATTGCCACGGTAACACGACGTAGAACGCGGCCAGTAACGCGTAGTAATCGCCGCGCCGGGTCGGGGTCAAGGTGATGAACTCGCGCAGCGCAAACAACGACACCAACGCGAACAAGCCGATGACGCCGGCGCGGCCAAACACGAACGCAAGGCCGACCACCGCGGCCATCACCCACCACGCACGGATGCGGGCGACCAGGTTGTCCAGCACTGTGCTGGGGCGTTCGCGTGCGCGCCAACGCAGGGTTTCGGAAATCAGCGTGGCGATGATGAGCACCAGCGCGATACCGCTGAACAGCCACAGCGTCTGCTGATGCATCGAAGACTGCTGCAGCTGGCCGCTGTACGCAGACAGGCTCATGCGCGCGCCTCCAAGTGATCCGGCGACAACGCCAGCAACGCCGCACGTGCACGCGTCAGAAACACATCCTTGGTTTCGTCCGCGTCCAGGCGCAATGGCGCGCCAAAGGTGGTGGTGCACAGCAGCGGCAACGGCAACCACTTGCCCTTGGGCATCACGCGCTTGAGGTTGTCGATCCACACCGGCACGAACTCCAGTTCCGGGCGTTGCCGTGCCAGGTGATACAGCCCGCTCTTGAACGGCAGCACGCCGTCGTCCGGGTTGCGCGTGCCTTCGGGAAACAGGATCAACGAATCGCCGGCGTCCACCGCATCGCACAGGCACTGGATAGGGTCGCGCGTGCGCTGCGCCGGGTCGCGCTCGATCAATACGCCGTTGAAGACCGCATGGATCAGATAGCGCCGCAGGGCGGTGCGCTGCCAGTAGTCGGCCGCCGCCACCGGGCGCACTTCATGCCGCAGGCCGGCCGGCAGCGATGACCAGATCAGCACGAAATCGCCGTGGCTTGCGTGGTTGCCGTAATACACGCGGCGTTCGTTGGAGGGCGCGCAACCGCGCCACAGCGCACGCGCGCCGGTCAAGGTACGAATGGCGCCGCTGCAGCCGCGCGCGATGAAACGGGCAATCATTTCTGCTCCAGGGTGCGCACGATCGTGCGCAGTCGTACCGCCACCGTCAGCAAGGCACCAGCGATCAACACCGCCAGTGCGCCGATCAGCAGCCAGGCCGCAAGACGCGGCTGGCCCATCCATTGCAGCGGCAAGGCCAGCGCGCCTGCCAGCGACAACCACTGCATGCGTTGCACGCGGCTCATCGGCCCCTGTCGCGGCTCTGGCATGCCGCAGGCCAGGCCCAGCATGCGCACATATGCGGTGGCCACGCAGCACAGCGCCGCCGCCCACCCCAGTTGCGCAGCCCACGGCAGGCCGGCCTGCAGTCCATAGCCCAGGCCCACGCAGACCAGCACATCGGACAACCGATCGGGCGCATCGTTGTAGACCTCACCGGCACGCGAGACCATGCGCGCCTGGCGCGCCAGCGCGCCATCCATGCGGTTGCACCACAGCCGCCCCTGCAGCCCGAGCACCGCCAGCAGCAGTGGCATGGCTCCTTCGCGCGCAGGCGCGCTCAATCCGATGTAGAACATCAGCCCGGCCAGCGCCGCAAACGCGATGCTTACCCACGACACGCCATTGGGCGTGGCGCCACGCCCGCGCAGCACGCGCGCCCATTGCAACTGCCGCTGTTGCTGTCCGTGTTGCATCAGTCGCCTCCTCCACCGCAGCCGCCACAGCCGCCGCCACCATCGCTGCTATCACCATCGCCGCCGCTGTCGCCGCCGCCCCCGCCGCAGCTGCTGCCACTGCCACCGGCGTGGCCATGCGGCGCACGCAGGCTGTGGTAGTCGGCCCAAGCGGTCCCGATCAGTGCCGCGGTGCCGTACAGCGCCACTGCCTCGCCTGGATCACCGCCGGTGCGCGCCGCATCGCGTCGCCGCGTGTGACGCAGTGTCGCAAGGCGGGCCTCGCCGCCGAGCGTGCGCCGCACGCGCACCAGCGCAAAGCCCAGCACCAGCAATGTGGTCAGCACCATCAGACACAGCAGATAGCCCACCGGATGGTTGCCCTGCACGCCGATGACCAGCTTGCACAGGCCAAGCCCCCATACCAGCGCCACCGGCACGGTACATGCCAGACGCACCGCGCGTGCCTGCGCCTGGCTCAGCCACAGGCCCTTGTCGATCAAGCGCTGCTCCAGCGGTGCGGCCAGCGCGCGCAACGCGCGCAAGGCCCACACCGGGTCTTCGGTGGTGCGCACCGCTTCCAGTGCCGGCTCCAGCGCAGGCGGAACCGCAATCTGCCGGTGGCAGCGCACCCAGTGGCGTGCCGGTTCGGTTGCGTCGCGCTCCAGATACACCGCATTGCGCACCAGTAACTCGGTGAACCACAGGTCGGCCACGCGATCGGCGCCGCCGGCCAGATACGCAAGCTCGCTGGCATCCAGTGCTGCTGCGGTGCGACCGCGTCGCAGCACCCGTCGCAACCATGCCGCCATCGACCAGGCCAGACCGATCAGCGCGATGAACAGCGGCAGGAAATAGACACCGCGCCAGTGCAGCGGCGACAGCGCCCCGCCATTGGCCGCGCGACAGGCCATCCCCACTGCCACCACGATGATCGCCCACGCGAAGCCGGCATACGGCACACCGCGCTGCGGCCCAGACAACTTCGGCGCTCCACGCAAGGCCTGCAAGGTCTGTTCGGCAGTGTCCTCGTGCAGCGGATCCAGCGTCGATTGCTGCGGTCGCGCCGCAGGCCACCATTGCGCCGGCGGCTCGCCGAACTGCGTGCGGTAACGCGCCAGCGTCTGGCGGTACTGCGCCTGGAACCGCGCCTGTTCGCCGGCATCGCCGCGTCCGGGTTGATGATGCAGGGTGGTCTGCAGCACGTGCGGGCAGAACTGCTGCCAGTACTCGCGGGTGTCGGTCAGATGCGTATGCCAGACCTGGTCGACCAACGGGCTGGGGGTGACCTCGTGGGTGTCGGTGCAGGCAAGAAAACAGAACCGTCGGTACTCCTCCACCAACGCCTGCGCTTGCGCGGTGCTGCACTGTGCCTGCTTGGCCACGCGCCGAACGAAGGCCGCAAACGCCGCGTCGTCCTGGCCAAAGCGGTAGCCCTGCAGCCGCTGCCACAGCGCCCGCTGCGCTGGCGCGGCGTGTTGCGGTTCGCGCTGAGCGGAATCGGGTGCGTCGCTCATCTGAAGATCCCGAGAGCGAGCGCAGCAGCCACCAACAGCAGTTGCACCACCACGCTTGCCAGCTGCCAACGCAGCAGGCGGCGCATGCCGGCGCAGCGCGATGCCCAGTCGCGTGCGGGCGGCAGCTTTGGTATCAGGCCAATGGCATGCATCGCCGCATCGAGCTGGTGCGCGGCCTCTTGCTCGCTGCCGCCGCAGCGTTCGAGATGCGCGATGGAGGCCGCCAGCAGGTCGGCATCCAGGCCCACGCGAAACGCCCAATAGCGCTGCACCACGCCCGCAAGCACGCTGATGGCATAGCCCAACTGCATCAACGGCGGCGCCTCGGCTACGCCGAGCAAGCCAATGGCCGCCGCCAGCAGCAGGAGTGAGAAGCGGTCCAGTGCTGCACCTTGCCGCAGCACTGCGCGCATGGCCGGCAAGGTCAGCGGGGAGGTATTCATTGCGCTCTCCGTTCGGGGATGTCGTCGCCACCGTCATGACCGTCGCATGCCGCCACGATCGCCGCGCGATGCGCGTGCCCAAGCACGATCGACGGCCGCACGGCGCGTAGCTGTGCGATGGCCGCATCCACGTCCCGGGCGCGGCCGCTGCGCACCAGCCAGGTGGCCATGCTGGCAGCGCTGCGCGAATAGCCCAATGCGCAACACACCAGCACCGGGCCGTGCGCACGCGCCTGCGCGATCGCCTGCGCCGCCTCGCGTAGTTGCGCTGGCGACGGTGCGACCAGATCGAGCATCGGCACCACACGGTCCTGCGCCTGCGCGGCGTACAACGAGAGCTCTGCAGACAGGTCCACCACCGCAGCACGCTCGTCGCGCTGGCCGGGCAGCGGAATCCGCCCCAGCCACACGCCATCGCATACCGCGCGCGGCGACGGGGCGCGCCGCGTCCAGAGGCGCGAGTTGCACCATGCTGCCATCAGATACGGCGCATACAACCAGCGCGCGGCAAGACTCAGGCGCCCATCGCTGCGCTTCTGGAATCCGCCCGGCCCGAGCAGCGCGTAATTCAACGCAACCAGCAGCAAAGCCAGGGCGATCCACAGCAACCACAGTCCTGCACCTCCGCTCCATAGCGCCAGCGCAGCGCTGACCAGCGCGCCGGCCAGATACATCACGGCCAAGCGCCAACGACGCAGGTCGCGTGCAAACCGTGCCCGCGCGAACGGTGCAGCGATACGCTCCGGCCACATCCACACGCATAGCCAGCCCACCGCGAGCCCGGTGGGAATATCCAGAAAGTGATGCTGATACGTGGTCAGCACCGACACACCGATCAATGCGAACCAGGCATGCAGCAGCCAGCGCCACACCCCGCAAAGATGCTGCGCATAGCGCACCCACAGCACAACCAACAGCACGATGTGCAGCGATGGCGCCTGATTGAAGGGTTTGTCAAAACCCAGCAGCACCGCGAACAGCCAGCCGAACACGCCCCCGGTCTCGGGCCGCACGAAGCTGTAGCGCAGCGGCCACAGCAAAAAACACGCCACGCAGATCAGCTGTGCGCTGAGCAAGCGCAGTGCATGGGTGTCCAGCTCGCGGCGATTGCGGCAGACAAAAAACGAGACCGCGTAGCACGCATCGATCGACCAGTACGGCACGATGGTCCACGGCCAGAACGGCATGCCGTGTTCCCAGCCGAATACCACCGACGGCACCTGCGTCGCCCGCCCGGCCAGCGTGTTGGCCAGGCCGTAACTGAGGAAGAAAAACGGCCCCAGCAACGCCAGCCACAGCGCGGCACGACCGACTGGCCGCGCAGCGCGGCTCATGCGTCGACCCGCTGCGCCATCGACACGGTGAAGATGCCGAACGCATCGATGCGTTGCGCCACCTTGCGAAAGCCCGCCGCTTCCACCAGGCCATCCATCTCCTGCTGGCTCCGCCGGCGCATCACCCAGGCCACGCCATCGCGGTGACTGGTCAGCGCGCGCGCAATGAATTCCAGCTGCGGATGCCAGGGCTGACCGGTGTAAAGCAGATAACCGCCCGGCTGCACCGCCGCGGCCAGGCCGGCCAGCGAGCGCGCGACCTGGTCGTTATCGGCAAACAATTCGTACAGGCCCGAGACCACCGCCAGCGTCGGAGCCGGTTGCACGGACGCCAATGCTGCCGGGTCGAACGCATCGCCTTGTTCGAAACGGGCGATGTCGCCAGCGCCCAGCGCCTGGATCAGCGCAGTGCCCTGGGTCACGTTGGGCGGGCTGAAGTCGCGCAGCACGATTGCATCGGCACGCTGTGCGCCGCTGCCCAGCGCCTGGAGCACATAGCGGCCGTGTCCGGCAGCGATGTCCAGGACGCGTACCGGCTTGCCGGCGCCACGCAAGCGCGCCGCTGCCTCGCGCAGCAATTCGCCCAGATGGCTGCCGCGGATGCGGATGCCGCGCCAACCGATCGCGTTGAGATACGTGCGGTCGATCATGCGGCCCAGCGGCCCGCGACCATGCGCCTGATTGCGGTAGATGTAGTCCAATGTGCTGCCGGAATCGAAACCGGTCTGCAGACCAAGCGCGATGCCCTCGGAGAGCTTGCCACCCAGGCGCAGGCCGGCACGCACGCCGCGCCAGCGCAGGTCCTGCAGGCTGTTGCGCTGCGGTGGCCAGGCCAGCCGTTCGGCCTCTTCGAAACTGGGGCCGGCACGGTGGGCATTGCGCAGCGCGGCGCGCACCGGCGGTTGCGCAAACCGCACTTGGACGAACTGGCGAATGTGCGCGATGGCAATCGCGCGATCGCGTTCGCCCAGGGTGTCGTGGAAAAACCCCGGCAGCCAGTGGCGCTGCTTGATCGGCGAGCGCAGGTTTTCGTAGAAGCGATCCTGCGGGCCGCGATGCACCACAACATCCGCGCCGGAGACCAGCAACTGGGTCGGCACGGTGATGGCCTGTGCATCGTCCACCACGCGATCGGCGGCCGCGTACAGACCGAGCAATACGCGCACCGAAATCGGGCGGGTGATCAACGGATCGGTGCGATAGCTTTCCGCGCGCGCCGGATCATGCGTCAGCCATTGCGGCTTGACGTAGCTGTTGACGAAGAAGTTACCGCGCAGCGCATGCAGCAACGCCAACCCGGCGCGTGCGAACGGCACATACAACTTCACCTTGAACGCCGGCGATGCCAGCACCAGCGCGCGCAGCGACGGGGCGTAATCGTGTACCCAGGTGGCAGCCACCACCGCGCCCACACTCTGCGCGATCACCACGATGTCCTGCACGGCGATGCCGTGGGTGGCGCGAAGATGCGCGATGAAGCTGTCCAGATCGCGCACCAGCGCCTCGAAGCCCGGCGCATCGCCACGCACGCCGGGCGAGCGACCGTTGCCGCGTGCATCCCAGGCAAAGAACTGCGCATCGGGCATGTCGAGTTCTTCGGCAAGATGCATCACACGGCCGGAGTGCTCATGGCCACGATGCAGCAGCACCACCGCCCTGGGCGTGCCGGTCGCAACGGCATCGTGCAACGGCCAGTGCCGGTAGAACAGCGGCACACCATCGAAACTGACGAACTCGCGCTCTAGCACTGTGCGCATCGAAGCATCCTGAAAGTCGAAAGGTTGAATCGCAGAGATCACCGCACAGCAGCGCGGCCAGCGGCGTTGCTGCGACGATGTATCGCTAGGTGCCTGCGGGCGACTCGGCCAGGCCGGCGCGCACCCGCCGCCACACCGTGGCCATGCAGGCCAGATTCAAGGCGATGGCGACCCAGGTGACGCCGCGCGCACCGAGCAACCCGCAGGCCAGGCCCACGCCCAGCACGCCGATCACCAAGGCGCGGTCGCTCTTGCCCATCGGCCCGTCGTAACGGCGGCTGGCGCCGACCATCAGGCCGAGCACGCCGGCGTATTCGGTCAGCGCGGCCAGCAGCGCGAAGATCCATAGCCAGGGTGCGCTCACACCGGGCACGCCAAGCAGGCTCAAGTACAACGCCGCATCGGCCACCACATCGCACAGTTCGTTGAGGTAGGCGCCCAGCCGCGATTGCTGGCCGAACTCGCGCGCCAGCATGCCGTCCACCGCGTTGAGCGCCATGCGCACCAGCATCCACACCGGCAGCAGCAGATACAGCAGCGGCCGGCTGGGGCCGCCGCGCAACACCACCGCCGCCACCATGAGCGACACCGCCGCTGCGATCAGCGTGACCTGATTGGCGCTAATGCCACCGCGATACAGCGCGCCCACCATCGGTCGCAGCAGCGCCTGGAAGCGTCCCTTCAATGCATAGATCGAGGCCATACGGAGTGTTGAGTCCATTCGAGCGCTGGCGCAGCCTACAATATCGGCTGCTCCGCAACGACATCCCCCACCGATGGCCTCTGATTTCCTGCCCGTGCGCCGGGCCCTGCTCTCCGTTTCCGACAAGACCGGCCTGATCGACCTGGCCCGCGCGCTGGTGGCGCGCAACGTCGCGCTGCTGTCCACCGGCGGCACCGCCAAGGCGATCCGCGAAGCCGGCCTGCCGGTGAAGGACGTCGCCGAGCTGACCGGTTTTCCGGAAATGATGGATGGCCGCGTCAAGACGCTGCACCCGCTGGTGCACGGCGGCCTGCTCGGACGCGCCGGTGTCGACGAAGCGGTGATGGCCGAGCACGGCATCGTGCCGATCGACCTGCTGGTGCTGAACCTGTATCCGTTCGAGTCGGTCACCGTGAAAGCCGATTGCACGCTGGCCGATGCGGTGGAAAACATCGACATCGGCGGCCCGGCGATGTTGCGCAGCGCGGCCAAGAATTTCGCGCGCGTGGCCGTGGCCACCGACCCGGCGCAGTACGCCGACCTGCTGGCCGAACTGGAGGCCAACGACGGCCAGCTGTCGGCGGCCAAGCGCTTTGCGCTGTCGGTGGCTGCGTTCAATCGCGTGGCGCAGTACGACGCGGCGATCAGCAACTATCTCTCGGCAGTGGCCGACAGCGCCGAGGCAGTGCCCACGCGCAGCCCGTTCCCGGCGCAGATCAATTCCAACTTCGTCAAGGTGATGGACCTGCGTTACGGCGAGAATCCGCACCAGTCCGGCGCGTTCTACCGCGACCTGTATCCGGTGCCGGGCACGCTGGCCACCTTCCAGCAGTTGCAGGGCAAGGAACTGAGCTACAACAACCTGGCCGATGCCGATGCGGCGTGGGAATGCGTGCGCCAGTTCGACGCGCCGGCCTGCGTGATCGTCAAGCACGCCAACCCCTGCGGCGTGGCGGTGGGCGCGGGCTGCGGCGATGCCTATGAGCTGGCCTACGCCACCGACCCCACCAGCGCGTTCGGCGGCATCCTGGCGTTCAACAAGACCCTTGACGCAGCGACGGCAAAAGCCATCCTCGATCGCCAGTTCGTCGAAGTGCTGATCGCGCCCGACTACGAGGCCGGCGCGCTGGAATACGCCACCAAGAAGGCCAACGTGCGCGTGCTCAAGATTCCGCACGGCAATGGCCTCAACAACTACGACACCAAGCGGATCGGCTCGGGCCTGTTGATGCAATCGGCCGACAACCGCGGCATGTCGCAGGGCGAGTTGAGCGTGGTCACCCAGCGTGCGCCCAACGAGGCGGAACTGGGCGACCTGCTGTTTGCCTGGCGCGTGGCCAAGTACGTCAAATCCAACGCGATCGTCTATGCCAAGGACAACCGCACCATTGGCGTGGGCGCCGGGCAGATGAGCCGCGTGGTCAGCGCCAAGATCGCTGCCCTCAAGGCCGAAGAAGCCAAGCTCACCGTGGCCGGTTCGGTGATGGCATCGGATGCGTTCTTCCCGTTCCGCGACGGCATCGATGCTGCGGCTGCGGCCGGCATCAAGGCAGTGATCCAGCCCGGCGGTTCGATGCGCGACGGCGAGGTGATCGCCGCCGCCGACGAACACGGCATCGCGATGGTGTTCACCGGCGTGCGCCACTTCCGGCATTGATGTCACCGGCACAGGGATAGGTCGATGCAGCGTTTGCGTTGTTTTGCCGCGTGTCTTGCGACCGCCGTGCTGTTGGGCGCGTGCAAGCAAGCGCCTGCGCCCGCGGCGGCGCCGGGTGCCGCGGCACCTGCCGCGCCCAGCGATGGCCCTCATCTGAGCCGCACCGAGCGGCTGGATGGGTTCTTGCGCACGCGCTACGGCGCCAAGGCCGGCCTGGCCGCGCAGTGGAGCGGCGAAGCCGACGGCTTCAAGGCCGGCAGCGAAGTCTGTGCCGAACAGCCGGTGGTGGTGGGCGATCAGGTGCAGCAACTGCTGGCGGTCTGCCACAGCCTCAGCGATGCCGGCCACGGCAACCCGGGCCTGATCGATTTCTTCGTGCTGCGCGGCGATGGCGACGGGTTCAAGGTCGTGGTCGAACGGCTCGCCGACGGCTACGGCAGCGACGGTCAGCCCGGCAGCGTGGACGTCCTGCGCCTGGGCAGCGATTTCTACGGCTTTGCCGTGCACAGTTTCTGGATGGGCCAGGGCCTGATGCTGGAATCGCAGGATCTGGTCGTGCCCGGCCCCAAGGGTTTGGTCAATGCCGGCTCGCTGCGGGCGCATATCGACAACAGCGGCGCACTGGCCTGCGACGACGACGCGCGCGAGCCGGACCAGACCCAGGCGCAATGCCTTGCCGACGCCTTCGACGTGGATTTCGCGCTGGAGGTGGACAACAGCGCGCCGCAGGCGCGCACCTGGCCGCTGCGCATCCACGAGCACGGCAGCGATTGCGGGGTTGCCCTGGACAAGACGCACGTCTTCGCGCTCGACACCAAGACCTGGACCTACCCGTTTCCCAACGCACTGCAGCGCGAAGGCTGCAGATAGCGCCCCCTTCCCCCTTACTAGCGAGCAACTGCCTTGAAAATCCTCGTCATCGGCTCCGGCGGCCGTGAACATGCCCTGGCCTGGAAGATCGCGCAGTCCGCGCGCGTGAGCGAGGTGCTGGTGGCACCGGGCAATGCCGGCACCGCCACCGAAGCCAAGTGCCGCAACGTCGCGATCAAGGTCGACGACCTGGATGGCCTGCTCGCCCTGGCGCAGCGCGAAGCCGTCGCGCTCACCGTGGTCGGCCCGGAAGTGCCGCTGGTGCTGGGCGTGGTCGACCGCTTCCATGCCGCCGGCCTGCGCATCTTCGGCCCCACCGCCAAGGCCGCGCAGCTGGAAGGCAGCAAGGCCTTCGCCAAGGATTTCCTGGCCCGCCACGGCATTCCCACCGCGTATTACGCCGTGCACACCGAAGTGGACGCCGCGCTGGCCTACGTGCGCGAGAAAGGCGCGCCCATCGTGGTCAAGGCCGACGGCCTGGCTGCCGGCAAGGGCGTGATCGTGGCGCTGACCCTGGCCGAGGCCGAAGATGCGGTGCGCGACATGCTCTCTGGCAATGCGTTCGGCGATGCCGGCGCACGCGTGGTCATCGAGGAATTCCTCGATGGGGAAGAGGCCAGCTTCATCTCGATGGTCGATGGCAAACACGCCTTGCCGATGGCCACCAGCCAGGACCACAAGCGTGTCGGCGACGGCGACACCGGCCCCAATACCGGCGGCATGGGCGCCTACTCACCTGCGCCGGTGGTCACGCCCGAGGTGCATGCGCGGGTGATGCGCGAGGTGGTCGAGCCGACCGTGCAGGGCATGATCGCCGATGGCGTGCCGTTCACCGGTTTTCTGTATGCCGGGCTGATGATCGACGCGCATGGCGCGCCGAAGGTGATCGAATTCAACGTGCGCTTCGGCGACCCGGAAACCCAGCCGGTGATGCTGCGCCTGCAGTCGGATCTGGTCGATCTGCTCGAGGCGGCCATCGACGGCAAGCTCGACGGCGCGCATGCGCAGTGGGATCCGCGCCCGTCGCTTGGCGTGGTCATCGCCGCCAGGCCTTACCCGGACACCCCGGTCACCGGTGAGGTCATCACCGGGCTGGACGCGGTGCCGGCCAGCGCCAAGGTCTTCCATGCCGGCACCGCGTTGAATGCCGCTGGCGAAGTGGTCAGCGCCGGTGGCCGCGTGCTGTGCGTCGCCGCCCTGGGCGACAGCGTGCGCGACGCCCAGCGCACCGCCTATGCCGGCCTCAAGCCGATCCACTGGAGCAGCGCCTTCCAGCGCAGCGACATCGGCTGGCGGGCGATCGCCCGCGAGCGGCAGGCGCAGGGCTGAGCCGCGTCCTTCCCCCGCCGGCGGGGGAAGGTGCCCGAAGGGCGGATGGGGGCAAGTTCGGACATCCACTGGTATCGGCCGAACAGAGCAACGGCGCGCTGGTACTCGACGACGCAGCGACATCGGCTGGCGGGCCATCGCCCGCGAGCGGCAGGCGCAGGGCTAAGCCGCGTCCTTCCCCGCCGGCGGGGGAAGGTGCCCGAAGGGCGGATGGGGGCAAGTTCGGACATCCACTGTTATCGGCCGAACAGAGCAACGGCGCGCTGGTACTCGACGACGCAGCGACATCGGCTGGCGGGCCATCGTGCGCGAGCGGCAGGCGCAGGGCTAAGCCGCGTCCTTCCCCCGCCGGCGGGGGAAGGTGCCCGAAGGGCGGATGGGGGCAAGTTCGGACATCCACTGGTATCGGCCCAACAGAGCAACGGCGCGCTGGTAGTCGCCGACAAGGCGCTGTTCAAGCGCGCAGCCGCAGGTTGGGCGCGATAGACGTCCGTGCAGCTGGGCGGACGCGCAGTTCGCATGGCTGCGCCCAGGCGCGGGCTGCGGGCTGCGGGCTGCGGGCTGCGGGCTGCGGCGCAATCGTGCACTCCGCTCCAGTCCGCGCACATGCCGGCTACTGACAAAGAACTAGCCGCCGTCCACCCCGATGGCGCATGGCTGCGGCAATAATGCCCGGGCTCCCTGCCTTGTAGAGACTGTGGCCACTCCCTCCTTCGAAACCCGCCTCAGCCGTTTGTGGGCCCATGAAAAGGCCAGCTATGGCCTGCGTGTGTTCATCGCGCTGGCGGTGGCGATGGGCGTGTGCTGGCACTGGCAACAGCTCACTGCGGTGCCGGCGCTGTTTCTGGGCGCCATTGCCAGCGCCATTGCCGAAACCGACGACAACTGGCTGGGCCGCATCAAATCGGTGCTGCTTTCGCTGCTGTGTTTCGCCGCTGCCGCAGCCGCAGTGGTGGTGCTGTTTCCGTACCCGCTGCCGTTCGTGCTGGGCATGGCGTTGGCCACGTTCTCGTTGACCCTGCTCGGTGCGCTGGGCGAGCGCTATGCCTCGATCGCGCAGGCCACGGTGGCCTTGTCGATCTACGCCATGATCGGCATGGACCAGCATGGCAGCCGCGATCCGCTGATCGCCTGGCACGGCGCGGCGCTGCTGCTGATCGGCGCCACCTGGTACGGCGTGCTTTCGATCCTGTGGACCATCCTGTTCGCCAATCGCCCGGTGCGCGAGCGGCTGTCGCGGCTGTTTTTCGAATTGGGCCGCTATCTCAAGCTCAAGGCCGATCTGTTCGAACCGGTGCGCCAGAGCGACCTGCATGCACGCCGGCTGGCCTTGGCCGAACAGAACGCCAAGGTGGTCGGCGCGCTCAATGCGGCCAAGACCGCCATCATGAGCCGCTTCGGCCGCTCGGGGCGGCCGGGCGTGCAATCGGGCCTGTATTTCCGCCTGTATTACATGGCGCAGGACTTCCATGAGCGCGCCAGTTCCTCGCACTATCCTTACGAGGCGCTCACCGACGCGTTCTTCCACAGCGATGTGCTGTATCGCTGCCAGCGCCTGCTCGCCCTGCAAGGCAAGGCGTGCGCGGCGTTGGGCGAGGCGATTCGCCTGCGCCATCCGTTCGATTACGGCGACAGCAGCCGCCTGGCCACCGAAGACCTGCGCCAATCGCTGGATTATCTGCACGCGCGCGCCGACCCCGCACTGGCCCGCCTGCTCGGCGCGCTGGAACTGCTGGTGACCAACCTGCAGAGCATCGAACGCAGGTTGTCGGAAGCGGCGCAATCCGATTCCACCAGCGACAACCTCGACACCCGGCTGCGCGATTCCTCGCCGCACACCTTGCGCGAAATGGGCGCGCGGCTGGTGCAGCAACTCACGCCCGGCTCGGTGCTGTTCCGCCACGGCCTGCGCATGGCCATCGCGCTGCTGGTGGGCTACGCCATCATGCAATCCATCCATGCCGACAACGGGTACTGGATCCTGCTCACCACCGCATTCGTGTGCCGGCCCAACTACGGCGCCACGCGCCTGCGGCTGGTGCAGCGCATTGCCGGCACCTTGATCGGCCTGGTCGCCACCTGGGCGCTGATGCAGCTGTTCCCCGGCACCGAGGTGCAACTGCTGCTGGCGCTGGCCGGCGCGCTGGTGTTCTTCATCACCCGCACCGATCGCTACATGCTGGCCACCGCCGGCATCACGGTGATGGCGCTGTTCTGCTTCAACCTGCTGGGCGATGGTTTCGTGCTGATCTGGCCGCGCCTGATCGACACCCTGATCGGTTGCGCGATTGCTGCGGCCGCCTCGTTCCTGATCCTGCCGGACTGGCAGGGCCGCCGGCTGAACCAGGTGATGGCCACGGTGCTGGCCAGCTGCGCGCGTTATCTGGCCCAGGTGCTGGAGCAGTACGCCAGCGGCAAGCGCGACGACCTCCCCTACCGCATTGCGCGCCGCGACATGCACAACGCCGATGCCGCGTTGTCGGTGGCGTTATCCAACATGCTGCGCGAACCCGGCCGCTACCGGCGCAATCTGGATGCGGGCTTTCGCTTCCTGGCGCTGTCCAACACCTTGCTCGGCTATCTGTCGGCACTGGGCGCGCACCGCGCCGCGCTGGAGGGCGAACACGATGCCACCATCGCGCAGGCTGGTGAGTATCTGCAGCGCGCACTGAGCGAGATCGCCAGCGCCCTTGGCCAACGCCAACCGCTGCCGACGCACGACGAAAGCGAAGAATTGGCCATCGCAGAAGCGCTGGAACACCATCCGGTGCAACTACCGCCCAAGCAACGCCTGGTGCGCGACCAACTGGCATTGACGCTGCGCCTGCTGCCCAAACTGCGCGCTGCAGCACTGGCGGTGACCACGGCGCCGGCAGAGAACGCGCCGCGTCTGGCGACGACCAAGGCCTAGAGCGTGTGATGCACTTTGACAGGACGCTTCGCACTCACCTCAAAGTACACAACACGCTCTAGCCGCCAGTGATCGACAGGCGTGGGCGCCGCGGCCCATGCAGCCTCGATGCGGTAAGCGATGTCGAACACGGCGATGCCGCGCAATCGCCACTTTCATGCGTGCGCTGCGTCCTCGCCCCACCGGCCGCGCTCACTTCCACTGCTTGCGCGCCACGCTCAGCCCCACCCAGCCCAGCGCCGCCGCAGCAAGCACCGCGCCACCGATCACCACACCCATCCAGCCGGCCTGCGCATATGCCGCCGTGCCCAGGGTCGAGCCCACTGCACCGCCGATGAAATAGCAGGTGATGTAGGCCGAGGTGATGCGATTGCGCGCCGCCGGGTTGCGCTGATAGATCACGCTCTGGTTGGCGATATGCACGCCCTGCACCGCGATATCCAGCAGCAGCACGCCGACGATCAGCAGCACGATCGACTGCGGCGCAAACGCCAGCAAGCCCCACGACAGCAGCAACATCGCCAGCCCACCCCAGCTCACGCGGTCGCCATGGCCGTGATCGGACCAGTGCCCGGAGCGATTGGCGGCCAGTGCACCGGCCGCACCGATCAGGCCGAACAAGCCGATCACCGCCGTGCCGTAGCCATAACTCGGCCCGGACAACAAAAACGCCAGCGTGGTCCAGAACATGCTGAAGCCGGCAAAGATCAGCCCGCCCAGCACCGCGCGCGAACGCAGCACCGCATCGTCGCGCAGCAGCGTCAGCACCGAGCCTACCAACCGCGGGTACGCCAGTTGCGCATTGCCGGGATGGCGCGGCAGCCCGCGCCACAACAGCCCGGCGGTGAGCAGCAACGCGACCGAGGCGATCCAGTACACCGTATGCCAGCCGCCGACACCGGCGAGCACGCCGGCCGCGGTGCGCGCCAGCAAGATCCCCAGCAGCAATCCGCTCATCACCGTGCCGATCACCCGGCCACGCTCGTGGGGCGCAGCCAGCGTGGCGGCGAACGGCACCAGGATCTGCGCCGCCACCGAGCTGGCGCCGGTCACGATGGTGCCGGCCAGCAACATCGCAAAACTGTGCGAACTGGCGCTCACCAGCAGCCCAAGCGCGCTCAGTACGAACAGGCCCACGATCAGGCCGCGCCGCTCCAGCCGGTCGCCCAGCGGCACCAGCAACAGCAACCCCGCCGCGTACGCCAACTGCGCCGCGGTGACCACCGCACCGGCACTGCGCACCTGGATGCCGAATGCCTGCGCCAGCGTTTCCAGCAGCGGCTGGGCGTAGTAATTGCTCGCCACCGCCAACCCGGTGGCGGCGGCCATCAGCAGCACCAGGCGACGGGGCAAGGGCGGGTGGGAGGTGGGCTCGGTCTGCATGGCGGCTGTCTGGTCAGGAATGCGCACAGTGTGGGCAGCCGGCACGCATCTTTCCAATGTATTGTTTTCACCATCGCCATCTTTTTTCGAGATTGCATGCTGACCTTGCGCCAACTGGAATTTGCCGTGGCCGTGGCCGAAGAAGGCGGTTTCACCGCCGCTGCGCGCCGCTGCAACACCGTGCAGTCGGCGCTCAGCCACCAGGTCGCCAAGATCGAAGAGACCTTCGGTGCACGCCTGTTCGAACGCGGCACCCGCCGGGTGCGGCCCACCGCCGCCGGCGAGGTGTTCCTGCACAACGCCCGCCAGACCCTGCGCGCTGCCGAGCGCCTGCACGAGGAAATGGCGCAGGCCCTGGGCACCGTGCGCGGGCGGTTGGCGTTGGGGCAGATTTCCTCGCTCACCACCGTGCAACTACCGGCCTTGCTGCATCAGTTCCGCAGCGCGCATGCGCGGGTGGACGTGCATCTGCGCACTGCCATGAGCGAGGCGTTGCTGCACGATCTGGGCGAAGGCCGGCTGGATGTCGCCCTGGTCGGTGTCGGCCCGCAGCTTGCGGTGCCGGCGCAGCGCCTGCTGCTGCATGAAGAGGCGCTGGCCTTGATCGTGGCCCCCGGCCACCGCCTTGCCGCGCGCAAGCGGGTGGCGCTGGCCGAGCTGGACGACGAACCGATGGCCGGGCTGGTTCCCGGCGCCGGCGTGCGCGGCATCATCGATGCCGCCTTCGCCCAGTCCGGCCTGCGGCAGCGCCAGCAGTACGAAGTCACCCATGCCGATCTGGTGCGCGAACTGGTCGCTGCCAACCTGGGCGTAGGCATCGTCCCGCAGACCATGGCCGGCGCCATGCGCGGCGTGATCACGGTGGCCTTGAAGGAGCGCTACCGCTTTCTGACCTATGCGGTGTGGCGGCCCGACCCCAGCCCGGCCGCACGCGCCTTCGTGGCCTTGCTGCGCGCCCAACTCGCGCAACGCAGGCCACCGGCACAGAGAAGCCGCTGAGCGCAACCGCCATCCACCAGCACGCCATGGAAGCCTGCTAGGCTGCGCGCGTTCGCAAAGGAAACTGCATGTCCGGTCACAGCCAGTTCGCCCTGCTCAGGCAGCGCCGCTTCTTGCCGTTCTTCGCTGTCCAGGCGCTGGGCGCGTTCAACGACAACGTCTATCGGCAGGCCATCATCGGCCTGCTGTTCTATCTCGGCATCGATGCCGCCCAGCGCACGCTGTATACGAACCTGGCGCCGGCACTGTTCATCCTGCCGTACTTCCTGTTCTCCGCGCTGGCCGGGCAGATCGCCGAGAAGCTGGAAAAGCAGAAGCTCATCGTGATCACCACCACGATGGAGATTGCGATCATGTCGCTGGCCGCGGTGGGCTTCATCACCGAGAACATGGTGATCCTGCTGATTGCGCTGTTCTGCACCGGCCTGCAGTCCACGCTGTTCGGGCCAGTGAAATATTCGATCCTGCCCTCGGTGCTGAAGCCGGAAGAGCTCACCGGCGGTAACGGCCTGGTCGAAATGGGCACCTCGATTTCGATCCTGTGCGGCATGATCTTCGGCGGGCTGATCTTCCAGATCGCCGGCAGTCATGGGCCGGAGGCTGCCGCCACCGCGGTGATTGCGATTGCGGGGACCGGCAACCTGGTGGCGCGGCTGGTACCGCGCGTGGATGCCGGCGCGCCCGAGCTGAAGATCAACTGGAACCCCATTCCCGAATCGCGCGCCATCATGCGCCTGACCCGACGCACGTTGGCGGTGCGCAACGCGGTGCTGGGCGTGTCGTGGTTCTGGTTCATCGGCACCGTGCTGACCGCGCAGTTGCCCACCTATGCCCAACTCAACCTGGGCGGACAGCAGGATCTGTACGTGTTCGCGCTGGCGCTGTTTTCGATCGGCACCGGCGCAGGCTCGCTGCTGTGCGAACGGCTGTCCGGCCGCACCGTGGAAATCGGCCTGGTGCCGCTGGGCGCGTTCGGCATCAGCGCCTTCCTGCTGGACCTGTACTTCGCCCGGCCTGGCGCAGCGCCGGTCACCGGCCTGTCGATCGGCCAGTTCGTGCAGCAGCCCGGCAGTGTGCGGCTGATCATCGATCTGGTCGGCATCGGCCTGTTCACCGGCCTGTTCGTGGTGCCGTTGTTTGCGCTGATCCAGAGCCGCACACCCAAGGCCGAGCTGTCGCGCGTGATCGCCGGGCTCAATATCCAGAACGCGTTGTTCATCGTGGCCGCGGCGGTGATCGGCATCGCGCTGCAGTTGCCGCACGTGGTGCTGTTCGGGGTACGGATTCCGCTGCCGGGCTTGAGCATTCCGCAAGTGTTCCTGGCACTGGCAATCGCCAACACGCTGGTGGCGCTGTGGATCTTCACCCTGGTGCCCGAGTTCCTGATGCGCTTTCTCAGCTGGGTGCTGGTGAGCGTGTTGTACCGCCTGCGCGCGCGCGCTATCGACACGCATGTGCCCGACGAGGGCGCCGCCCTGCTGGTGTGCAACCATGTCAGCTACATGGACGCGCTGATCCTGTCGGCGGTGATTCCGCGCCCGGTGCGCTTTGTCATGTACTACAAGATCTTCCGCATCCCGGTGATGCGCTGGATCTTCCGCACCGCCAAGGCCATCCCGATCGCCGGCGCGCGCGAAGACCCCGCATTGATGCAACAGGCCTTCGACCGCATCGATGCCGCATTGGCCGATGGCGAGCTGGTGTGCATCTTCCCCGAGGGCGCATTGACCAAGGATGGCGACATCGCACCCTTCAAGTCCGGCGTGGAAAAGATTCTGCAGCGCCGCAACGTGCCGGTCATTCCGATGGCGCTGCGCGGCATGTGGTCGAGCATGTGGAGCCGGCGCGACACGCGCCTGGGCCGCATGCGGGTGCCGCGGCGGATGCGCGCGCAGATCGACGTGGTGGCAGGGGCAGCGGTCGCCGGCGATCAGGCCAGCGCCGCGCTGCTCGAACAACAAGTGCGCACGCTGCGGCAGGATCAGCCCTGAGCCCGGCGGATGCAGGCTTTGCGTCCATGGCGCGCCGCGAGTAGCCTGTGCGCCATTGCACGCTTTGCCGTCGCAGCCGCCAGGCGGACGCGGCCGGCCGTACCGGGGGACGTCGTTGTGCTCAACATCATCGCGCCTGAGGCGTCTGCCCTGATCGGCGGGTGTCGCGCATTGCAGCGGCTGGCTGTGCCGGCAGCGATGGGCATGCCGCTGCGTTTTCGCTCGCGGCGCAGGCGTGGAGCGCCAGGTCCGCTGGCGCGGGCAGATATCCGGCACCGCGCAGCGCCGCTACCGCTACCGACACGCGGCTCGCCGCTCGCGCCAAACCTCGCATGAGGGCCATCCGGCCATCGTCAGCGCACACGGGCGCATCACCGCCGTGCATGGCGCCCGATAATCGACCCCACTCACCCATCAGTTCGCTGTTGTTTACCACCCAAGGAGCTTCACCATGAGTGCCATGCCACCGCCGATCCATCCCTCGTCCAGCGCCGCGCCCGGCCCGGTGCCGAATCACCTGATCTGGGCGATCGTTTCCACCGTGCTGGGCTTTTGCCTGTGCTGCCCGGCCCTGATCTCCGGCATCGTGGCGATCGTGTTTTCCAGCAAGGTCAACGGCCTGCTCAACCAGGGCGACATCGACGGCGCACGCCGCGCCTCCAACACCGCCAAGACCTGGTGCATCGTGACCAGCGTGCTGGCCGCGATCGGCCTGCTGATCAACATCGGCATGGTGGCCACCGGCGGCATGCAGGGCTACATGGACTACATGCAGCAGTTGCAGCACATGCAGTAATGGAACTGCGTCCACGCCATTGGCTTGGACTGGGGGCGGCCACCAGCGTGGCCGCCCTTGGCGTGTCGTTGCTGTATCGCTTCGATCCGAATGCGAGCAACAGCCCGTTCCCGCCTTGCGTCTTTCGGGCCGTCACCGGCTGCTACTGCCCCGGCTGCGGCATGACCCGCGCACTGTATGCGCTGGTGCACTTCGACCTGCCCGGTGCCTTCGCGATGAATCCGGCCGCCGTGCTCGGCCTGTTCATCCTGCCCGGCCTGATCGCCTGGAAAGCCGGCTGGCGCGCGCGCTGGTTCTCCCCGGTGGTGGCCGTGATGTCCGAACCGAAGTTCTGGTTGTGGGCCTTGCCGACGTACTGGATCGCAAGAAACCTGCCGTGGTACCCGTTTACCTTGCTGGCGCCGGGTTAGACCGCCAACAATCGCGAGGGGCCGACGTTTCCATAGGGCCCGGCGCTACACATCTTCTCGCCCGACATCACGCGCGGCGCTACCGCACCCAGCCCGCAATCACCAACAACGCCAGCACCACCAACCATAGCAGCAGCACGCGCCAGACCAGGCTCATCGCGTCGCGTACTTCCGGCAGGCGGCGCCAGACCGGCACCAGGCCCGAATCGGTGTAGTCGTGCGCTTCCTCGCGCAGCTCGGCGCTGACGCTGGCACGTGCAACGGCGCCGAGAAAATGCGGTTCCAGCGACCAGCGGTTGCCATGCGCCTGCCGCCAGGCGCGGAACACGGTGTCGAAGTTACCCACCAGCGCCATCGACATCGTCATCAACTGCGCCACCGGCCATTCCAGCACCGCCAGCAGCCAGCGCGCGCCAGCCAGATTGCGGGGCGGCAGCAACACGGCCAGCGGGCTTTCCACCGCCAGGGCAGTGAGCCGATACAGCACCGCGCCGAACGGCCCCAGCAGCAGAAACCACCACAGCACCGCAAACCAACGTCGCAGGCCGTTGACCACCACCGCTTCCACCAGCGACGGCGCGTCTTCGTGCACGCTGCCGCCGGCGGCCTGCAGGTGCGAAACCGCTTCGCGCCGCGTGCGCGGCTCGTCGGCGTCGATGACCGCTTCCACATCGCGATCCAGATCGCGCGGACCCCAGGTCCAGGCCAGCACCGCCACGCCGAACAGCAAGCCCAGAAAACCGTGCCAGACATCGTCCAGCAGCCACTGCACCAGCAACACCAGCAGCGCCGGTAGCACGGCCAGCAGTACGCCATAGCGCCCTTGCCACGCACCGCGCCCGGCCGCGTAACTGTCTAACCGGCGCAGCCATTGGCCGAACCAGGCGAAATTGCGCAGCCTGGCCACCTGCGCCGGTACCAGATGGCCCAGCGTGAGCGCGACGACGACGGCAACCAGGGTGGTGAACATGGGCAGGCCTCCTCAGCCGAGTCTAGCCGAGCGGACGCGAGCGCCGCTGCAACACCGCAAAAGCCGGCCAGGCTCAGCCATGCGCACGATGCCAGTGCTCGATCAACGCACGCGCAATGGAAATGCGCGGCGGCAACCCGATATCGCCCTCGCCGGCCAGCGCGGCGCTGACCTGCGCATGGCTGACCCAGCGCGCGTCTTCCAGCTCCCCGGTGACCTGCGGCACCTCGGTCGCAGCGGCGCGCGCGGTGAACCCCAGCATCAGCGCCCCCGGGAACGGCCACGGCTGCGCGCCCAGGTAGCGGCAGTCCTGCACATGCACGCGGGTTTCTTCGTACACCTCGCGCACTACGGTCTGCTCCAGCGACTCGCCCGGTTCGACGAACCCGGCAATCACCGAATAACGTCCTGGCGCCCAACTGGCCTGACGGCCGAGCAGCAAACGCGCGCCATCGCTGACCGCCACGATGATGGCCGGGTCCACGCGTGGGTAATGCTCGGTCTGGCATTGCGTGCAGTGCGCGATGAAGCCGGCGCGCCGGAACGCGATCGCACCGCCGCACACGCCGCAAAAGCGCGTGCGCGATTGCCAGTGCAACATCGCCCGTGCATAGGCGAAGGCGGTAGCGATCTCGGCAGGCCAGTCGGCAGCGGCCTGGCGCAGATCGATCCGCTGCGGCGCCTGCACCGCGACGATGTCGGCCGGCAGGCAGAACCAGCCCACCGCATCGCGCAGACCCAGGAAGATCGCGGCCTCCGGCCCGTCGCCCAGTTCGGCGCCATCCAGCAACAGCGGCTGGCCATCGGCATCGGCCAGCGCCGTGCCCTTGGCGTCGATCAACAGCACACGGCCCTGTGGCCACAGACGCGCCAGGGCGTCGGGATCGTCACGCAGCACATCGCCGCGATCGAGCGGCGCGTGGGTGAAGGCAAAACCGGAAGCTGAAAAAAGAGACTCTGACATCGGCGCAAGCCTGCCGATAATCGGCAGCGCCTGCAACCATCGTACCCACTCTATCGAGCGCGCCTGCGGTGCGTGTTCAGACGCGGACGCCGCTCGCGCTGGCCACTGGCGCGGGATGCGGTTCACGCCAAGCGGCACGCGGCCCTATCACTGGACAGCGCGCGGGTGCGGCCCTGTCAGGACACGCACGTGAGCCAGTGGTCATGGCAGTGCATTGCAACGGCTGCAGTGAAGCGCCATGCAGGTGCCGGCTTCGAGACGCCTGCACCTGCAAACCCTTCGGCAGCGTCGAGCAACGACCGCGGCGTCAGCGCTGCTTGTCCAACAGCTGATGCCGCACTGCCACGATGCACGGCTCGTTCGTCAACAGATGGACGAAGGCCGAGTTGTCGCTGGAGTTGCCGGTGCCGATATCCACCACCGCCACCTGGTTGCTGCCACGCCGCTTGAAGCTGGCGATGGCGGTCTGCGCGTTCTTGAGCGGAATGGTGGCATCGTTGGACGAACCGCACAGCAACGTCGGCGTCTGCGGCGCCCACGCCAGCAGATCGTTGCGCGCCAGATCCTGGCGGAACGGGTTGGCGGGATTGCTGGCAAAGTCGCGGTAGAAGCCGGGCTGGAAATACGCCTTGAGTCGATCGATGCCTGGCAAGGTGTCGCCGAGAAACAGATCGGTCAGGCTCTGCTTGCCTGGGAACAAGGGCTCCACCTTGGCAGCCCACGGGTCTTGAAACACCTGTCCGGGCTCCAGATAGATGTTCTTGTACGTGTGCTGCATCGCGACGATGGCATAGCTGCCCAGAATGATGCCGAAGCTGCTTTCGCCCACCGCGTTGCTGCCGCTCCAGCTGTCCAAAAACGTCTGCTGCAGCGCGTACGGTCCGGAGATCGGCGCGCTCGCCACCAGATGGAATTCCTTGGACAGATGCGCTTCTATCTCGCGCTGGGTGGCCATCGCCGTGTGGCCGCCCTGCGAATAACCCGACAGCATCACCTTGCCGGATAGCGGTGTGTTCAAGCGTTGCAACACACTGCGCGCTGCGCGCATCGCATCGATGGTCGCACTCGCCTCGGTCGCGCTGTGCAAATACGGGTGATAAGGGTAGTTGGACGGACCAAACCCCAGGTAATCGCTGCTGACCACGACATACCCCTGGCTGGCCAGGCGCGTGACCAGTGGGTCGTTGCCCTTGGCATCGCGGATGTCCTTGGCCTGCTCCTCAGCGCGAACCGTTCCGGTCGGACGCCCCCAGCCGAGTAACGGATACGGCCCGGCGCACCGCTCGCCATCCGGAATCAGCAGCACGCCAGATGCGGTTGCAGGTTCGCCTTCGACACCGACGGTTGCATAGGTGAATTCGGCAACACGGACGTTGCATTTGGGCTGCTCGGCCTGCGGCTCGGAGGCCAGCATCGCGCCGATCGCATCACGGGTGTAGCTGGTCAGGAAATTGCTGGTAATCAAGGCGCCGCGCGCGGGCGCGGCCTGCGCGCCGGGTGCAAGCACTGCGCTGGCGATGCCCAACATGGCCGCCAGGCCAAACGCCGAACGGGAGTTGATCTGCAACATGAAGTGATGCTCTCTTGGGGAAGGACGGAAGACGCGCAGCAATCACCCAACGCCAGATCGGTCTCGGTGCGATCGAGGTGCGGAAGAAGCGTGAGTGGTCACTGCGCAACGGCTTGGAATCGACACAAGGCATGGCAGACGTGTCAGCACGGTGTCACACATGACCGCGGTGGATCAACGTGGACAAGCGGCAATGCCTGGAGAAAACGCGCATATCGTGGCGCCAGCGGAAGCACGCACGCAGTATGGCCCTCTGGATCCATGCACCATCGCGCACGCACGAAGCTGGCGCGCGCGCCGCGAAACCTGCAGCGCAGAAAGCGTCGTGGCGCGTCACGCGCGCGTGCAGGTCGCCGGCCTTGCGGGCGCAACCCAAGCAATCAGATGCGTGCCTGGCCATCGACAGCCAGCAACGCGCTGCATTCCTGTCGTCGCGCTGAAAATCGCTGCAACGCCGCGCGCGGCACAGGCTCTTTCAACGCGGCGCGTGGATCGCTGTTCACGTGTCACTACGTGGCGCGCAGCGCTGTCACCGTACTGAAGGATTGCCGCAGAATTGCTCAGCGTGGAAGCACTCACACGCCTGCCTGACCAGTCGCCGCCATTCGCGCACTGCGCTGCTCGCGTTGGCAGCCTCATCGTGATGGCGGTCGGCAGTCGCCCGACGAGCTGCAGCGGCGAAGCAAGCGATGCGCCTTCCTCATCACAGCGCGCACCGCGAGGTAAGCCAGGCATACAGGCCAGTCCCGTCACCTGCAATGCGCCCACCTCATCGCCAGCTGGTCAACATCGAGCGAGACCAGCGCGCCACTCAGCCGCGATCGATCTCACGTTCGGCAGTCACCCTGTCACCAACGCAGATGCACTGCAGAAGCACGCGCTACGCGCCGCAATCCGCGTTCACCCAGATGCGTCGCACAATCCGCATCTACCCAGATGCAATCAGACGCTGAAGCTGCTCCCGCACCCGCAGGTGGTTTTTGCGTTCGGATTGCGGATCACGAACTGCGCGCCGGTCAGGCTCTCGGTGTAATCCACCTCGGCGCCCATCAGGTATTGCAGGCTCAGCGGATCCACCAGCAGCGTGACGCCATCGGTGGCCACGGCCAGGTCGTCCTCGGCACGGTTCTCGTCGAACTCGAAGCCGTACTGGAAGCCGGAACACCCTCCGCCCTGGATGTACACGCGCAATGCCAGGTCGGCATTGCCTTCTTCCTGGATCAGCTCGCGCACCTTGGCGGCAGCGGCCACGGAAAAGTTCAGTGGCCGGTCGATGGACTGGTAGTCCGGCGCCGGGGCGGCAGTAGGAAGCGAAACGAGCGTACTCATGGCGCCAGCATGGGGGCCGGAGCGCACCACTTCAAGCCATGCCGCCGCATCGGATGCCGCGGCATTCACCGCATGCCGCGCTCAGGCGTCGGCGGTTTCGGCCTGCAACGCCGTGACCGGTTCGGCACGGCTGGGTTCCGGCGCCGGCAGCGCCGCGGTTGCGCCGGCCGTGGCGGCATGGATCAGCCGCCCAGTAAGCTGCGCGCCCGCGCTCATTTCCACCACCTGGTAGTGCACGTTGCCCTGCACGCGCGCATTGGCGGCCAGTTCGACCCGCTCGGCCGCATGCACATCGCCGGTCAGCTGGCCGTTGATGATCACCACCGGCGCACGCACTTCGCCTTCGATGCTGCCCTGCTCGGCCACCGTCAGGGTGGCGCTGGCGCCGTCTTCGGCAATCACCTTGCCCAGGATGCGGCCTTCCACATACAGCCCGCCGCTGAACGTCAGGTCGCCGCGGATGACCACCTGCGGCCCGATCAAGGTATCGACCACGGTCTGCGCACCACGGTTGGACTTGTTTCCGAACATGAGCTATTCCCCCGCGCCATTGCCGGCGACTTTCCAATCGAATGTCTGACTGACCGGCGCCCCATCGCCACTCAGGGAGATTTTGACACGTTGCGGGGTGAAATCCTTCGGCAGGATCACGCTACCGTCCAGCTGCTGGAAATAGCGGAACGAGTACGGTTGCCCGGCGGCGTCGGGCTTCTGGTGCAACTCGTTCCAGCTCACCGTCACCAGCTTGCCGGCGCGCACGCCTTCCACCGCAAAGCGCAGCTGGCCCTGGCTGATTGCGCCGCGGTTGAGGTTCTGGGTCAGCACCACGCTGTAGCTCCAGGTGCCGCCGGCTTCGGCGGTGAATTGCACCGAATGCGCGTTGAGCCCCTTGCGCTGTGCGGTGGAGCCCACCAGCCGCTCGTAGAAGGCCACATCGGCGCGCAGCGCGGCGATCTGCTCGTCGCGCTCGGCCAGCGAGGCCTGCACTTCGGTGTTGGCCGCGCGGCTGATCTTGTCGGACATCGCCAGATTGACCTGGCGCTGCTGCAACTGCTCGATCTGCCGACGTTGCTGGACCTGGCTGCGTTGCGCCTGCTGCAGCGCTGCCTCGGCCTTCACCAGCCGCGGGGCAGCCGTGCGCGTGGCCATCCACCACACCCCGCCCAGCGAAGCCAGCCATACGATGGCAACCAGCAGCCACCACCAGCGGCCACTGGAACGGCCATGCCCGGAGGCACGTTGGACGATCTGCACGCGTGCGGCTGGTCTCATGGGCATCGGGTCCGGACGGGCCGGCGCAATCATGGGCGGCGTAGTGTGCCAGAGCCCAGACGATCGTCGCGCTGGCGCTGGATCGGCGGTTATTCCAAAGTTCTGCGATAGTTCTGCAATTGTTTGCAGGGAACCACGCCATGAGCGAAGCGCATCTGTTCGTGATCGGCATCCTGCTGGCCTGGCTGGCCGGCATCCGGGTCTATCTCACCGTGTTCGGCGTCGGCCTGGCCGGCCTGCTGGGCTGGATCGATTTGCCGCCGGCGCTGCATCCGGCGCAGTCGTGGTGGGTCCTGGGCACCTCCGGCGCGCTGGCAGTGGCCGAATTCTTCGCCGACAAGATTCCGGGCGTGGATTCGGGCTGGGACCTGCTGCAGACGCTGGCCCGCGTGCCAGCGGGCGCCTTCCTGGCCGCGGCGACGCTCTCGCCCGATGGCGACCTGGGCGCGGGCGCCCTGGCGGCCGGTGCCGGCGTGGCGCTGACCAGCCACACGCTCAAGGCCGGCACCCGCGCACTGCTCAACACCTCGCCCGAACCGGCCAGCAACTGGATCGCCTCGCTGGCCGAAGACACCATCGCCACCACCGCCTTGGCACTAGCACTGGCGCACCCCTGGCTGGCACTGGGTCTTGCGGTGGGCTCCAGCCTGATGGCGGGGCTGGTGGTGTGGTGGGTCTGGCGATTGCTGTGGCGGGGCATGCGTCGGCTGGTTGCGCCGATACGCCCTGCCGCCACGCCGACTGCACGCAGCTCCCCGCTACCGTGAAGTTCATCGCATAATCACAGCGACTGTAGGGAGTATCGATGGCCGCCCGAGATCCGGTTTCTTCCACCACACGTGACGACACCGCCACGCGTAATCGTCCACTTCGCGCCGAGACCCCGCCGGCCGACCACTGGCGTCGCTGGGCCGATGAGGTTGCGTCGCCGGCCGACACCGCTGTGCCGGTGAGCGCGGCGATCATTCCTGCGCCTGCCACTGCAGCGGCGGCCAGCCCGGCCGCGGCCGTGGCGACGCCGCGCGCGGTGGCGGCCAGCAGCAGCGCACGTGTTGCCGCAGCAACGGCGCCCACGGCGTCACCCACATCGGCAGCGCCCGCCGCGCCGCACGATGGCGAGGACAATGTCGCCGCCGATGCGCCGTACCGCGTCCTCATCGTCGAAGACGACCGCTCGCAGGCCTTGTTCGCGCAGAGCGTGCTGCACGGCGCCGGGATGCATGCGCAGGTCGAGATGACCGCCGCCAGCGTGCCGCAGGCGATCCAGGACTATCACCCGGATCTGATCCTGATGGATCTGCACATGCCCGAGCTGGACGGCATCCGCCTGACCACGCTGATCCGCCAGCAGCCCGGTCAGCAGTTGCTGCCGATCGTGTTCCTGACCGGCGACCCGGACCCGGAGCGCCAGTTCGAAGTGCTCGACAGCGGCGCCGACGACTTCCTCACCAAGCCGATCCGCCCGCGCCACCTGATCGCTGCGGTGTCCAACCGCATCCGCCGCGCACGCCAACAGGCGCTGCAGCAAGCCGGCGAACAGGTCAGCGTGCGCAGCAATCCGGAAACCGGCCTGCCCACCCGCGGCCACGTGATGGACCTGCTCGCCGACGCGCTGGAGCGCAAGCAGTCCGGCGGTCTGTTCTTCATCGAGATCGCCAGCGCGCTCGGCCTGCGCGAGCGTTACGGCTATGCCGCCTACGAGCGCCTGATGACCCAGGCCGGGCACCGCCTGGCCAGCGCCGCCCAGCCCTACCCGCTGGCGCGCCTGAACGACAACAGCTTCCTGCTGCTGGCCGTCGACATGCCCGAAGCCAGCCTGGAACAGCAGGCGCTGGAGATCCGCCAGCGGCTGTCCGCCAACGCCTTCCCGGTGCGCGAAGAAGAATCCGTGCATGTGCGCTGCGCCATCGGCGTCGCACCGCTGGGCCTGGGCTTCGACGACACCGGCAGCGCGCTGGAAGCGGTCGAACGCACCGCGCTGCAGGCACGCCTGCGCAGCGACGGCGTGCAGACCTATCTGGCGCCCAGCCAGGCCGAACAGCAGGAACAACTGCGGCTGGTCGAAGGTCAACTGGAACTGGCCTATCAGCCGATCGTGGCCGTGGCCGGCGGCGACACCGCGCAGTACCAGGTGCTGCTGCGGCTGCGCCAGGCCGATGGCACCTTGCTCTCGGCAGGCCAGGTCATTCCTGCCGCAGAAGCCGCCGGGCGCATCGCCGATCTGGACCAGCAGGTCATGGACCACGCGCTGGGCCTGCTGCACCTGTACCAGCACGCCAGCCCGCCGCTGCGCCTGTTCGTCTCGCAATCGCCGCGCACGCTCGCCCGCGATGCCTTCGCCGACTGGCTGCTCAAGGCGCTGGTCGAGCGTGGCGTGGCCGGCCAGTCGCTGATCGTGGATCTGCGCCTGGACGATGCATTGATCCATGCCGTCACCGTGCAGCAGTTCTGCGCCAAGTTGATGCCGGCCGGCGTGCAGTTCTGCCTCAGCCAGTTCGAACCCGGCGATGAAGCCAACGCACTGCTGGCCCAGTTGCCGCTGAGCTTCGTACGCATGGCCAACCGCTTCGCCGATGCGCACGGCAACGCGGCGGTGCGCGACGAACTGCGCGGCGTGATCGACATCGCCCACCAGCGCGGTTTGCTGATCATCGGCCAACGCATCGAAGATCCGCAGGCAGCGGCTGCGATGTGGATGAGCGGCGTGGATTTCATCCAGGGCAACCTGGTGCAGACCGTCGGCAAGGAACTGGACTTCGACTTCACAAGCGCGGTGCTCTGAGTGAGAGAGCGGGCAGCAGGTCTTCGCGCCTGGAGCATCTTGGCAGTGCTGGCCGCGCTGACAACCGCACTCGGCGCAGGCCTGCAGTGGTCTTCGCTGCAAGGCCCCTGGCGCGCCGTCAGCGCGGTGTCGGCAGCGCTGGCGGTGGTCTGCGGGCTGTGTGCCGCGTTTGCCGCTCACCGTGCCGCTCATGCGCAGCACGCGTTGGCGCAGCGCCTTGAAGAAGCCGACCTGGCCCGCGAACGCTTGCAGCAGGAACTGCGGCGCCACGGCGAACTCGAACAGGAACTGTTGCGCGCCAAGCAGGCCGCCGAGGCCGCTACTCTGGCCAAGGGCGAATTCCTGGCCACCATGAGCCACGAGATCCGCACCCCGCTCAACGGCATCATTCCGATGCTGGAGCTGATCTCCAGCGGCCAGCTCAGCCTTGATCAGCGCGACATGCTGCAGACCGCCACCGGCAGCTCGCTGCAACTGCTGCGCATCGTCGACGACATCCTCGATTACTCCAAGCTCGAGGCCAACAAGCTCGAACTGGAAATCACCACCTTCAATCTGCGCGAACTGCTCGACGGCGTCATCCAGTTGCTGCAGCGCACCGCCGAAGGCCGCCAGCTGCGCCTGAGCCTGGATATCGAACCGTCGGTACGGCTGCTGGTGCGCGGCGACCCGATCCGCCTGCGCCAGGTGCTGGGCAATCTGATCGGCAACGCCATCAAGTTCACCGAACGCGGCAGCGTCGACATCCAGCTGCGCCGCCTGGGCGAAACGCGCGCCCAGCATCTGCTGCGCTTCCAGGTGCGCGACACCGGGATCGGCATCGCCCCGGACCAGCAGGCACGCCTGTTCCGCTCCTTCGCACAAGCCGACGCCTCCACCACGCGGCTGTACGGCGGCACCGGCTTGGGCCTGGCGATCTGCAAACGCATCATCGACCTGATGGGCGGCCGCATCGGAGTGGAATCCGAACCCGGGCGCGGCTCCACGTTCTGGTTCGAAATCCCGCTGCTCAAGGTCATCGGCGACCTCCAGCAGGCCACCGGCGCCGACGCCGCACGGGTGATGGTGATCAGCTCCGATGCGCGCCTGTCGCAACGCCTCAAGCGCCTGTTCGACAGCTGGGGCGTGTCGCACGTGCTCATGGAAACCACTCAGGAAGCGCTCGAACGCGTGCGCCGGCACAGCGACGGCGAAGGCTTCCGCTGCGTCATCGCCGACCACGACACGCTGCGCTACAGCGCGCGCGCAGTGCACCGCGCGCTCGCGCGCCCGGAAAATGCCAGCAGCGCGCGGCTGATCTGGCTGTACGGCGAAGAACCGGTACCGCCCGAACTGCAGGATCACGCCACCCTGGTGCCACGCCTGAGCCCGGACGAAACCCTGCGCGCCCTGGTACTGCCGCCCGAACCCAAGCCCGCCCACGCCACCACGCTGGCTTCGGCGATGATCCCCGAGCCGTTGCCGCCGCCGATGGCCAACGCCCGCGAGGTGCGCATCCTGCTGGTCGAAGACAACCCGGTGAACCTGCTGGTCGCGCAGAAGCTGCTGGCGGTGCTTGGCTTCGAGGCAGACACCGCCACCGACGGCGAAGCCGCACTGGCCCGGATGGAATCCACCCGCTACGACATGGTCTTCATGGATTGCCAGATGCCGGTGCTGGATGGCTATGCCGCCACTCGCCGCTGGCGCGCCATGGAAACCGAAAGCGGCGGCCGCCCGGTGCCGATCGTGGCCATGACCGCCAACGCCATGGCCGGCGACCGCGAGCGCTGCCTGGCCGCCGGCATGGACGACTATCTGTCCAAGCCGGTCGCACGCGAACAGCTCGACGCCTGTCTGCAACGCTGGCTGCCGCGTCAGGCGCTGCTGCCCGGCCCAAGCCCTGCCGGGCAGGCCACCCATGACCCCGAAAGCGCCAGCGCCGCCGCGCAGGCACGCGCCCTGCCGATCCTGGACAACAGCGTCATCGACGAGCTGTACGAGGTGGCGGGCGCGGACACAATCACTATCCTGCAATTGTTCCTGGAAGACGCCCCGCTCATCATCGAACAACTGGAAGCGGCCGCCGCCAACCGCGACAGCATGCAGCTGCGCGATCTGTCCCATACGCTGAAGTCCTCCAGCGCCAACGTCGGCGCGCAGGCCGTGTCCAACGCGGCACGGCGGATCGAACTGGCCGCCCGCACCGGCACCATCGAACGCCCCTCGGTCATGGTCGCCCTGGTCATCGCCGAATACGCCCGCGCCCGCCTCGCCCTGCTGGGCCAGGTCGCCCGCCTGCAAGCCGACGCCAGCACGACAAATCACTAATCGCATCAGTGTGTCGAAGCGGCGGCAGACGCCTGGGACCGTCACCTGCATCCGTTAACGCGAGGCTCAAATCGCTCTGATGCTCAACGCCTTCTCACCCGAAAGGACGCTCGAGCCTCTCTGGTCCCGGAAGGACACCAGAGCCCCCCCTCCTGCGGGAAAGGGGTGGGGTGAGGGTACGGGCGAAGCCACGCACTCTCACCCGGCAACAGAATCTGTAGAAGCAGATCATCGGCAAACAATCGCTGATACACCAACCAGCAGAAGTACCGCGCACCCGTAAATCCAGCGCCAAATGAAAGACAACACCGACCAGACGCGCGTCAGTCGTCCAGCTTGGTCAGCAGGTAATTCGGCTCGCCGATGCGCGCCACCAGGTCCAGTTGGGTTTCCAGCCAGTCGATGTGCTCTTCTTCGGACTCCAGGATGTCCACCAGCAACTGGCGGCTCACGTAGTCCTTGACGGTCTCCGCATACGCCACCGCCTCGCGCAGCACGACAACCGCCTCGCGCTCCAGGGTCAGATCGCAGCGGAACATCTCGGTCGGGTTCTCGCCGATGCGCAGCTTGCCCAAGGCCTGGAAATTGGGCAGCCCTTCGAGAAACAGAATGCGGTCGGACAGCTTGTCCGCATGCTTCATCTCGTCGATGGATTCCTTGTACTCATGCTCGGCCAGTTCTTTCAGGCCCCAGTTCTTCAGCATCTTGGCGTGCAGGAAGTACTGGTTGATCGCAGTGAGTTCGTTGTAGAGCACCTTGTTGAGGTACTCGATGACCTTGGTATCGCCCTTCATGCGATGTCTCCGAGAGAGTGAGCCGGCCGCACTCTAGCGCGTTGGCGCGGCGCATGAAGGAACGCGAATCGTGATCAGTTGCGGGACGCGCTGTGTGTCGCAGGAGCTGCCAGGCGCCTGGCAGCTGCAATGGCGGATCAGGCTGGTACCGGCTGGAGTCTTGTGCCGGTCATTACCGAGCAACCACTTCGCTGCAGGTAGCTCCAGCGCTGCAGGGATGCCACGGGCATTCGCGGCGCGGGTCGGAAGATACCTCTGGCATCAGGTACCGCGTGGAAATCTCGAAGGCGTTGTCGGAACCCTCCGCCCCTGACGTCCTGCCTCAGGCAGCGCTAGCCAGCCCCAGGAGCGGCAACGGCAATGCGCGGTTGGCATGTGCCTGGCTCAACAGGTCGCCCGCCATCTCCAGGCACGAGCCGCAATTGGACCCACACCCGGTGCGCATGGTCAGTTCGGCAAGGCTGGCGCAGCCATTTTCGGCCGCTTCGCGGATCTGGTGGTCGGTGACCCCATTACAGATGCAGACGTACACAGTATCGGTCGGGTGTTGGCGATCCGGAAAGGACCGGCGCTGATTGCACCGCAAACGAGAATAGGTGTCAATTCCATCCGTTAATCATTATTAATCCGCATCGCACGAGCCCAGTTGCGCTTGCGTGGCCGCTTGCGTGGGCTGTCGTGCCCTGCCGCGCTGCTGCCCGGCAACCACGCCTCCAGCGCACGCTCGGGCATCGCACCGACTGCCGCCGGACCGGCCAGGCTCTGCGCAAGCGGCGCCAGATGACGCAACGCGCGGGCATAGACGCCGCGCTTGAACATCACCACGTGCTCGACCGGATACCAGAAATCCACCCAGCGCCAGTGGTCGAACTCCGGGGTGTCGGTATGGTCGAGCTTGAGATGGGATTCGTCGCCGGTGAACTGCAGCAGGAACCAGACCTGCTTCTGCCCGATACACACCTGCCGCTCATTGCGACGCACTGCCCGGCTGGGCAGCCGATAGCGTAGCCAGCCAGGCGTGGCGCCGAGCAATTCCACATGCTCGGGCAACAACCCGGTTTCTTCGCGCAACTCGCGGTACATGGCTTCAACGGGCGTCTCATCGGTGTTCATGCCACCTTGCGGGAACTGCCAGCCGTCCCTGCGCACACGTCGCGCCCAGAACACCTGACCGTCCTGCCGCATCAGCACAATGCCGACGTTTGGCCGGAAACCGTCCGGATCGATCACGATGCGGACTCCTGAAAATCTACTGCCACCGACTCTGCCACGGCGACGCCCGGCTCACAAGCTGAAAACGAAATGCTTGACAACAGCACGGCGCATCGTGAGAATTGCCGGCTCCCTAGGCTATGTAGCTCAGCCGGTTAGAGCACAGCACTCATAATGCTGGGGTCGGTGGTTCGAGTCCACCCATAGCCACCAAGGTATTCACGCCCTCGCGGGCATGCAATAATTTTGTACCAACACGTTTTATTGCCCCGTCGCCAAGCGGTAAGGCACCTGACTCTGACTCAGGCATTCGGTGGTTCGAATCCATCCGGGGCAGCCAAACACAAAAGGTCCGATCGAAAGATCGGGCCTTTTTCGTTGCCCGGCGTCCGGCGGTAACGCGTCGCGCACCTGCGTTCATGCTGATCGCACTCAGTCTCCAGGGCCATCTTCGCCACGCGCTCGCACACGCCACTCACCGGAATTCCAAAACGACAAGAGCCCGGCATGGCCGGGCTCTTGAAGCAGGCATCCCGGCGACCCGGGACGCGCCAAACGCGATGGATCAGCGCTTGGAGAACTGGGTGGCGCGACGGGCCTTGTGCAGACCGACCTTCTTACGCTCGACTTCGCGAGCGTCGCGAGTCATGAAGCCAGCCTTGCGCAGCTCGGACTTCAGGGTTTCGTCGTACTCGACCAGCGCACGGGCAATGCCCAGACGGATCGCACCGGCCTGGCCGGTGGTGCCGCCGCCGGAGGCGGTGACCATGATGTCGAAGCTTTCGGTGTTCTTGGTCAGTTCCAGCGGCTGGCGCACGATCATGCGCGCAGTCTCACGACCAAAGAATTCGTCCAGCGGACGGTCGTTGACGGTGATGTTGCCGGTGCCCTTGCGCAGGAACACGCGAGCGGTGGAGGACTTGCGGCGGCCAGTGCCGTAGTTTTGCGTGATAGCCATGATTAGATATCCAGAACTTGCGGCTGCTGGGCGGCGTGCGGATGCTCGGCACCCGAATAGACCTTGAGCTTGCGGTACATGGTGCGGCCCAGTGGACCCTTCGGCAGCATGCCCTTGACGGCGATTTCGATCACGCGCTCCGGGTGGCGCTGCAGCGCCTGCTCCAGGCTCTCGGTCTTCAAGTTACCGATGTAGCCGGTGAAGCGGTGATACTTCTTGTCTTTCAGCTTGTTGCCCGTGACGACGATCTTCTCGGCGTTGATCACCACCAGGTAATCGCCAGTATCGACGTGAGGGGTGTAAACCGGCTTGTGCTTGCCGCGCAGGCGACGGGCCAGTTCGGTGGACAGACGGCCGAGCGTCTTGCCGGCGGCGTCAACGAGATACCAGTCGCGCTGGACGGTCTCGGACTTGGCGGTGAACGTAGTCATGAGAAAACTCTTGAGTGGTCGGGCGGATTGCAGCGGCCGATGACCACTGGAACTTTGCCACGCGTTGTGAAGGCAAAACAGAAGAGGCGGGATTGTACGGGACGCTCGGCGGCGACGCAAGTTGCAGCGACACCTGCGCCATGGCGGTTGGCAGCACGGCGGAGCGGGGCCAGAATCGCCGTATGACCCAGATCTCCCCCACCCGCCTGCATAGCCCGCTCGACCGGCTGCTGGTCGAAGCCCAGCGCGCGCTGGACACCGTCTTCGGCAATCCGCCGGCCGAACGCCCCAATCCCGCTGCCGACACGCCCGACGTCGTCCTGGACCCGGAGCAGCGTCGCCATGCCGCCGGCCTGATGCGCATCAACCATGTTGGCGAGGTGTGCGCGCAAGGCCTTTATTTCGGCCAGGCCGCGGTCGCCCGCGACGCGCACACCCGGCACCACCTGCTGGAAGCTGCCCAGGAAGAGACAGACCACCTGGCCTGGTGCGCCGATCGCCTGCACGAGCTGGACAGCCGTCCCAGCCTGTTCAACCCGGTGTGGTACGCCGGCAGCTACGCGCTCGGCGCGCTGGCCGGGCTGCGCGGCGACGACTGGAGCCTGGGATTCGTGGTCGAGACCGAACGTCAGGTCGAAGCCCACCTGGATGAGCACCTGGAGACCCTGCCCCAGAGCGACCAACGCAGCCGCGCCATCCTGCGCGTGATGAAGATCGACGAGGCCCGCCACGCCGATCAGGCCGAGCAGGCCGGCGCCCGCCCGCTCCCGGCTCCGATCCCCAGCGCAATGGCCCTGGCCTCCAAGCTGATGAAGACGGTTGCCTACCGCCTCTAGTTGGGAATTGGGAATTGGGAATCGACGACCAGCGGCCGGCGGCCGCCAGAATCTAGCCCGCACCCGAGTACACCCGACACGGCAATCAACTGCTTGCCGGCACGCCACTGAAGCACAGCCTACTTGTTGAAGGGGCGCGCCAAAGGCGTGGGGATAGGCAGCCTCTGAGTCAGGGTTCCAATGTTTGCGCAGCAAACGTTGGGGCTGTGCACGCATTACGGGGGCGGCTACGGCCAAAGGCGTGGCGATAGGCAGCCTCCAAGTCGGAGCCCGGGATTTGCGCAGCAAACGCTGGGGGACTGACTACCCGACCAGCTTCAGCCCGATCACCCCGGCCACGATCAGACCGATGCACGCCAATCGCGACCACGAGGCGCTATCGCCGAATAGCGCGATACCGGCAATGGTCACGCCCAAGGCACCGATACCGGTCCAGATCGCATAGCCGGTGCCGACCGGAATGGTCTTCAGCGCCTGCGTCAGAAACCACAGGCTGATGCCGGCAAGGCCGATTGTCAGCACGGTCGGCCACAGGCGAGTGAAACCGTCGCTGTATTTCAGTCCCATGGCAAAGCCGATCTCGAACAGGCCGGCCAGCAACAGATGGATCCAGGGCATTGCAGTACTCCTCACAGAAAAAATGGGCAAAAAAAAAGCGACCCAGTGTTTGCACACTGGGCCGCCGTCGGCTGTGGAACGCGAGGTCATCGCGTGGCGGGCCGTCCCGCCTTGTGGCGTTTGGATGCTCCTGCGCTTATTCGCTCAGGTTGCGTCCGTGAAACAGTTCTTCGATTTCGCGCTTGAGCAGCGTTTCGATCTTCATGCGCTCCTTGAACGAGAGGTTCTTGGCGCGCTCTTCGAACAGGTACTGATCCAGGTCGAAGTCCTTCAGGTGCATCTTCGTGTGGAAGATATTTTCCTGGTAGACGTTGACGTCGAACATCTCGTAGCGCGACTTCACGTTCTTGGCGAGAAATTGCTGAATCGAGTTGATCTTGTGATCGATGTAATGCTTCTTGCCCTTCACATCGCGCGTGAAGCCACGCACGCGGTAATCCATGATCACAATGTCCGATTCCAGACTCTCGATCAGGTAGTTGAGCGCCTTCAACGGCGAAATCACGCCGCAGGTCGCGACGTCGATGTCGGCGCGGAACGTGGCGATACCTTCCTGCGGATGCGTTTCCGGATATGTATGGACAGTGATATGACTCTTATCCATATGAGCAACCACGGCATCGGAGATCAATTCCTTGCCGGCCTGCTTCTTGTCGATCACCGGCTCTTCGGAGATCAGGATCGTCACCGATGCACCCTGCGGATCGTAGTCCTGACGTGCGATATTGAGGATGTTGGCACCAATGATCTCGGCCACATCGGTCAGGATCTGCGTCAGACGATCGGCGTCGTATTGCTCATCGATATACTCGATGTAGCGCTGACGCTCCTCTTCGGTACGCGCATAACAGACGTCGTAGATGTTGAAGCTCAACGCCTTGGTGAGGTTGTTGAACCCCTGTAGCCTCAGACGAGGCAACGGCTTGACCACGTCGGTCTGTCCTTATGGAAAGCGGGAAAGGAGTCAATTATGAGCCAAAGATCCCAGCAACGAAATGCCGATGTTAAGAGTGGTTTACCTTGCATGACTCATGCCGTTAAGCTTCAGGAATCACACGCGGAACTACCATGAGCCCAGGAAATACGACGGTTGTCACTACGACGGTACGTAACGCTACCCCCTCCCTGGCGCTGGACGCGGGCACCATCGAGCGTTTCCTGGCGCACAGCCACCGAAGACGCTATCCGACCCGGACCGATGTGTTCCGGCCAGGAGACCCGGCCGGCACCCTCTACTACGTGATCAGCGGCTCGGTAAGCATCATCGCCGAGGAAGATGACGACCGTGAGCTGGTGCTGGGCTACTTCGGTAGCGGCGAATTCGTCGGTGAGATGGGGCTATTCATCGAATCCGACACCCGCGAGGTGATCCTGCGCACCCGCACCCAGTGCGAGCTTGCCGAGATCAGCTACGAGCGGCTGCAGCAGCTGTTCCAGACCAGCCTGTCGCCGGATGCGCCGAAAATCCTGTATGCGATCGGTGTTCAGCTTTCAAAACGGCTGCTCGATACCACAAGGAAAGCCAGCCGCCTGGCCTTCCTCGACGTGACCGACCGCATCGTGCGCACGCTGCACGACCTGGCCAAAGAGCCCGAAGCGATGAGCCATCCGCAGGGCACCCAGCTGCGTGTTTCGCGCCAGGAACTTGCACGCCTGGTGGGGTGCTCACGCGAAATGGCTGGCCGCGTGCTCAAGAAGTTGCAGGCCGACGGCCTGCTGCACGCACGCGGCAAGACCGTCGTGCTGTACGGCACCCGCTGACGGCGCTGTGCAGCCAGTGCCTTGTGCACTGGCTGCATGCCGGGTTCGGCACCGATCGATTCGATTGCGACGGTGCCGACATCGGCAGTTTCATGACCTCCGCAGCGGCACTTTTGCGCGATACCTCTTATAAGAGCGTCTTCGAGCCGTCGAGCCGCACGATCTGCATCGCGACTGCGTCACGATCCTGAAGATTCGTTGCGATACAGCTCGCATCGGTCTGCCCGTGCGATCCGCTGCACAGATGCGCCGTCGCAAGCTGGACCGCGCAATCGTGTCGCTCCGCGCGAAACGACCTAGCTGCCTGAATGTTGCGCTCGCCTACAGGGCCTTGCCGCCACGGTCGCGGCAACCCCAGTTGAGGATGGGCGTGCCTGTCGGCAACACCTGGCGGAACAGCGCTTCGCGATTGGCCTTGGGATTGACCACCACCGGCGCGCGCGCGGCCTTCAAGAGCGGCAGATCTGCGGTGCTGTCCGAATAGGCGATGGCGATATCGGCGTAGCCGCGCTCGCGCAGCATGCGCATCTTTTCTTCGTTATGGCAGTGACGTCGCGCGGTGACGGCGCCCAGGCGCGGGCCGACCAGGCTACCGATGACCGGCACGTCCTGGTGGGCCACAAAGCCGAGAATGGCGCGCGCCAACTCCGGCGGTGCGCCGGTGGCGACCACCACACGGTCGCCGGCAGCGCGGTGTTGGGTGAAGACCTGCAAGGCATGCGGAAGCAGGCGCTGGCGGATCTGCGCTTCATGCTTGAGCACGTATGCGTCGATGAAACGGTTGAACTCGCGCGCGCGGTGCAGGCCGAACGTGGCGATCCACACATAGCCGGACACGCCGCGCCGCCGGGTTGGCAGCATCGCCACCATCGGGCCGAGAATGGGCGAGGCCAACAGCGCAACCAGCAAGCGCAACGGGTTGCGCTTGATCAGCCAGGCAAACAGATGACTGCCGGAATCGCCGTCGTACAAGGTGTGGTCGAAGTCGAAGACCACCAGCGGTGCGTCCTCGCGCGGGACGGGATACGACTCAGTCATGCGCGAAGAATAGCTGACGCAGCGACTCGCCGGGTTCTGCCGCGCGCATGAAGGTCTCGCCGACCAGAAACGCGTTCACATCGTGACTGCGCATCCGTTGCACATCGGCCTGGGTGACGATGCCGCTCTCGGTGACCAGCACGCGATCGCGCGGCACCGCGGAGCGCATGTCCAACGTGGTCTGCAGCGTCACTTCGAAGGTGCGCAGGTTGCGGTTGTTGATGCCGATCAACGGCACCGGCACCTGCACCGCACGCTCGAGCTCGTCGATATCGTGCACTTCCACCAGCACGTCCAGGCCCAGCTGCATGGCAAGACCCGATAGATCGGCCAGTTGGGCGTCTTCCAGCGCGGAGACGATCAACAGGATGCAGTCGGCGCCGAGCACGCGGGCTTCGTAGACCTGATACGGGTCGACGGTGAAATCCTTGCGCAGCACCGGCAGCGTGCAGGCGTCGCGCGCCTGGCGCAGATAGGCATCGGATCCCTGGAAGAAATCCACATCGGTGAGCACGGACAAGCACGTCGCGCCACCGAATTCGTAGCTGACCGCGATATCGGCCGGCTGGAAGTCCGGCCGGATGACACCCTTGGACGGGCTGGCCTTCTTCACTTCGGCAATCACGGCCGGGTCGCCTGCGGCGATGCTGGCCTGCATGGCAGCTGCAAATCCGCGCGTGAGCGGCAGGTCGGCGCTGCGCGCAATCAACTCGGCCAGCGGCACGCGCGCACTGCGCTCGGCGACTTCATCGGCCTTGCGGGCAAGAATGGTGTTGAGGATGTCGCTCATCGTATCGGGTCCTGGCGGGCGGGCATTATCGGTCAAGACGGCCGCACTGGAGGATGCCGGCGGGCGATGGCTGCTGCGTGGGGGTTGTCGGCATGGCTCAGGGCTGCACGGCGAGCTGGCGGGTGTAGGCCACATAGGCGTCCAGGCGCGCGCGCGCCGAGCCGTCGGCGATGACCGCGCGTGCCCGAAGTACGCCATCGGCAATGCTGTCGGCGACGCCGGCCACGTACAACGCAGCACCGGCGTTGAGCGCCACGATATCCAGCGCGGGGCCGGGCACGTTGTCCAATACCTGCAGCAACATCGCGCGCGATTGCGCAGCATCGGCCACCTTGAGGTTACGGCTGGCCGACATGGCGATGCCGAAATCTTCCGGGTGCACTTCGTATTCGCGTACCTGGCCGTCGCGCAGTTCGCCGACCAGGGTGCCGGCGCCAAGCGAGAGTTCATCCATGCCGTCGCGCCCCCACACCACCAGCGCGCGCTCGGCGCCAAGCTCCTGCAGCACACGCGCCTGGATGCCGACCAGATCCGGATGGAACACGCCCATCAGGATGTTCGGCGAGCCTGCCGGGTTTGTCAGCGGGCCAAGAATGTTGAAGATGGTGCGCACACCCATTTCGCGTCGCACCGGCGCCACCACCTTCATGGCCGGGTGATGCACTGGCGCATACATAAAGCCGATGCCGGTGTGCGCCAACGCGCTGGCAACCTGCTCGGGCTGCAGCTCGATCACTGCGCGCAATGCTTCCAGTGCGTCGGCACTGCCGGATTTGGACGAGACGCTGCGATTGCCATGCTTGGCCACCTTGGCACCGCCGGCTGCGGCGACGAACATGGCGCAGGTGGAGATGTTGAAGGTATGCGAACCATCGCCGCCGGTGCCGACGATGTCGACCATGTGCTGGCGATCGGCCACGTCCACGCGGCGCGAGAACTCGCGCATCACCGTGGCGGCGCCGGCAATTTCGCCGATGGTTTCCTTCTTGACCCGTAGCCCGGTGAGGATGGCCGCGACCATCATGTCGGAGACCTCGCCGCGCATGATCTGCCGCATCAACTCGACCATTTCGTCGTGGAAGATTTCGCGGTGTTCGATGGTGCGTTGCAGGGCTTCTTGCGGAGTGATGGGCATGGGAACAACCGTGGCAGAACGTGATGGATGAAGACGCAGGCAGCTTGCAGCGCGCGATCAGCGCAGGAAGGCGCAAGCACCAAGCGGCGCGGCTGCCGTTGCAGCTGCGGCGATCATTGGCCCGGACGCGTCATGCGAAAACGCGCCTGCGGCTGCACTTCGTAGTAATCGGCCGGCCCGCCCGCGCGCAGAATGGTCTGCACCGCAGCCGGGTCGTAGATGCCCTCGTGCAGCGCCGACCTGGCCAGGTGCACGCCGACGACTTCGCCCAGCACCAACCAGGTCTCGATGGCGTGCCCGGCAGCGGTTTGCAGTGGCAACAGCTGGCTGAGCCGGCATTCGAAACTGACCGGACTGGCAGCGACCCGTGGCGCACCGATCAGGCGCGATGGCGCCACCTGCAGGCCGGCCAGATCGAATTCATCGACTTCCGCCGGTACCATCGCCGCGCTGGCGTTCATTGCTTCCGCCAGTGGCCGGGTGGCCAGATTCCAGGTGAACTCGCCGGTGGCTTCGATGTTGCGCACGCTGTCCTTGCGACCGATGCTGGCAAAGCCGACGATCGGCGGAATGTAGTTGAATGCATTGAAAAAGCTGTACGGCGCCAGATTGGCAATGCCCTCGACGCTGCGCGAGCCGATCCAGCCGATGGGACGCGGGCCGACGATGGCATTGAACGGATCGTGCGGCAGCCCGTGACCCTGCCTCGGCTCGTAGAAGTGAATGCTGTCGTCGGGTGTGCTCATCGTGGTCCGGATGCGATGGAAGGCGGTGCAGCGGTAACGTTACGTTGCGCGGTACGGTGCGCACGTTGAGTGCCACTGCACTTCTGCGTTGGCGTTGTAGCGACGCAGCGCGATACGGTGGTCACGCCGAGGCGCAGACGACGCATCACTATCAACGCTGCAAAAAGTTTTTCAGCAAGGCATGTCCGTGCTGGGTCAGGATCGATTCGGGATGGAACTGCACGCCTTCGACCGGAAACTGGCGATGGCGCAAGCCCATGACCTCTTCCATCGAACCATCCGGATTTTCGGTCCAGGCGGTGACCTCCAGTGCGTCCGGCAAAGTGGTCTTGTCCACCACCAGCGAGTGATAGCGCGTGGCCTCGTAGCTGTCCGGCAGACCGGCGAACACGCCCTTGCCCTGATGACGAATCGGCGAGGTCTTGCCGTGCATGATGTTGCCGGCGCGGATCACATCGCCACCGTAGACCTGGCCGATGCTTTGATGGCCCAGGCACACGCCCAGGATCGGTGTGGTCTGACCCAGCTGCTCGATCAATTGCAGCGAGATGCCTGCCTCGTTGGGCGTACACGGACCGGGCGAGATGACGATGCGCTCGGGCCTGAGCGCGGCGATCTGGTCGACGCTCATGGCGTCGTTGCGCACCACCGTGACCTCGGCGCCCAGCGCCTGCAGGTACTGCACGAGGTTGTAGGTGAAGCTGTCGTAGTTATCGAGCATCAGCAGCATGGCAGGGGACTCATTGCGCGATCAGAAAGACCGCATAGATGTTTTGGGTGAAGGTCTGGCTGCCGGCTGCAGGTGACTCTGCGATCGCTGATGGCGCGGCGTGACTGCCACACCTGACCAGCATCGAGCGAACCGGGATGGGCAAAATTCCGGCGTTCGAGTTGCTTCATCTGTTTCGCTCCCTCTGGTGCGCATGCTTACGACACGCCGCGATGAAGTGCGGCAACATCCGCACACAGCCGATCGACCGACGCGGCTGTGGTCGCCCACGAGGTCACGAAGCGGATCACCTGACTGCCATCGGTGCGCACTTCCCAGCGCTCGAAGTCGTAGCGTTGCACGAGCTGCGCAGCGTGTTGCGCGCTGACGGCGATGAACTGCTGGTTGGTCGGCGAGTCGCTGGTGAAGTGCGCGCCGGCCGCAAGCAGGCCGGCGCGCAAGCGTTGCGCCATGGCATTGGCATGCGCGGCCAGTTCGAAGAACAGACTGTCTTCGAACAACGCCGCAAATTGCGCACCAACCACCATGCCCTTGGCCAGTAGCGCGCCGCGCTGCTTGATCAGATAACGCAAATCCGCCTGCAGGGCGGGATTGACGATGACCAGCGCTTCGCCGAGCAACGCACCATTCTTGGTGCCACCGATATAGAACGCGTCGGTCAGCGTGGCAATGGCCGGCAGATCCAGATCGTTGCCGTCGGCGGTCAGCGCCGCACCCAGACGCGCGCCATCCAGGTACAGCAGCAAATCGTTCGCGCGACAGAACCGCGACAACGCATCGAGTTCGGCACGCGTATAGATGGTGCCGCTTTCGGTGCTGTTGGAAATGTAGACCAGACGCGGCTGCACCATGTGTTCGTTGCTGTGCACAGCCAGCACCGGCTGAATCAGCGCAGGCGTCAGCTTGTCGTGCAGCGCCGGCACGGTGAGCACCTTGTGGCCGGTCGCTTCGATGGCGCCGGTCTCGTGCGTGGCGATATGCGCCGCGTCCACCGCGATGACTGCCTGATGCGGGCGCAAGAACGCGCTGATCGCAATCAGATTGGTCTGCGTGCCGCCGACCAGCAGATGCACGTCGGCCTGCGGCTGCGCGACTGCAGTGCGGATCAACGCAACCGCACGCGCTGTGTGCCGATCGGTGCCATAGCCGGCATGCTGCTCGGCGCTGGCCTGCGCCAACGCCTGCAACAGCCGCGGATGCGCGCCTTCGCTGTAGTCGTTGCGAAAGCTGATGCGCGTAGCGCTACCCTGCCCATCCATCACAGGCCCTTCGCCGCCTGGGCAACTGCGCGAAACAGCGCACGCCCCTTGTTCATGGTTTCCTGCCACTCCAGGTCGGGGTCGGAGTCGTAGACCACGCCGCCGCCGGCCTGCACATACAGGTAACCGTCCTGGATGACGGCGGTGCGGATGGCGATGGCGGTATCGGCATCGCCATGCCAGCCGATATAGCCGACCGCGCCGGAATACACGTTGCGTTTGACCGGCTCCAGCTCGCGGATGATTTCCAGCGCGCGGATCTTCGGCGCGCCGCTGACAGTGCCGGCCGGGAAGGTGGCGCGCAGCACGTCGCTATAATTCAGGCCGGCTTTCAGGGTGCCGGTCACCTCGCTGACGATGTGCATGACATGGCTATAGCGTTCGATCACGAACTGCTCGCCGACCTTGACCGTGCCCGGTTCGGCCACGCGGCCGACATCGTTGCGACCCAGATCGATCAGCATCACGTGCTCGGCGCGTTCCTTCGGGTCGGCCAGCAGTTCGGCTTCCAGTGCCTTGTCCAGTTCGGGCGTGGCGCCGCGCGGGCGGGTGCCGGCGATCGGGCGCACAGTGACCACGCCATCGCGCAGGCGCGCCAGAATTTCCGGCGACGAACCAACCACCTGGGTACCGCCGACATCGAGAAAATACATGTACGGCGACGGATTCAGTGCACGCAACGCGCGATACACATCCACCGGGCGCGCGCGGAACGGCACGCGCAAGCGTTGCGATGGCACTACCTGGAAGATATCGCCGGCACGCACGTATTCCTGCGCCTTGCGCACCACGGCGTGATATTCCTCGCGGGTAAAAGAGGAATGGAAGTCCGCTTCGTCGATCGCATCGGAAATCTGCGCCTGCGGGTAACCGGCGCCGCCCTGACGCAGGCGATGCGCCAGCTCGTCCAGGCGCCGATTGGCGCGCACATAGGCCTGCGGCTGCCTCGGGTCGGCATGCACGATCAGGTACAGACGGCCCTTGAGATTGTCGAACACCGCCAGCTCTTCGGAGAGCATCAGCAGGATGTCCGGCGTGCCGAGTTCGTCGGGCTTGTCGCCACTCCCCAGGCGCGGCTCGATGTATTGGATGCACTCGAAACCGAACCAGCCGACCAGCCCGCCGGTGAAGCCGGGCAGCCCATCCAGCTGCGGCACCGAATGTTCGGCGCGCAACGCATCGACTTCGGCCAGCGGGTCGGCGACCTCCCGGGTCTCGACGACTTCGCCGTGTTCGCTGACCTCCAGCGTGTGGCCCCGAAAGCTGTACACGCGCCGCGCCGGCAGGCCGATGATGGAGTAGCGCCCGAAGCGCTCCCCGCCTTCGACCGATTCGAACAGATAGGTATAGGCGCCGTCGGCGAGCTTCAGGTAGACCGAGAGCGGCGTGTCCAGGTCGGACAACACTTCGCGGACAACGGGAATACGGGTGTGACCTTCAGCGGCCTGGCGCTGGAACTGCTCTGCAGTGATCAAGACGACTTTCCTTCCGGGACTCTGTGGCGGGGCGGACGACGGCAACGGGCCACCATCGCCACCAGCGGCGAGCGGAAGAGAAGGAGCGTGGAGTCGTCAGGCGGGACACGCGGCTACTGTAGCGCAACTGCTGGCCCAGGGCAGCAGGCGCGGGCGAACGCCGTTCAACAACGGCGAAGGTGGGCTGGTGTTGCTGGAGTGTTTTTCGGGATGGCGGTCAGCTGAGGCCACGCAGGCGAGCGGGTTGATGTCGTCCGGCCGGTGGGCGCCGGATCTCAGTGCGCACGCTTTAGAGTCCGCGCGGCGCGCTCCGTGCAGACGCCTGCGGCGCCTGCTTTCCGGAGCAAGGTGGCTGATGGCGGCAGGCGAGCCGGCGCAGGAACCCTCACCTCAGCCCCGCTCCGCGCCAGCAGCGCGGGCGCTCCAGGGCACGCGCCAATAGCGCGCAAGCAGCGCCTTATCGTCGTGGACATCAAGAGGCGTAAAGCGAGGCGATTGCCTGGCTCACCCGAAATGCCTGCCACGCTTTTCCGATTCCCGATTCCCGATTCCCGATTCTCACCCACCAAGCAAAGGGCACTCACCCGGCAAATGCATCCGCAGCCGCGCCGGGACGCATTCGATGCGGAAGCGCCGGGAGGTTTCCGGTTCGCCGTCCAGGTTCAAGGTCAGCGGTTGCTGGGAGACGATGTCCAGCCACGGCACGCGCGCACGCACGGCCACCCGTTCGAGCGCGGCCTGTTTGCCGCCGGTGACCAGGGTGCCGAGCGTGGCGGCTACTTCGCCGTCAAGGTCGGGGACGATGGTGACATCCAGCAGGCCGTCGTCGATCAATGCCTCCGGGCACAGCGCCTGGCCGCCACCGGCCTGGCGCCCGTTCCCCAGCCCGAGCGCGATGAATTCGCCTTCCCAGCTGAACTCCGGGCCGCTGAAGCGGGCGCTGATCGGGTCGATGCGGCCCAGCCGCGACATGCCGGTGATGAGATAGGCCAGACCGCCGAGCATCTTCTTCAGGCCTTCGTCGGTTTCCACGGTGACCTGGGTGCCGAAGCCGCCGCTGGCCACATTGGCGCACCAGTGCGGGCCGTGGTCGGCGTCGATCCGCAGCAAGTCGACCGGCTGCGCGACGCGCTCGGCGATCAAGGTCAACGCCTCCAGCGGGGCGATCGGCAGAGTGGCGGCGGTGGCGAAGTCGTTGGCGGTGCCCAGCGGCACCAGGCCCAGCGACGGCAGCGTGGCCGCATCGCCCTCGTGATGCGCCAGGGCGGCCGCCACTTCGCTCAGAGTGCCGTCGCCACCGGCGGCCACCACCGTATGCACGCCATCGGCCACTGCCTCGCCCACGTAGCGCTCGGCATCGCCGTCTTCCCAGGTGACCCGCACATCGAGCTGGATGCCGCGCTTGCGCAGCGTTCCCACTGCCTCACGCAGGTCCAGATTATCGGTGGACTTGCCGTTGAGGATCAGACGCCAGTGGGACGGGGCCATGCGCGCTGCCGATGCTGTGAAGGTAATGGCCGCAGGCTAGCAGCGGGCCAATGGGCAGATCGTGAATAGGCGCCGCCGGCACACTGTCATTGCGGTGTCATCGGTAACCCGGAGAGTAGAAGGCCATAGCAGGGACGACGGGCGGAGGCAGGATCAGCCTCCAGTTTTCTTGAAGGCCGCTTCCTCGGAAGCGGCCTTTCTTTTGCGTGGTCCTGACGTCCTGGCGCGCCCGGCTCAGCCGCCCGCAGCAAACGCGGCCAGCCGTTCGCCGTCGAGCCGGTACACGGTCCAGCCGTCCATCGGACGCGCACCGACTGCCTTGTAGAAGTCGATGGCCGGCTGGTTCCAGTCCAGCACCGACCATTCGAACCGCCCGCAGCCACGCTGCACGGCCAACTGCGCCAAGTGCCGCAACAGCGCAAGGCCCGCGCCCTTGCCGCGCGCTTCCGGACGCACGAACAGGTCTTCCAGGTACAGGCCGTTGCGGCCCAACCAGGTGGAATAGTTGAAGAAATACACCGCAAATCCCAGCGCCTGACCGTCCTGCTCGCAGATCAGCGCGTGCGCGGTGGCGCCGTCGTCGAACAGACTGGCGCGCACATCCTCCAGGCTGGCCTTGACCGCATCCGGCTCGCGCTCATACACCGCCAGCGCGGTGATGAGTTCATGCAGCAGCGGCACATCCGCAGGCGTTGCGCTGCGGATCTGTGGCGCGGGCCGGCTCATCGCACCGCATCCACCGCCGCGCGCATTTGCGCAATCACTTGCGCATAGTCGGGCGCATTGAAAATGGCCGAGCCGGCGACGAAGGTGTCCGCGCCAGCGGCGGCAATCGCACCGATGTTGTCGGCCTTGACGCCGCCATCGATCTCCAGCCGGATCGGCTTGCCCGTCGCGTCGATCTTGCTGCGGATGGCGCGCAGCTTGTCCAGCGCAGACGGGATGAAGGCCTGCCCGCCGAAGCCCGGGTTGACCGACATCACCAATACCAGGTCCAGCTCGGGCAGCACCCAGTCCAGGATGTCCACCGGCGTGGCCGGGTTGAGCACCAGCCCGGCCTGGCAGCCGTGCGACTTGATCAGCTGGATCGTGCGGTGCACGTGGCGGCTGGCTTCGGGGTGGAAGCTGATGGTGGTGGCACCGGCGTCGGCGAAATCCGGCACGATGCGGTCCACCGGCTCGACCATCAGATGCACGTCGATCGGCGCGGTGATGCCGTGCTTGCGTAGCGCCTGGCACACCATCGGGCCGATGGTGAGGTTGGGCACGTAGTGGTTGTCCATCACGTCGAAGTGCACCCAGTCGGCACCAGCCTTGAGGACGTTGTTCACTTCCTCGCCCAGACGGGCGAAATCGGCGGACAGGATGGACGGGGCGATCGCCGTCGGTTGCATGGGCAGCTCGGAAAAATGCAGGAGCGCCATTGTCGCAACCGTGGCCCGGCGAGGAAAGCCGAATGCCGCCGGGCGCTTGGGGCACGCGCCACGGGTAGGCCGCCGATATCACCGCAGGCGCTTGGGCCGGCAGCTCGCAGTCAGTGCGCGATCGCGCACCTGCCCGCTGCATCGATGGCTCTGCCGCTGTGCAATTCCGTCCCAGTGTCGGCCAAAGTGCATCCAGAGCGGACGCGAGCGCGTACGTACCTGACCGGCGCGCCGCGCCAGATGCAAGGAGATCGCATGAAACCCACCCCGCTCGCTTCCGCCGCTCTCGTCCTGCTCGTCCTGGCCCCCTCGGCCTGGGCGCAATCCGGTCCTGCCGACTGGTCCGGCTTGTCCATCGGTGCCAACGTCGGCGGTGCCGATCCGGCCGGCGTCTCCGGTGGCCGCTTCGGCTTCGATACCAATCTGGATGGCCGCGACGGCGACCAGGTCGGCACCGCGACCGGTGCCGATGCGTTCTCGCCCGGTTTCTGCGGTGGCGCAGCGGCGGGGCGCACTCCGGCCAGTGGCTGTAGCAAGGACAAGGGCGGTGCCGAATACGGCGCACGGCTGGGCTACGACTGGCAGGCCGGCAACTGGGTGTATGGCGTGGTCGCCGAATACACCCGCAACGATGTCCGCGACAGCGTCAGCGCCTTCAGCACGACACCCGCGTTTTATACCTTCACCCGCCAGCTCAACCGCACTGCGGCGTTGCGCGGCCGCATCGGCTACGCCTTCGGCACGCAGGGCGATTACCTGGCCTACATCACCGCCGGTGTGGCGCGTGGCGAATTCGACCACAGCTTCGCCAGCAGCAATACCGCCAACAGCTTCACCAGCAGTGGCGGCGACAGTGCCGATGGCTACCAGGCCGGCATCAGCCTGCAAAGGCGCTTGAGCGACAAGGTCTCGGTCGGCGTGGAATATCTGTTCACCCGCCTGCAGGACGACGACACCCGCGTGCGCGTCGGGCCCGGCACCGCGCCGGCCACCAACCCCTTCCTGCGCGTCAATCCGGCCGGTACCGACCTGCGTCGGACCGATACCGATGTTTCGACAAATGCGGTGCGCCTGACCGCGACCTACAGGTTCTGAGAGCCGGGTGCGTGCGTGCCCGCGGCGCCTGATCGTGATGATCAGGCGTTTTTTATTGGGTGAGGCCTTTCGATGTACCAGCGCTCTGCGCTGACGCCTGGCACTGCTTAACGCAGCGGTTTCGGCGCGCGGCCTTCGTTTAGCGCTTGCGCAGCCGTTGAATCCGGTCGTAGGCGGCGTTGATCTGGCTGGCCTTCTTTTCGGCCTGGCGGCGGGCTTCCGGGTCGGCGTTGGCGACCTTGTCCGGGTGGTAGCGCGACATCAGCCGGCGATAGGCCAGGTCGATCTCGGCGGTGGTGGCGTCCGGCTCCAGGCCCAGCGCTTCGTACGGATTTTCCGCGCGCCGTTTGAACCAACCGGCGTCGACCGCGTGGCCGATCGCCAGCCCGATCATCAGCCCCACCACCGGCGCCCCGCGAAACAGCAAGGCGCCGGCCAATGCGCCGAGCAGTTTTCCGTACCAGGACATGGGGGCGATCGGGGCGGGAGGCGGGCTGGCGATCTTACCCGAACGCCCGCCCGGCCTGGCTGACGACTCCTGCACAGGCCCCACCGCGCGGGCTCCAATAAATTCTGCGGGAGGCGGCGAAGCGCCGTACACTACGCGGCCCGCTGCCTACCCGCGGGCCCGCCGGGTCCCGGGGACAGCGTCATAGCGACGTCCTTAGGAGTGCCTGTGTCGACCACGCTGTTGCAATCCGATCTGCCCGGCCTGCCGTTGCGTCACCGTGGCAAGGTCCGCGATGTCTTCGATATTCCCCGCGACCGCCTGCCCGCGGATGCGCCCCCGGGCGATTATCTGTTGATGGTGGCCACCGACCGCCTGTCCGCGTTCGACGTGGTGCTGCCCGACCCGATTCCCGGCAAGGGCGAGATGTTGTGCCAGGTGTCCAACTTCTGGTTCCACAAGACCGAACACCTGATGCCCAACCACCTGGTGGACATCCGCGTGGAGCAGGTGTTGCCCGAGGGCGTAGATCCGGCGTTGTACGCCAAACGCGCTGTGGTCACGCGCAAGCTCAAGCCGGTGCCGGTGGAAGCCATCGCACGCGGCTATGTGATCGGCAGCGGCTGGAAGGATTATCAGCGCACCGGCAAGATCAGCGGGATCGAATTGCCCGACGGCCTGCGTCAGGCCGAGAAACTGCCTGAGCCGATTTTCACTCCTTCGACCAAGGCAGCGGTTGGCGACCACGACGAAAACATCGACTTCGATGCAATGGTCAAGACGGTCGGCGCCGAGCTGGCCGAACGCGTGCGCGATGCCACCTTGCGCATCTACCGTTTCGCCGCCGATTTTGCCGCCGAACGCGGCATCCTGCTGGCCGATACCAAGTTCGAATTCGGCACCGATGCCGACGGCCGGCTGTACATCATGGACGAGATGCTGACCCCGGATTCGTCGCGTTATTGGCCGGCCGACCAATACGAACCGGGCACCAGCCCGCCGAGCTACGACAAACAGTTCGTGCGCGATTATCTGGAAACCCTGGACTGGGGCAAGACCGCGCCCGGCCCGCGCCTGCCGGCCGACGTCATCGATCGCACGCGTGCGAAATATGCCGAAGCGCTGCAGCGGCTGGCGGGTATTTCGGTGGATTGATTGCGTAGCCCCGATTAAAAGGGGCGAGGCGGCGCACTACGCAGACGCCGCTTTGACTCGGAGCGCCGACATTCTCGGCGCCTCGAGTTCTCGACTACCGACTGAAGGCCAGGTTGGTGGTTGGGCGTGAAGCTTCATGACGGCGACTGCACATACCCGCATCTAACTGACTTCCACCACGCTCGCCGCGATGGTGTGTTCTCTTGCCCAGTCAGGTCGCAATGACCCAGTTAGGCCACTTGTTCCGCGCGTCGCCTGCCTTGCGCAGCGCAATCATTCCCGGTCCAGCACTCGCGCTGAGCGCCTGCACTGCCGGCGAATCTGCACCCCACGCCGTTCCCACATCAGCACCGCCAGCACCTGCGAAAAACAACGCGTCCGCAGCATTGCAGGTCAACGCCAGACTTGCCGCGCTGATACGGGCCACTGGCGTCACCTGCACGGACGCAACGACTGCAAACGGATGCACAGCTGGCACTGTCGACAGTGGTGATTTCCACGATGTGGAGTTTTCGCCCGATTGCGGGATTTTTCGCCGGCGTAGCCCAGGCGAACGGAGTAGATCTATTGAACGTTGTGCCCAGCACCGGCAGCAGCGCAACAGCTACAGCCAATCTTGCTCAAGGCCAGCTCGTCTGCGTCCAGGCGATCGGCCGCGCCGCACAAAACCCGCGGTATTACTACGTCGCCGCAATTCCAGCGAGCACCATCGCAAGGTGCAAGAACAACGCATTGTGCAAAACTTATGGCGACAGGCAGATCAAGCGTGCAAGTGGCGAGAGCTGCCACCCAGCAGCACCAGGACAATACGTCGGCAATTGCGCGCAAGGATGGGTGAGTGCGGACGCACTCGATGTATTTTCGAACGGAATTTAGTTGCTCGCGCCAACGGGCGATTTCCAGGCAGCCCATACATCGCCGAATGACGATTTCTGCGATGGGTCGAGATGAGGTACCCGGCCTGTATTGACGACAATCACCGGCCTTGGAACCGTTTGAGCAGTCGGCCACCGTCACTGCGGTCACTCTCCCCGAGTGCGGGCCTGCCGCGTGCCGGCCGGCCCGCCGCACTCTCGCCCCGCAAGCCTTCACGCATTTGCACGCAGCGCGCAGATACCATCCGGCGCGCTCGCACATCGCCCGATACGATCAGGAGGATCCGTTGGCCCTTTTACGCACATCTCTGCATGCCCTCGCACTAAGCCTGGCGCTGGTTGCCTGTAAACCGCAAGCAGAGCCAGCAGGCGCGGCACCCGCGGCGACAGCAGAGGCAGCGGGCGCCGCGCCTGCCGCCTCTACTCCTGCTACAGCGTCGGCCACGCCCGCTCCGGCGACGACCTGCCCGACCGCCGACTTCTCTGCATTTCTAAAAAGCTTCAGTGCAGACATCGCGGCCCAGGAGAAAGCCACGGCCGACCCGCTGACCATGATCCGGATCGATCCGGATGCGCAGCCGGAACCGGCGCCAGTCACTCGCGAGGTTGCGCTGGCCGACGTCAAATGGCCGGTTATCCCGAATCTGGACGTGGCCCGCTCCGCGGGCAGCGAAGTCGTGGTGTCCGAGGACGCAGGCGGTCGCCAGGTGCTGGTGCGTACACCTGACAGCGGCGATCAACAGGTCTACCACTTCGCCCAGCGCCCATGCTGGACCTTGGTCAAGGTCGACGACCAGTCGCTGTAACGGCGCGGGCAACACCGCGCCATGCAAAAACCCCAAATCAGGAGACGGCCGTGCCCCCTTTCAGACTGCTTATCCCCATACTGGCGGTAGCGCTTGTTGCGTGTAACGGTCCGCAGGCAGCCGATGCGCCTGAAACGCCGGCCAATGCACCCGCGGCCGCGGCTCAACCACCCAGCCCGGCCGCGTCACCCCCTGCCACACCGACACAAGGGACTGTACCCATGGCAACGATTGACTCCTTCGTTCCAGCAGGATCGAAGGCGCTGGATACCCAACGCGGCGACCTGACTGGCGCCGGACATTCGGACGCGCTTGTCGTGATTTCTCCGCCGGCAACCGGCAACGAAAAGCTCGGTGAAGGGCAGCCACGTCGCGTCTTGCTGCTGACCCAGAACGCCGATGGCAGCCTGCAAAAGGCCGCTGAAAATAGTCGCATCGTGCCTTGTGCTCGCTGCGGCGGTCTGGCAGGCGAACCGTATGCGTTTTCGCGCGTACAGCCAGGGCAATTCACCATCTCCATCTCAGGCGGGTCGCGCGAGCGCTGGGCCGACGACTTCACGTTCAAGTATTCGGCAGACAAGCAGACCTGGTTGCTGGATAAGGTCGTGCGCGATCTCTCCGATACCGAGACCGAACAGCACAACACCCTGGAATTGACCGACAAGGATTTCGGTGCGGTGACGTTCCAGGACTTCGACCCCGCCACGCTCAAGAAAGTTGCGGCGCTGGATGAGGCTGGAGCCCAGAAACAACATTAAAGGGAAGTAATGGCTTGCGCGGACAGGATGGGTCCGTTTTTTCATGTTGCTGAGAAATGAGGAGTTACACCATGGCAACCGATCGCGAAACTGGGCTGCTGCAGGCAGCCTATGCAGCGGGAATCACCCGGCCAAACGAATTGGCCAATTTCATGGCACAGGTAGGCCACGAATCGGGCGGACTCAATCGCCTGGAAGAAGGGTTCCGCTATACACGCGGCTCCTCGCAAGTGAGCTCGAAAGTGCGTTCTGCACTGCGCGAAGGACCAGAGGCGCTGGAAGAAGCGCGCCTGGAAGCATTGCGCGGCCAGCCTGAGAAACTCGCCGAATTGATGTATGGCGGGCGTATGGGGAACAACGAGCCCGGCGATGGTTATCTTTACCGTGGTCGCGGCTACATCCAGCTCACCGGCAAGGATCAGTATCGCGAGGCCGGCGAAGCGTTGAAACTCGACCTGGTCGCACACCCCGAACTGGCCGCGCAACCGGAAAACGCGTCGCGGATCGCAACCTGGTACTGGCAGCACAATGTGCCGCAAGCGGCCAGGCAGGATGCGCATGCAGCAGGCGTTGCGATCAACGGCGGCGATCCGCCGAATGGACTGGCCGACCGCGAAAGCCGCTTCGCGCGCTGGCAGCGCGACCTCACGCCCGATGTGATGCACAAGCTCGAACACGGTCAACTCGGACAGACGGTCGCGCCCGCGCAGCATTCGGCACCGGCGCAAACACCGCATGCCGGTTCGAACGCGCATTCGTTCCAGGCCACCATGGAGCGCATGCTTCCGCCGCAGAGCGGCACTGCGCCGCATGTCACCGGGCATTACGGCGAGCAACGCAGCGCGCGCGACCACGGCGGCACCGACTTCAATTATCAGGGCGGTCAGACAGGACGCAATCTGCAGCATCCAACCGTGCATTCGCCCGTCGCCGGAACGGTGACCTTTGCCGGCGGAAGCTACGGCACCGTCAAGATTCGCGATGCACAAGGCAATTCGCACGAGATCCTGCATCTGGATGGCGTCAAGGTCAAAGAAGGGCAAACGCTGTCGGCAGGCGATGCCATCGGCACGATGGGGGGACGTGGACCCAATAGCGCAAGCCAATATGCGCAGCATGTGCATTACCAATTGCGCGACGCCAACGGCAAGTTGACCAGCCCCGAGAACTTCTGGAATCAGGGTCACCAACACCAAGCGGGTGCGCGGCACACCCAGGCAGCATCGGCAAGTGGCACAGGTGCCGTGCGGCATGGCGACAGCAGTCAGGATGTGGGTAAGCTGCAGCAGGACCTCAACCGTCTGGGCGTGCGCGATGCGCAGGGCAACCGACTGGCCGAGGATGGCCGTTTCGGCGACAACACGCGTGAGGCGGTGATGGCGTTCCAGAAGCAGCATGGGCTGCAGCAGGACGGTGTTGTTGGCCGCGACACGCGGGCAGCGTTGTCTGCGCAACAGGTGCAGACCCGCGAGGCGCAGGTTGCTGCGCCCAAAGGGCCTTCGCTCAACGATGCATCGCACCCCGACCACGCGCTACATAACGCAATCCGCAGCAAGCTGCCGAGCATGATCTCCAACGAGACCGCGGCACATGTCACGCTGCAGGCGAAGCAGAATGGGATCGACAGCGCGGACAAGTTGCAGAACGTGACAGTGCAGGACGGCAAGGCGTTCGTCATGGGCACCACGCCGGGCTTCCGTGCGGCGGTGGACCTGAACCAACCTGCCCCGACACTTGAGCAAACCAGCGCACAGTTGCTGGCTGGTCAGTCGCAGCAGCAACAGGCCCAGCAAGAACAGCAGAAGGTTGCGATGGGCGGTCGCTGATCTTTCGGCGATAGATCAAAGGACGCCGGCCAGGACATTGGCCGGCGTTTTTGTTTCCACATGCGCTGTGGCCGGAACGGCATCATTGCGCCATCTGATCGTCTTTCAACGGCAAGCGCGTGCGGCGATGGGCACCGCAGCCCCCCCAACGCGCTGGCGCAACGATGCGGCGCAACGCCGTCTAGAATCGAGGCATTGCGCGCATGCTTGGCCGCAGCGGCCAATAACACCATGCATCCGCTGCGCCTCTGCGATGTGCGCCACAGCGAAAAGTGGCCGGGCGCACAGAACGCAACACATCCGTAATTTTTACTACTGTCCAGTTAGTGACTGTGCAAGCGTAGCTGCCGGCACCCAAGGTGCCATCGGCGACCGGCTGTCGGGGGGCTGCCGGTCTTTGCATTGCACGTTTTCTGGAGAGAGTCGTCATGCAATTCCATGTCCTGGGCGCGGCAATCTGCTGCGCGCTCTCGTTTTCTGCTGCCGCAAACGCTGCGGATATGTCGGCAAATGCCGCTGTGTCGCGCGCGCAATCGTTATTGGGGAACAACGCATCGGCATTGGCCAATCGCGCGCCGGCCGACGCCTTTATCGCACGCGACAGCATCGTCGATGCCGACGGCACCGAACATGTGCGTTTCGATCGCACCTATCAGGGTCTGCCGGTGATCGGTGGGGACGTGGTCGTGCACTCGCGTCGCGGCGTGATGCGTGAATTGAGCCAGACCATGGACACTACGGTGCGTCCGAGCCTGCTGCCGGGGATCGATGCGGCAACCGCATTGCGTGTGGCCGGTTCGCACTTCGATGTGGCGCAGGATGCCGCGCCGCGTGCGAGTCTGGCGCTGTATGCACGCCAAGGCGCGCCGCGCCTGGTGTACGAGGCAATTTACAGCGGCGTCAAACCCGACCAGACACCGACCGAGATGCATTACATCGTCGATGCGGTGACCCAGCGCATCCTCGAATCCTGGGATACCGTGCATACCGCCTGTAGCGGCGGCACCAGCGCCGCTGGCACAGGACGTTCGTTGTATGCGGGCAGCGTGACGGTGAACACCACGCGCTGCAGCAGCACCAGCTACGAACTGACCGATCTCAGTCGCGGCAGCGGTGCGACCTACAACATGCGCAACAGCACCTCCGGCAATGGCACGCTGGTCACCGATGCCGACAATGCCTGGGGTAGCGGCACCACCGGCGATACGGTCACCGCAGCGGTCGATGCGCATTATGGCGTAGCGTTGACCTGGGACTATTACCGCACTACGCATTCGCGCACAGGCATTGCAAACGACGGCGCCGGTGCGCGAAGCCGGGTGCACTATGGTAGCCGCTACAACAACGCCTTCTGGCAGGACAGCTGTTTCTGCATGACCTTCGGCGATGGCGACGGCAGCACGTTCACGCCGCTGGTGTCGGTGGATGTGGCCGGCCACGAGATGACCCACGGTGTGACCAGCCGGACCGCCGCTCTGACCTACTCGGGCGAATCGGGCGGTTTGAATGAGGCCACGTCCGACATCATGGGCACCATGGTGGAATACTCCGCTGCCAACAGTGCCGAGCCGGGCAATTATCTGATCGGCGAGAAGATCATTCCCAACAACAGCACCGGGACACTGGCGTTGCGTTACATGTTCAAGCCAAGCCTGGATGGCAAATCGCCCGATTGCTACAGCAGCAGCCTGGGTTCGCTCAATGTGCACTACAGCTCTGGCGTGGCCAATCATTTCTACTATCTGCTGGCCGAAGGGGCGGTGGTGCCGAGCGGGTTCGGCTCGGGCACTAGCTACAATTTGACCCCGACCAGTCTGGTCTGCAGCGGCTCCACGGCGCTCACGGCGATCGGCCGCGCCGCGGCCAGCCGTATCTGGTATCGCGCACTGACGGTGTACATGACCTCGTCCACCAACTACGCGGCGGCCCGTCGGGCCACGCTGAGCGCGGCCACCGATCTGTACGGCAGCACGTCCACGCAATACCGCGCGGTAGCGGCGGCGTGGAGCGCGGTCTCGGTGAACTGACGGGCGCGTCCCTCGTCATGCCACCAAGGCGTGGCGGGGGGCACATCTGCCATGGCGCCATCCGCGCGCGTATGCTTGGGTCATTCCTGGGAGGGAACATGACCCAAAGCACCACGACCGCGCGACCGATCGAGCGCTATTTCGCCAGCTATTCCGACGATCATCAAAACGCGACCAATCAGCAGATCCACGTGCTGGCGGTGCCTGCAATCCTGTGGTCGGTGGTGGCGCTGTTGTGGTGCATCCCGGTCGGCGGCAGCTGGTTCAGCAGCGGCGTATGGGCCGCGCTGTCGATGTTTGCGGCGTGGTCGTACTACAACCGGCTGTCGCGCCCGCTGGGGCTGGGGATGCTGGGGATCTTCTTCTTCTTCGGCTGTCTGTGCCGGTTGATCGAAGGCCGCATCGGGCTCGGGGGCCTGTTCACCACCGCGCTGACAGTGTTCGTGTTGGCGTGGATTGCACAGTTCGTCGGCCACAAGATCGAGGGCCGCAAACCGAGCTTTCTGACCGATCTGACCTATCTGCTGATCGGGCCGATCTGGGTGCTGGCCAAGGCATATCGCCAGCTGGGCTGGCGCTACTAGAGCGTGTGATGCACGTTGAGATGAGATGCGTTGGCCGCCAGCGGTGCGGCGCGGGTGCTGCGCGGCTTGCCTTGGCTGTCGCCAAGGCAAGCCGCGCGACGCCCGCGCCATGCCGCTGACGGCCAGCCCTCCGGAAGCGCCCTGTGGCGCGTCGCACTCGCCTCAAAGGACATAACACGCTCTAAGCGCGGCCGGCAGACCAGCCAGGCATCATTCGCCGATTCCGAGCTCTTCCGGCAGTGGGCGAAATGCGCGCGGCGCCCAGCCCTCCGGAAGCGCCCTGTGGCGCGTCGCACTCGCCTCAAAGGACATAACACGCTCTAAGCGCGGCCGGCAGACCAGCCAGGCATCACTCGCCGATTCCGAGCTCTTCCGGCAGTGGGCGAAATGCGCGCGGCGCGTAGCCGAAATCGCGGCGTGCCGGCTCCAGATCGAACACCAAGTCCTCGCGCATGCGCTGTAGCGCGGCGGCATTCAAGCCCCGCAGGCGGCCCAGGCGTTGCGCTGCGGTGAGTGCAAGACCGAACAGGCTCGGCGGCACCCGATACAGACGTGCAGCCCGTGGCAGCGCTTCCAGTACGCGCTCCACCATCTGCGTGTACGCCAGCACTTCGCCGCCGCCCACGGCATAACTGCGCTGCTGGGTGGCCGGCTGGCCAACCACCGCCAGAGCCGCGCTGGCCAGATCGTCCACATGCACTGGCTGGCGCAGGCCAGTCGCGTTGGCCGGCAGTACGAACGCACCGGTGCGCTGCGCCAGCCCGGCGATCTGGGTTAGCGTTTTGTCGCGTCCGGCGCCATAGACCAGGGTCGGGCGCAGCACGGTGGCACTGGCCCCACGCGCGAGAGCGGCGGAAAACAGCGCCTGTTCGGCATTGGCCAGACGCTGGGCCACGTCGCGCTCGGCCGCATCGATGGAGTGTTCCTTGACCTCAACGCTGGTGGAACCGAACGCGACGATGCGCGGCGCTACCACCGGGTTCTCGGCATACCAGCGTGCGAAGTGGTCGAGCGGACCGCAGCTGAAGATCACCTCGAACGCCTCGCCGGCAGCTGCCGGTACGGCCAGATCGCCCTGCCGCCAGACCAGCCCGGAACGCGCCGCGCGCGGCTGTCGCGACCATGCCGTCACCTGCCAGCCGCGGCTCAACAATCGGGTCAGCAGACGTTCGCCGATCTGACCGCTGCCACCGAAGACCAGGGCGCGCGGCGCAGATGCAGCGGTGGACGGAGCGGGATTGGCGGCAGTCACGGGGCAGCTACACAGGCATGAATACCTGCAGCATACCGAGTGCGGCCCGGCGATGTGCAGCCAATCCGGCCTTGCTTTCGGGCTGCACGCCGCGGCGGCGTTGACGCGGGCGTCAGTCAACGGTTTGTTAAGCTCTTTGGCCTGCTCGCGAATCTTGTGTTCCCTGCATGCCTTTCTCGTTGGAAATTCTGCTGGCGCTGCCGTTCGTGATGGCCGCTGCCGCTGCGCTGCGCTGGCGCACGTCCCGTTCGATCACTGCGTGGTTGGCTGCGGCCGCGCCGTTGGCCGGGCTGGTGGTGCTGGCGCTGTTGACGCCAGCGGTGCTGCGCGGCGAGATGATTGCCAGCGACCATGCGTGGCTGCCGCAGATCGGCTTGATGTTTTCGTTGCGGCTCGATGGGCTGGCGTGGATGTTTGCGCTGCTGGTGCTGGGCATCGGCGCGCTGGTGGTGCTGTATGCGCACTATTACTTGAGCGCACGCGATAGCGCGTCGCGCTTTTTCGCTTATTTATTGCTGTTCATGGGCGCAATGCTCGGCATGGTGCTGGCCGGCAACCTGCTATTGCTGATGGTGTTCTGGGAACTCACCAGTATCAGCTCGTTCCTGTTGATCGGGTTCTGGTCGCACCGCAAGGACGCGCGCGAGGGCGCACGCATGGCGTTCGTGCTGACTGCCGGCGGCGGCTTGGCCTTATTGGGCGGCGTGTTGATGATCGGCCGCATCGTCGGCAGTTTTCAGCTGGATGCGGTGTTGGCCGCCGGCGATGTGATCCGCGCCAGCCCGCTGTATCCGTACGCGCTGGGCTTGGTGTTGCTGGGCATCTTCACCAAGAGCGCGCAGTTCCCGTTCCACTTCTGGTTGCCGCACGCAATGGCGGCGCCCACGCCGGTGTCGGCGTATCTGCATTCGGCCACGATGGTGAAGGCCGGCGTATTTTTGCTGGCGCGCTTGCATCCGGCGCTGGCCGGCACGGATCTGTTTTTCTATACGGTGACCAGCATCGGCGCGATCACGGTGTTGTTGGGCGCCTGGCACGCCATCTTTCAGCACGATCTCAAGGGCGTGCTGGCGTACTCGACCATTTCGCACCTGGGCCTGATCACGATGCTGTTCGGCCTGTCCACGCCGATGGCGGTGGTGGCCGGCGTGTTCCACCTCATCAACCACGCGGTATTCAAAGCGTCGTTATTCATGGCCGCCGGCATCATCGACCATGAGACCGGCACGCGCGACATGCGCAAGCTGGGCAATCTGCGCCGGTTGATGCCGGTGACCAGCGCATTGGCCATCATCGCCTCGCTGGCCATGGCCGGTATTCCGCTGCTCAACGGCTTCTTGTCGAAGGAAATGTTCTTCGCCGTTGCCCTGGATACCGAAGCGCCGCAACTGATGCGCATCCTGGCCAGCACGGCTGCGTTGCTGGCCGGCCTGCTGGGCGTGGCGTACAGCCTGCGCTTCGTGCACGACACCTTCTTCGGCGATGGTCCGCGCGAGCTGGACACCACGCCGCACGAGCCACCGCGCTGGATGCGGATTCCGGTGGAGGTGCTGGTGCTCATCTGTGTGGCGGTGGGCATCGTGCCAGCGTGGACAGTGGCGCCCGTACTGCGCGCCGGTGCCACCGCGATCCTGGGCGACCGGCTGCCCGACTACAGCCTGGCGCTGTGGCATGGCGTCAATTTGCCGTTGGCGATGAGCGTTGCCGGCATCGTCGGCGGTGCGTTGTTGTACATCGCACTGCGTCGCACGCTGGATCTGTACGCGATCCAGAACCGTTCGCCGGGCAAGGCGATGTTCCAGTGGAATTTACGTGCCCTGTTCGCTGCCACCGCACGCATGACCGACGCGGTCACCAACGGCAACCTGCAGCGCATGTTGATGCTGCTGGTGCTAAGCGCCGTCGTGGTGGCGCTGGTGCCATTCCTGCAAGGCGGTACATTGCCGCAATGGCCTGCACCCATGCCAATGCCGGCACTGGGTTGGATGGTGTGGTTGTTGATGATCGCATGCGCCCTGGGCAGCCTGTTCCTGTATAAGCAGCGCCTGCTGGCGGTGCTGGTGCTCGGCGGCACCGGGCTGGCGGTCAGCCTGACGTTCGTGTTCTTGTCGGCGCCGGATCTGGCACTGACGCAGTTGCTGGTGGAAATGGTCACGCTGGTGCTGATGCTGCTGGCGATGAACTATCTGCCGGAGCGCTCGTTGCCCGAACGTGCGCGGCTGCGCAAGATTCGCGATGCGGCCATCGCCATCGTCGGCGGCGCGGGTCTGGCGGCATTGGCGTATACCTTGATGACGCAACCCAGCCATTCGGTCGCCGGCGAACTGCTGCAACGCGCCCTGCCCGAAGCGTATGGGCGCAATGTGGTCAACGTGATCCTGGTGGATTTTCGCGGCTTCGATACCTTTGGCGAGATCACCGTCTTCGCCATTGCCGGGCTGGTAGTGCACGCCTTGTTGCGCCGCGCGCGCATGGCACCGGAGCGCACCATGCCGGGGCCGCCGATCAAGTTGCCTGTGCCGGCCGATCTGGCGCAGATCATGTTCCCGCTTACGCTCACGGTGTCGCTGTTCCTGTTCCTGCGTGGGCACAACGCGCCGGGCGGTGGCTTCATTGCCGGGCTGGTGCTGGCAGTGCCATTGCTGATGCAGTACGTGATTCAGGGGGCGGCCTCGGTGGAGTCGCGCTTTGGTTTCGACTACATCCGCCTGATCGGCATCGGCTTGTTGTGCGCGCTGGTCAGCGGCGCAGGCTCGCTGGTCTTCGGGCTGCCGTTCCTGAGCAGTGGACATCTGGAAATTCCGCTACCGCTGTTGGGCGAGCTGGAACTGGCCAGTGCACTGGGCTTCGATATCGGCGTGTATCTGGTGGTGTTCGGTGCGGCGATGTTGATGCTGTCGATGATGGGCACGATCAAACCCTCGCGTACGCGCCGTTCCCAGCGCGGCGAGATCGACCCCACCCAACGTTCGACACGTACCGCGGAGCAGCATTGATGGAATTGGCAGTGGCAAGCGCGATCGGCGTCCTCACCGCATTGGCGATCTATCTGCTGCTGCGCGCGCGCAGCTTCGATGTGATCCTGGGCATGACCTTCCTGTCGTACGCCACCAACCTGCTGATCTTTGCCGGTGGGCGCTTGCGCAGCGGCCAGGCGCCGGTGTTGCGCGACGGCGTGCCGGCCGAGCTGATGCATCACAGCGACCCGCTCCCGCAGGCCTTGGTGCTGACCGCCATCGTGATTGCGTTTGCGATGACGGCCGTGAGCCTGGTGCTGGCGATCCGCAGCCGTAGCGACAACGGCAGCGACCACGTGGATGCGCACGAAGATGCCGCGACCGGCACGGATCCGCGGCAGGCCCGGCGATGAACCATCTGCTGATCCTGCCCATCCTGATCCCGATGCTGGGCGCGTCGGCGTCGTTATTTGTCGAACACCGCCGCTATGGGCCACGCGTGCAGCGCAGCGTGGCCTGGGTCAGCATGGCCTTGTTGGCCGCAGCGGTCATCGCCTTGTTCGCACGCGCTGCCGACGGCGAGATCCTGGTCTATCTGCTCGGCGACTGGCCGGCGCGCATCGGCATCGCGCTGCTGGGCGACCGCTTGTCGGCGTGGATGCTGTTGACGACCTTGATCCTGGGTTCGGCGTGCCTGCTGCATGCATGCGCAGGCTGGGACCGGCGCGCACCGCATTTTCATGCGTTGTTCCAGTTCCAGCTGATGGGCTTGAACGGTGCGTTCCTGACCGGCGACATCTTCAACCTGTTCGTGTTCTTCGAAGTGATGCTCATCGCCTCCTACGGCCTGCTGCTCAGCGGTGGGCGCGGATTGCAGATGCGGGTGGGCCTGCATTACGTGGTGTTCAACGTCTGCGCGTCGACGTTGTTCCTGATTGCGCTGGGCCTGCTGTTCGGTGTCTTCGGCACGCTCAACATGGCCGAGCTGTCGCAGCGCATTGCCGATCTGCCGGCGCAGGATGTGCCGTTGGCCAAGGCCACGCTGGGCTTGTTGCTGCTGGTGTTCTGCAGCAAGGCCGCATTGCTGCCGCTGTATCTGTGGCTGCCGGAAACCTATTCGCGCGCACCGGCGGCGGTGGCCGCATTGTTCGCCATCATGACCAAGGTAGGGTTGTATGCAACGCTGCGGGTGTCCTCGTTGTGGTTTGGCGCCGGTGCCGGCGCGCTGCACGGCTTCGGTCGCCATGCGCTGTTGTGGCTGGGCATCGCGACGCTGCTGATGGCCGCGTTCGGGGTGATGGCCGCATCGCGGCTGCGGGTGATGGTGTCGTACCTGGTGGTGTTTTCGGCAGCGACCCTGTTCATCGCGTTTTCGCTGGACGATGCCGGCGCACTGGGCGCAGGGCTGTATTACCTGCCGCACAGCAGCTTTGTGGCCGCTGCGTTGTTCATGGTGTCGGACCTGATCCGCCGCCGCCGCGGCAGTGCCAGCGACCGCAAGGAAGTGGTGGCGCCACTGCCGGGGCGGGCCATTCCAGGCACGATGTTCATGATTGCCGCGGTGGCGGTGGCCGGGTTGCCGCCGCTGCCCGGCTTTCTGGCCAAGGCGGCGTTGCTGCAGCACGTGCCCCAGGGCCTGGTCGGGCCGGTGTGGGGCGCGGTGCTCGGCAGCAGCCTGCTGGTCGTGATCGGCCTCACCCGCGCCGGCGTGCGGTTGTTCTGGCGGGTGCCGGCCGCGGCGGAAAATGCGCCGGAACTGCAACCGCCGCGACGTGGCCGCATGCGTCCGGTGGAGACCGCCGCCACGGTGCTGTTGCTAAGCGGGTTGGTTGCGATGACCGGCGCCGCAGGTCCCTTGATGCATTACACCGATGCGGCCGCTGCGCAGTTGCGCGACCCCGGCGCGTATGTGGACCAGATACGCGCCACCACGCCGCAACGGAGGCAGCCATGAACACGCGTCTGCCACTGCGTCGCCGCGTATTCCCGTCGCCGCCGCTGAGCGTAACGGTCTTCGTCTTCTGGCTGCTGCTCAGCGATAGCTTCGGCCCGCAGCAATGGGTCTTGGGCATGCTGCTGGGCGTGGTGGTGCCGATCTTCGCGGCGCGACTGGACCGCGAGTTCGCACAGATCGGCTCGTTGCGCTCGGTGCCGCGCATGCTGCTGGTGGCCGCGGGCGACATCGTGCGCTCCAACATCAAGGTGGCTGCGCAGGTGCTCGGACCCGAATCGCGTATCCATCCCGGCTTCATCTGGGTACCGCTGGATATCGCCAACATTCACGGCATCGCCGCGTTGACCAGCATGATCACGCTGACGCCGGGGACCGTCTCGGCCGCGCTGTCGGACGACCGTAAATATCTGCTGGTGCACGTGCTGCATCTGGACGATCCGGAGGCCTTGATTGCCGAGATCAAGACCCGCTACGAAAAGCCCCTGATGGAGATCTTTCCATGACCGGCCACATGTTCATCGAATCGACCATCGTGATCTGCATGCATGCGGTGGGCCTGGCCATCCTGATGGCCTTGTGGCGGCTGCTGCGCGGGCCGACCGTGCCAGACCGCATCCTGGCGCTGGATACGCTCTCGGTCACCGCCATCGCCGAATTGATGCTGCTGGGCATGTATCTGGATTCACCGATCTATTTCGAGGCTGCCCTGGTCATTGCGATGCTGGGCTTCGGCAGCACCGTGGTGCTGAGCAAATACGTGCTGCGGCGGAGCATCGTCGAATGATCGCCTTCACCGAATACCTGCTCAGCGCCTTGCTGCTGGCGGGCACGTTCTTCATCCTGATCGGCGCTTTTGGCCTGGTGAAGCTGTCGGATTTTTTCAAGCGCCTGCATGCACCGACCAAGGCGAGCACGCTGGGCGTGGGCTGCGTGCTGCTGGCCTCGGTGGGCTACCACCTGTTTCTGGGTGTGGACCCGCAACCGCGCGAATTGCTGATCACCGTGTTCCTGTTCATCACCGCACCGATCAGCGCGCACTTGATGGCCAAGGCGGCGCTGTCGCTGATGATGGAAGACCGCCCGGAAGTGCCGAACCACGGCGACGCGCAGCAGGAAGGGTTGCCGCAGGTCAAAGGCGATGTTGGCGAGAACGAAGACACCGAGAAGCAGCATCCGGGGCGTGCGTCGGAGGATGGCTAAGGCGTTGTTGCTCGGCCTGGATGGCTTACGATCAGATTCCGCACCTGCTCAGCACCTTCTCAACGGCGCGACCAGCTGACGCGGTAGTCAGCGCATGACGCATCGACTCACGAGCGCTCACTTCATGCGCTCGCAACCGCAGATGGGCATGCAATCGCGTCGTGACGCGACTCACCGATCATGCACAGCGCAACGCCACCGTTGCGCAGAGCGATTCTCTGACAGCCCACCATCGCTAACCGGCGCGCCCCATGGGCCGATCGGGTGACGTCCATGCTGGTCCACGTGCCGCGGCCTGACACTCGAGCCATTGCGCGGCCGATTCAGGTGGAAGCGAGCTGTCGTATCGCAGCAGGAATTACCCACCCTCCCCGAGCGCAGGATACAAACGCCTGCGCAACACGACACCACCATTGCACCCCGCATTTCAGCCGCAGCCTTCGACGTAATCCACCTGCGGCGGTTTGCCTACGCGCCAGCTGGCGACTTTACCGTCTGCATCGGTCTCGAACACCAGCGCGGTCTGCGTGGCTGCGCCGGGCAGGCGCAGCGTCAGCGCGCCTGGAATGTACTTATGCGGCTGCTCGGTCAGGCCGTCGGGGTACAACGCACGCAACTGCGCCAGGTTCATGCCGACCTTGCCGCCGCCCGGCGCCGTCTCCTTCCGTTCGCTGGTCTGGAAGCGCACCAACTGCCCGCCTTCGAACATGAAGCCGAAGCGACGCGCATCGCTGGTCCACTGTGGGCGCAGCAGGTAACAGCCATCATCGGTTGCCGCTTCGCCTCGCAAATCCCCACCCCAGGCAGCCCGCGCCTGGCTGGCATCCATCCCGAAGCGCAGATCGCCATAGCCATCCATGCGCGCAAGCGCAGCGGGGTCCGGCTGTGTGTGCGGTGGAAATGTGCCAGCTGGCGCCGTAGCCGGTGGGACGGTGGCGGCCGGTTGGTCGTCAGCGGCCGCAACCGGTGCGTGGTCGGCGCTGGCGGGCGCGGGCGATTGGTCGGCGCGGTTGCAGGCGGTCACTACGAGCAATGCGCTCATCAGGCCCAACAATCTGGATGTCATCTGTGCATTCCCTGGACGTGCGCTACAGCGTACACAGCTGCCATCGCGACCATGTGGAGAGCGTGCGACACGCCGTCGCAGTCATGTCATCGGCGCTTCATTGGCGGGCGTCACGCTGTTGGCTTCGCAGGACCGCCGCCATGATCCCACGCAAGACCGAGCTTGCCCTGACCACGCTGCAATCGCACCGCAGCCCGCTGACGCTGCTGCAACGGCGCGCGTTGATCCTGGCCGACGGCCAGCGCGATCTGGCGACGCTCGCCATGCTGCTGGGCGGCGACGGCACTGCCTTGCTGCATAGCCTGTGCGCGATGGGGTATCTGGATCTTGGTACCGCTGCGGGCGGCGCTGCGGGTCAGACGCGCAGTACGGCAGCCACCGCCGCGCTGCCCGATGTGGACCAAGCAGGTATGCCCCGGCCGGACGCAGGGCCCACCGACGAAGAGCTGCAGCGCCTGCGCCGCCGCGCAGCGACCAATGCACGCCTGTACCTGCTCGATATCCTGCAGTTGCAACGCAATGCCCTCGCCGCTGCGCTGCATCGGCAACTGCACGCCGCGCGCGACGAAGATCAGATCAGCACGACCATCGCCGAGGCGTTGCAGGCCCTGCCGCAGATCACGTCGGCAAGTTATGCCGAACGCGTCCGCGCACGGATCGGCGAGCTGCTGCCGGAGACATTGCAAGCCGCGTGATCTGGCAGTCTTGGCCAGCGCGCGCCGACTGGCGCTTGCCGAGTCGCTCAATACGCAGCGAGGGCTGGAGCTGATCGCTGCATCACCGCAACGACAGCAGCCCGCGCACCGGCAGCACCGATCGCAATCACAGCGCCGACGCGCAGACAGCGCAGCTGCAGCACCGCGGCTGCGGTCTGGCTTGAGCGCAGCTGACACCCTGCTGTTCGGCCGCCAGGCGCAGGCGGCTGGTACTCGGGACAGGTATCTAGCCGCCATCCACGCCATGCACTCTGTGCCTGAGCAACGTCCGCACCAACTGACAATTGCTTACGAGATTTTGGTTGCGCGCTAGGTTGCGTCTTCCGTTATCGGCGGTTGAAATGCAGCGCGTAGTCCGGACCAGCACTGCTGGTAATCGGCTTGCCGATGGGCGGCGCTCAATGCCTGCTGCGTAGGGCGCAACACCGCACGCGTTTCGAACATGAAGGCCATGGTGTCGGCGATCACGTCCGGGCGCGTGAGATCTGCCTGTGAAGCCTTGTCGAAGGTGGCCGCATCCGGGCCGTGCCCGCTCATGCAGTTATGCAACGAGGCGCCACCGGGCGCGAAGCCTTCGGCCTTGGCATCGTAGACGCCATGCACCAGGCCCATGAATTCGCTGGCGACGTTGCGATGGAACCACGGCGGGCGGAAGGTGTGCTGTGCTACCAGCCAACGCGGCGGGAAGATCGCAAAATCCATGTTCGCAGTCCCGTGCGTGTCGCTGGGCGAGGTCAGCACGGTGAAGATGCTGGGATCGGGATGATCGAAACTGATCGAGCCGATGGTGTTGAAGCGACGCAGGTCGTAACGATAGGGCGCGTAATTGCCGTGCCAGGCGACGACATCCAGCGGCGAGTGACCGATGTCGGCACGCCAGAGATGGCCCTGGAATTTGGCCACCAGTTCGAACGTGCCTTCGCGTTGTTCGAAGGCGGCATGCGGCGTTTCGAAATCGCGCGGATTGGCCAGGCCATTGGCGCCGATCGGCCCCAGATCGGGCAGGCGCAGCAGGCCGCCAAAGTTTTCGCACACATAGCCGCGCGCGGCGGCGTCCAGCAACTCGACGCGAAAGCGCATGCCGCGTGGAATCACACCAATCTGCTGCGGTTCCAGCGCCAGCACGCCCAGCTCGGTATGCACGCGCAGCCGGCCCTGCTGCGGCACCAGCAGCAGCTCGCCGTCGGCGTCGTAGAAGAAGCGATTCTGCATGGAGGCGTTGGCCGCATACACATGCACGCCAACGCCGGACATCGCTTCGGGCCCGCCATTGCCGGCCATGGTGTAGAGGCCGTCGACAAAATCGGTGGGCACCGACGGCAGTGGCAATGGGCTCCAGCGCAACTGATCCGGCGGCACCGGGCTCGCACCGAAATCGTTATGGAAGTGCGACTGCTCGACCAGCGAGAAGCTGCCATGCACGGCGGCAGGGCGAATGCGATACAGCCAGCTGCGCCGATTTTGACCACGCGGCGCCGTGAACGCGGTGCCGGATAGCTGCTCGGCATACAGGCCGTGCGCCACACGCTGCGGTGAGTTCTGGCCGACCGGTAGACTGCCGGCCACCGCCTCGGTTGCGAACTCATTGCCGAAGCCGGTCATGTAACGCTGGTCGTTGTGCATGGGTGCGTCCGGATGTTGATCCGCCCTCCATGACAGCAGAAGGTTGGGATCGCGTTGGATCAAGCCGCTCTTACCGAAAAAGAGCTGAAGCCTGGCGACTCAATCCCCTCTCCCACCGGGAGAGGGGATTGGGGTGAGGGTACGGCGTAGCGACCATCTTGCAGATCGTCTCAACCACCGCATCCAGCGAAAGCAATACATCATTGTTCCAGAAGCGCAGTACTGTCCATCCTTGTGATTGAAGCCACTGCGACCTTGCCTGATCGCTAGAAGCATCGTGCTGCGATCCGTCCAACTCGATGATCAAGCGTCTTTCGATGCAACAAAAATCTGCGATGTAGGGCGGAATCGGATGCTGGCGCCGGAACTTCAAACCGTGCAGCTGCTTGCTACGTAAACAGCGCCACACTGCACGCTCTGCATCGGTCATCGTTGTACGTAATGCGCGTGCATGGGTACGTGTGGTAGTGGGTAACGGCGGTTTGATTTTCATCGCTCCACCGTACCCTCACCCCAACCCCTCTCCCGTGGGGAGAGGGGCTTTGAGCGCGTGCGGTCTTACGGATTCTCTTGTCAGACAACCAAGGCCCGCTGAAGTGACGCATCAAGATCTTGCCTTAAGCGAATCACCAATCCCTAATCCCAGCCCTCAAAGCACCCCACGCTTCATCTGATCGCGCTCGATGCTTTCGAACAGCGCCTGGAAATTGCCTTCGCCAAAGCCTTCGTTTCCCTTGCGCTGGATGATCTCGAAGAAGATCGGGCCGATGCAGTTGGTGGTGAAGATCTGCAGCAGTTTGCGCTGTTTGGTATCGGGGTCGGCGTCGATCAGGATCTTGTTGCGGCGCAGGCGTTCGACATCTTCGCCATGCGCGGGGATGCGCAGGTCCACCACATCGAAATACGTGTCCGGCGTATCCAGGAAACTCACGCCGGCGGCGCGCATCTTTTCCACGCTGGTGTAGATGTCGTCGGTAAAACAGGCGATGTGCTGGATACCTTCGCCCTGGTACGCATCCAGATACTCGTTGATCTGGCTCTTGGGGTCGGAAGATTCGTTGAGCGGGATGCGCACGATGCCGTCCGGCGCGGTCATCGCCTTGGACACCAGGCCGGTCTTGGCGCCCTTGATGTCGAAATAGCGGATCTCGCGGAAGTTGAACAGGCGCTCGTAATAGTCCGACCAGCGCTGCATGTTGCCGAAATACAGGTTATGGGTCAGGTGGTCGATGAAGGTCAGTCCGAAGCCGGCCGGGTGCTGGTCGGCACCGTCGATCGGCTCGAAATCGGCGTCATAGATGCTGCCGGCCTCGCCATAACGGTCCACCAGGTACAGCATGCAATCGCCGATCCCCTTGACCACCGGCGCCGGGACCGCGCGGGTGTCGGGCTTGTTCTGCACGGCTTCGCCGCCGTTGCCCAGCACCGTCTGCAGCACGGTCTCGGACGGGGTGCGGAAGCGGATGGCAAAGCCGCAGGCGCAGGGGCCGTGCGCGGCGGCGAAATCGGCAGCGAACGAATCGGGATCTTCGTTGAGCAGGAAGTTGACCCCGCCCTGGCGATAGACGGTAATGGGGCGGCTGCGATGACGCAGCACCGCGCTGAAGCCCATCTTGCGGAAATAATCGTGCAGTTGCTCCCCCTGGCCGGCCGGTGCGGCGAATTCGACGAATTCGAAGCCGTCGATGCCCATCGGATTGTCGAAGGTGGTGACCTGCATGCCAGGATCCGGGCGGGTCGCAGTGGTGTTCGGTTGTGCGCTCATCGTCGTTTCTCCACGCTTGGGGGGGCCGCAGGGCTATGCGGAGTAGCAGAAGACCCGCGAGAATGCGCAGGCCACCCTCGGTTTGTAGTTGCAAATGAAACCAAAATCAAGACACAGTGCAACATGAGCGATCTCGACAGCCCCCACCCGCCGCAACATCCCGTGCTGCTCAACCTCGAGCAGTTCCTGCCGTATCGCCTGAGCGTGCTGTCCAACCGTATCAGCAGCAACATCGCCAAGGTATACGGCGATCGTTACGGCATGGCGATTCCCGAGTGGCGGGTGATCACGATCCTGGCGCTATACCCGGGTTCGTCGGCCAGTGAGGTCTCCGACCGCACGGCGATGGACAAGGTCGCGGTCAGCCGCGCCGTGGCGCGCCTGCTGGAGCGCGGCTTCATCCGCCGCGAGACCCACGGCGACGATCGGCGCCGCTCGATGCTGGCGTTGTCGCCGGCCGGGCGGCAGGTCTACGAGACCGTTGCGCCGCTGGTCAACGAGATGGAGCAACGGTTGATGTCGGTGTTCAGCGCCGAAGAACAGCAGGTCCTGGAAAAGCTGATCGACCGGCTGGCCAAGGACGGGCTGCCGCGCATGGCCAGCAAGGACTGAGCAGCGCACGCTGGGAGCGAACGCGCGGTGCCTTGGTGCCGCGCAGGATCTGATCCAGTTGCAATCGATGCTGGCGTACGGCGCTGGTGCAGCACTGGCATCGATGCGGTGCCGCGGCACTGCAGTGGCGCGATTTCGATAGCTTGTCAGCGCGATCGGTCGCGCCTCTTCGCTGGCTCGCCAGCCGCGCATCGCCGTAAGACGTTACGCGCCGGTGTGCGCTGCGGTCGCCAGCAAGACCTCATTACCTCAGGCCAAGGCAGCGCTCGTCAAAGAGAAGACTGGCCGCGTGCGCGCCAGGCGATAGCCATCGCACGATGCAAAACAAAAACCCCCCGCAGCAGTGCGGGGGTTTTTGTTTGACGCGTTCGCGCAGCATCAGGCCTGCGGTGGCGCCCACTGCTTGAGGAAGTCGAACAGCTTCTTGCGGTCGAAGCCCTCGCCCTTGCGCAACTCCGGGCCGGACTGCGTGGTCAGCAGCTTGCCGTCGCTATCCAGCACCAGCAGCGACGGGGCGTCGTTGAGCTGGGCGAACGCCGACAGGAAGGCGGCGTTCTCGTTGGCCGCATCGCGGTTGACCTTGACCACCACGAAGTGCGCGTCGCGGAAGCTGCGCAGCTCGGCATCGCCGCCCATCAACTCGTCCAGCGCCTTGCAGGGCTCACAGGCGGCATTGCCGACGTTGAGCACGATGCGCTTGCCGCCGCGCTTGGCCTCGACCTTGGCCGTCTCCAGATCGGCGGCCGGATCGCGCGAGGGGTCGTATTGCGCGTTGAGCGCGGCAGCCGCGGCGATGTCGGCCGCGGTCGGCGTATTGCCCGAGGACACCGGCTGGCTGGGATCGGCGCTGGGCGGCTTCTGCATCGAGGTATCCAACGGCTTCGGCGCGTCCTGCGGGCTGCTGGTCTGCCCGCAGGCGCTCAACAGACCGCTCAGCAGCAGGCCACAGACAAGGGGCTTGATCGGCATCGCTGTTCTCCTCACTTCACACCATGCATCAATTTATTGATCAGCGGCGCGATCAGGAACAGCAACGCGCCGGCGCCCACCAGCGCCCAGAACCCGAACGTATACCCACCCAGCGCCGAGGACACGCTCATGCCTTCGTTTCCGCTGACATGGCCGGCGAAAATGCCCGACAGGTTGTTGCCGATGCCGGTGGACAAAAACCAGCCACCCATGCCGAAACCGACCAGGCGTACCGGGGCCAGCTTGGTCACCATGGACAGGCCGATCGGCGACAGGCACAGCTCGCCGACCGACTGGATGACGTAGACCATGAACAAGGTCCAGAACGGGATCTTGCCGGCGTCGTTGACCAGGCTGGACAGCGCAAACATCAGCAGCAGGAAGGCCAGGCCGTTGAACAGCAGGCCCAGGCCGAACTTGCGCGGGATCGACGGATTGAAGCGGCCGGACTTGACCCAGATCCAGGCGATGACCGGTGCCAGCGCAATGATGGCGATGGAGTTCACCGACTGGAACCACGCGGTGGGGAAGGTCCAGCTGCCGAAGTTGCGGTTGACGATGTTGTCGGCCAGGAAGGTGAACGAGCTGCCGGCCTGTTCGAAGAACATCCAGAACAAGACGTTGAAGGCGAAGATGATCAGCATCGCAATCACCTTGTCGCGTTGCACCTTGCCTTCGCGGATGCCTTCCACCAGCAGCATCACCGACAGGCCGATGAACAGCACCGTCAGCACGATCTGCAACACATCCGCACCGACCGCGAGCAGGAAGTACACGCCCGGAATCGCCAGCAGGCAGCCCACCAGCACCATCAGCACACGGCCCATGCCCTGCGCGTTCGGCGCCGGTGCGCCGATGCCCTTGAGCTGGACGCGGCCGAACCAGAACCACACCAGGCTGATCAGCATGCCCACGCCGGAAGCCATGAACACCATCTTGTAGGACGGCATGACGTCAGTGCCGAACACCTTTTCGGCCAGCAACTGGGTCAACACCGGCGAGATCATCGCGCCCAGGTTGATGCCCATGTAGAAGATGGTGAAGCCGCTGTCGCGGCGCGGATCGGCCACCGAGTACAGCTTGCCGACCATGGTGGAAATGTTCGGTTTGAACAAGCCGTTGCCGACCACCACGGTGGCCAGGCCGATCTCGAACATGGTGGGGTCGGGAATGGCGATCAGGAACAGGCCGGTCGCCATGACCGCGGCCCCGACCAGGATCGAGCGCTGGTAACCGAGCACGCGGTCGGCCACGTAGCCGCCGAAGATCGCCGCCGCGTACACCAGCGCCAGGTAGGCGCCATAGGTCCGCCCTGCCGGCGCCTGGCCGGGGGCATCGCCATTGAAGAACTGCGCCACGATGTACAACACCAGCGCCCAGCGAATGCCGTAGAACGCGAAGCGTTCCCAGAATTCGGTCATGAACAGCAACCACAACGGCCGCGGGTGGCCGAGCAACGTGGGGAACTCGGGGGGCGCCGGCGGCTGCGGCGGTTTGGAGGCGGATGTCGGCGCGGTCGCGTCAACGCTCATAGAGGTCCCTTGCGTATTCAGTGATGGCTGGGTGCACCGAGGCGAGCCCGGGCGACGCGCGAGGATCACTTAGACGTCATGTACGCGTCAAATTCGCCGGAGTCGGCGACCTGATGGCGGTGGGTGGGAAGAACCTCTGCACCGCCTCCCTTCTCCCGTTGGGAGAAGGTGCCCGAAGGGCGCATGAGGGTGCGATTTCGCGGATTGGTGCCGTTTGCGGAGATGTCCCCGTTAGCAACTAGCTGATCCCTGGAATAACGCCCGTACCCTCACCCCAACCCCTCTCCCGCAGGGAGAGGGGCTTGAGCGCACGGCTACGCGGGTGCGCTGCAGCTCCTTGCGGAATTCGCTCCTTGCAGTGCCTGCTTCTGGCGTTCGGATTTCTTGTCTTTGCTGATTTCGCCTGACCAAGCCACCTGCCCCAGCCAGTCCGGCCCAGCTTCGCTGCGTTGCTCAGCTACCCGCCGTACCAGCATTGCCCTGGGATGAACGAGTTTCCACGCCTACCGAGGTGCGCACGTCGAACAGTTCCGGGAAAAACGTCAGTGCCAGCGCCTGCTGCAGGAAGCCGACGCCGCTGGAGCCGCCGGTGCCGCGCTTGAAGCCGATCACCCGCATCACCGTGCGCATGTGGCGGAAGCGCCACAGCTGGAACTGGGTTTCCACATCCACCAGGTCCTCGCACAGCGCGTACTCGCGCCAGTAGCGGTCGGTGTTTTCGTAGATGCGCTCGAAGACCGGCCGCAGGCTGTCGTCGGCCACGTGTGCGGCGGTCCAGTCGCGGGCCTGGTACTGCTGCGGAATTGCGTGCCCGAAGCGCGCCAGATAGCGCAGGAACTCCTCGTACAGGCTGGGCGCTTCCAACGCCTCGCGCAGCCGCGCCTGGCCCTGCGGGTCGTACGCGAACACCTGCAGCATTTGCGGATTCTTGTTGCCGAGCAGGAACTCGATATAGCGGTATTGCAGCGACTGGAAGCCCGACGAAGGCCCCAGCACATCGCGAAACCCCATGTATTCGCTGGGGGTGAGCGTTTCCAGCACCGACCACTGCTCGGTCAGTTGCCGCAGTACCTGCTTGCTGCGCGCCAGTACCTTGCGGCATTGCCAGACCTCATCGCGCTGCAGATGCACGATGGCCGCGCGCAACTCGTGCGCCAGCAGCTTCAGCCACAACTCGGAGGTCTGGTGCTGGATGATGAACAGCATTTCATCGTGATGCGCCGGCTCGGACAGCGGCTGCTGCGCGGACAGCAGTTGGTCCAGCCGCAGATAGCCACCGTAGGTCAGCCGCCCCTCCAGGTCGGTGTGGATGCCGGGTTCCAGGTCACGCAGGTTCTTGTCGACGGGCATGGCATCGCGCTGAAGATCGGGCCACGCAGGGTAGCGCAGCGGCGGGGATTCGGGATTCGGGATTCGGGATTCGGGATTCGGGATTCGGGATTCGGGATTGGCAGATGGCAGATGGCAGATGGCAGATGGCGAAGCGTATTCGGCCACGCCATCGCCGGCCCTGCCTGGCTGCTTGCAGCCCCGGCGGGATTGCCTGAGGGGATCGGGGCCAGCGAGATACCTGCGCAGGTGCCTCGTAGAAAATCCGCATGCACCAGTGGCCCACCCAGGTCCCAGCGTCGGGCCCGCTTCTTTCACCTCTGAACCACTCAGCAGGCGCGCGGTGCGGTCTCAGCCACTGCGCCGCTGTCACCATATCGTCAACCTAGGTCTGCAAATTCATGCAGAATCGAACGGCGCTGCCGGCCAGGGACGTGGCCGGACCAGGGGAGCGTTTCACGTCTCAAGGATCAGGGGACTCTCATCTCATGCATGTGTTGCAGCGTCGTGCAGCCGTATTTTTGTGTGCGCTGGCCATTGCCGGCCACGCCAATGCCCAGGTCGTCATCAGCCAGGTCTACGGCGGTGGCGGCAATAGCGGCGCCACCCTCCGCAGCGATTTCATCGAGCTGCACAACATCGGCAGTACCCCGGTCAGCCTGGATGGCTGGTCGGTGCAGTACGCCTCCGCGGCCGGCAGCAGCTGGCAGGTCACCCCGTTGGCGGGCACTGTCCCGGCAGGCGGCTATTACCTGATCAAGCAGGCCGATGGCAGCGGCGGCAGCGTGGCGCTGCCCACACCCGATGCCACCGGCACGCTGGCCATGAGCGGCACCGCCGGCAAGGTGGCGCTGAGCAATCGCGCCTCCGCGCTGAGCGGCACCTGCCCCCCCGGCAATGCCGACCTGGTCGGCTACGGCAGCACGGCCAGCTGCGCCGAAGGCAATGCGCCCACGCCGGCCCCCAGCAATACCCTGGCCGTGCTACGCGGCAACGACGGTTGCACCGATACCGACAACAACGCGGCCGATTTCGCCACCGGCGCGCCGGCCCCACGCAATGCCGCCAGCCCCGCGCGCCTGTGCAGTGGCGGCGGCCAGCCGGTCGCCACGCTGGCCGATGTCGGCCAGGCCGAAGGCAACAGCGGCACCCGCAGCTTCGTGTTCACGCTGAGCCTGAGCCAGCCGGCCGGTGCGGGCGGGGTGAGCTTCACCGCCGCCACTGTCGATGGCACCGCCACCGCCGGCAGCGACTACATCGCCCTGCCCGCCACCACCCTGCGCATCGCCGCTGGCGAACGCAGCGCCACCATCTCCGTCGATGTCCTGGGCGACACCACGCCCGAGCCGGATGAAAGCTTCCGCGTGCAGATCAGCGGGGTCACCGGCGCGCTGCCGGCCACGCTGAGCGCTACCGGCACCATCCTCAACGACGACTTCAGTCTGCTGCCGATCCACGCCATCCAGGGCAAGGGCGCACGTTCGCCGCTGGAGGGCCAGGTAGTGGCCACCTCGGGCATCGTGACGGCACGCCGCAGCGCCGGGTTCTTCCTGCAGGCGCCCGATAGCGAAGCCGACGCCGACCCGTCCACCTCCGAAGGCGTGTACGTCTACACCGGCAGCGCACCGCCGGAAGCGGCCGCCATCGGCAACCGGGTGCGCGTGCAGGGCACGGTCATCGAATACGTGCCCACCGCCGACCCGACCCAGCCACCGCTGACCGAGATCGGCGGCAGCGTCACCGTGCTGGCCGATTCCACCGGCAACCCGTTGCCGATGCCGGTGGCGTTGAGCGCGAACTTCCCCAACCCCAACGGTGCCTACGACCAACTCGAAGCGCTGGAAGGCATGCGCGTGGCCGCCGCCAGCCTCACCGTCAATACCCCCACCGGCGGCAGCGTCAACGAAACCAACGCCACGGCGACCAGCAATGGCGTGTTCCATGCCGTGGTCACCGGCGTGCCGCGCGCCTACCGCGAGCCGGGCGTGCAGTTGCCCGACCCGCTGCCGGCCGGCTCGCCTGCCGGCGTGCCGCGCTGGAATACCAATCCGGAAGTGATCGCGGTGGGCAGCGCCGGCGTCGGCGCCGAGCGGCTGGACCTGGCCTCCGGCTGCCAGGTGCTCGATGTGGTCGGCCCGCTGGATTACAGCTTCCGCCGCTACACGCTGTACCCGGAACGTACCCCGCAGGTGAGCTGCAACGGTGCCGACCAACCACGCCCCGCACCGATGCCGCAGGCCGACGATGTGGCCGTGGCGACCTACAACATGGAGCGCTTCTTCGACGACCAGAACGACCCGGCCATCGGCGAACCGGTGCTCACGCCGGCCGCCTTCCAGGCCCGCCTCAACAAGGCCTCGCTGGCGATCCGCAACTACCTGCACACACCCGATATTTTGGGCACGGTGGAGGTGGAAAACCTCAGGGTGCTGCAGACCCTGGCCGCACGCGTCAACGCCGATGCGGTGGCCGCCGGCCAGCAGGATCCCAAGTACGTGGCGTACCTGCAGGAAGGCAATGACGTCGGCGGCATCGACGTCGGCTTCCTGGTCAAGACCGCAGACATCGCTGGCGGCGTGCCGCGGGTGGAAGTGCTCTCGATCGCCCAGGAAGGCAAGACCACCACCTGGACCGAGCCGGGCGGCGGCGTGAGCCTGCTCAACGACCGCCCGCCGCTGGTGCTCACCGCCAACGTGCATCAGGCCGACGGCCGCACGCTGCCGCTGACCGCCATCGTGGTGCACCAGCGTTCGCTCAACGGCGCCGAAACCGACGATGCCGCCGGCACCCGCATCCGCGCCAAACGTCAGGCGCAGGCCGAGTATCTGGCGCGCCTGCTGCAAACCCGTCAGCAACTGAATCCCGACGAAAAAGTGCTGGTCATGGGCGACTTCAACGCGTTCGAATTCAACGACGGCTACGTGGATGCGATGGGCACGGTCACCGGCAAACCGGCGCCGGATGCGCAGACCGTGGTGGGCGGCGATGGCGCCGATCTGGTCAACCCGGATTACACCGACCTGACCTGGTTCAACACGCCCGACCAGAGCTACTCGTACGCCTTCGACGGCAACGTGCAGTCGCTGGATCACATCCTGGCCAACGAGGCGCTGATGCGCGCGCCGCAGATCGCGTCGTTGTCGGTGGGCCATGCACGCATCAATGCCGACTTCCCCGGCACCGCGCGCAACGATGCCAATACACCGACGCGGTTGTCCGACCACGATCCCACCGTGGTGCTGTTGCGCATGCGCGAGCAAGTCAATGCGGACCTGGGCGTGGCAGTGACTGCTGCGCGTGATCAGGTCGTCGAAGGCGAGCGCATCGACTTCAGTGTGGATGTCGAAAACCGCGGCCCCGACAGTGCGGCGTTCGCTGCGGTTGCCTTGGCGTTCGATGCCGCCGTGAGCCCACGCGTCACCGCAGCACCTGGCTGGGTCTGCCAACCGCCGCAGACCGGCACCCAGACGGTGGTCACCTGCACCATTGCATCGCTGGCAGCCGGTAACGCTCAGAACTTCTCAGCGCAGGTGGAGGCGGGTGCGGCGTTGGCCGGACGGACGTTGACCCTGGCTGCATCGGTGGCTTCGCAGACTCCCGATCCGCAGTCGGGCAACGACACCGATGCGGCCAGCGTGACCGTACAGGCGCAACCCCGCAGCGACCTGGCGGTACGTTTCGACGGCCCGAGCGCCCTGCCGAGCACCGCCTTCAACGCCACCTACCGCGTGCTGTTGGGCAATGTCGGCGCCGCACCGGCGCAAGGCCCCAGCCTGGTAATCGAAGGCAACACGGTGTCGGCGTTGTCGCAGTTGGTACCGCCGCAGGGATGGCGTTGCGACAAGCAGACGCAGTCGCTGCGTCGTGCCCGCTTTGTCTGCAGCACCGCCGCAGTGGTACTGCCCGGTGCGCAGGCAACGTTCCAGCTGACCGTGGCGGCCAGGCCCATCCCGGCCGAAGGCGCGGTGCGGGTACAGGCCACGGCGACGTCCGGTTCGCCCGACGCCAATCCGGCCGACAACACTGCGCTGATCGTGACGCCGATCGGCGGAGGTGACGGGCGCCGCTAATCGCAGTGCAACACGTCGCAGTTCTCTACTGCGACAAAGGGCGCGGCTCGGTCCGCGCCCTTTTTTTTGTGCAAGCCAGCATGATCGTCTGCTGCGGTGCAGGACAGCGTTTTGCTTCGCCGTCCTTAACATGGCAACTCATATCATTTGAAACTTCTTGATGAAGGTGTCGTCGCAATGAGCGTAGCCGCGCAGTTCCAGATCGACTATCTGCAATACATGGACGCGGACGGCCAATGGGTCCGCGACGACCTTCCGGCCGACGCCGCCAACCCGCAACACCTGCTCGCCCTGTTCAAGCGCATGTTGTTCGTGCGCACCTTCGACACCAAATCGGTGGCCTTGCAGCGCACCGGCAAGCTGGGCACCTACGCGGCCTGCATCGGCCACGAGGCCACGCATGTGGGGATCGGCGCTTCGATGCGCAGCGGCGATGTGTTCGCGCCCAGCTATCGCGAGTACGGCACCATGTTCGAACGCGGCGTGCGCCCGCGCGATGTGCTGCTGTACTGGGGCGGCGACGAGCGCGGCAGCGACTATCCGCGCGATGCCGATGCGGCGATCGACTTCCCGATCTGCGTACCGATTTCCACCCAGTGCCTGCACGCCGCCGGCTCGGCGCTGTCGTTCAAGCTGCAGGGCAAGCAGCACGTTGCGGTGGCCTGCTGCGGCGACGGTGGCAGCTCCAAGACCGACTTCTATGCCGCGCTCAATTCGGCCGGCGCCTACAAGCTGCCGCTGATCCTGTGCGTGATCAACAACGGCTGGGCAATCTCGGTGCCGCGCTCGGCGCAGACCGGCGCGCAGACGCTTGCGCAGAAGGGCCTGGCTGGCGGCCTGCATTGCCTGCAGGTGGACGGCAACGACCTGGTTGCCGTGCTCGAAGCGATGCGTCAGGCACGCGTGCGCGCACTGGCCGGCGAGGGCGGCACGGTGATCGAGTTTTTGACCTATCGCCTGTCCGACCACACCACCGCCGACGATGCGCGGCGCTACCGCGGCGACGAAGAGGTCAAGCAGGGCTGGGCGCGCGAACCGCTGCTGCGCCTGCGCCGCTATCTCACTGCGCAAGGCCTGTGGGACGAAGCGCAGGAAGACGCCTGGAAGGCCGACTGCAGCGCACGCGTGGACGAAGAGGTCAACGCCTATCTCAACACGCCGGTGCAGCCGGTCGAAGCGATGTTCGATTATCTCTACGGCGACCCGCCGGCCGAGTTGCTGGCACAGCGCGCCGAAGTGATGGCGCTGGAGTCGCGCCATGGATGAGCTCAAGCATGTGCCCGCGGACGCCTCGCAGCACGCCAGTGCCCCTTACAACGCTGCGGCAACGCGCGGAGAGATCGCCATGAGTTCGCCCATCACCCTGATCGAAGCCATCACCCAGGCCTTGGCCTGGGAACTGGAACACGACCCTGCGGTACTGGTGCTGGGCGAAGATGTCGGCGTCAACGGCGGGGTGTTTCGTGCCACCGCCGGCCTGCAGCAACGCTTCGGCAGCGACCGCGTGCTGGATACGCCACTGGACGAGACCACCATCGCCGGGCTGAGCGTCGGGCTGGCCGCGCAAGGCATGAAGCCGGTCGCCGAAGCGCAGTTCGACGGCTTCGTGTATCCGATGGTCGACCATCTGATCTGCCACGCCGCCCGCCTGCGCAACCGCACCCGCGGCCGCCTGCATTGCCCGATGGTGCTGCGCGTGCCGTGGGGTGGCGGCATCCGTGCGCCGGAACATCACAGCGAAGCCAACGAAGCCATCTTCACCAACGTGCCGGGCCTGCGCGTGGTGCTGCCGTCCTCGCCGCAACGCGCCTACGGCCTGTTGCTGGCGGCGATCCGCGACCCGGATCCGGTCATCTACATGGAGCCCAAGCGCATCTATCGCCAGTACAAGGAAGTGGTGGCCAACGATGGCGAAGCGCTGCCGCTGGATGTGTGCTTCGTGCTGCGCGACGGCACCGATGTCACCCTGGTGACCTGGGGCGCACAGGTGAAAGAAGCGCTGGAAGCGGCCGACAAACTCGCTGGCGAAGGCATCAATGCCGAAGTCATCGACGTGGCCACGTTGCGCCCGCTGGACTTCGACACCATCGCCGAATCGGTCGCAAAGACCGGCCGCTGCGTGATCGTGCAGGAAGCTCCGCGCACCGCCGGTTTCGGCGCAGAAATCGCCGCGCGCCTGGCCGAGCAGTCGATGTACGACCTGGTGGCGCCGGTCGAACGCGTCACCGGTTACGACACGCATATCCCGCTGTTCCGGCTGGAAATGAAGTTCCTGCCGAGCGTGGAGCGCATCGTCAGCGCGGCACGTCGCGCGGTGGCTGCCGGCTGATATGCGCGCCCGTCTGCTTTGCGACCATCGCGCCGCCTACGCCAACCCGGTCCGCTTCCAGGCAGGCCAGCAGGTCGGCTTAGGGGTGCGCGACGAAGAATGGCCGGCGTTCGCCTGGGTCACGACCGATAGCGGCCGCGCCGGTTGGGCACCGCTGGCGTGGTTGCGCCCGTTGGGGGACGGCCGCGCCGAAGCCCTGCGCGACTACGACGCACGCGAACTCGATGCCCAGACAGGCGAGGACGTGTTGCTGCATCACGAACACGGTGGCTGGTGGTGGTCCGAGCGTGCCGACGGCACGCAGGGCTGGCTGCCGGCCGCCGACCTTGAACTCCTCGACGACACCACGCCGCAGCTGCCTGCCGCGCAAGAGAATCTGCCATGAGCGACAACAAGAATTTCCACCTGCCCGACCTGGGCGAAGGCCTGCCCGACGCCACCATCGTCGAATGGTTCGTCAAGGAGGGCGACACCGTGCGCCTGGACGACCCGCTGGTGTCGATGGAAACCGCCAAGGCGGTGGTCGAAGTGCCCTCGCCGTTTTCCGGCACCGTGGTCAAGCTCGCCGGCGCTGCCGGGGATGTGATCGTGACCGGCTCGGTGCTGGCGCAGTTCGCGCTGGATGCCTCGCAGCCGCAGCGTGCCGACGGGCAGGACACCGGTCATTCGCATGGCCCGGCGCCGACCCACTCCCCCACGCCCAGCACCGGCGACAGTGCGGCCGGCCCCACTGCGCGCGTGGTCGCCTCCGACAACGGCGGCGAGATTGCCGATGCCGATGCTGGTGATGAGGGCAGCGGCGATCGCGACGATGCCGGCACCGTGGTCGGTGCGATGCAGAGCTCCAACGCAGTGCAGAGCGAGCAGGCCATCGCCGTCGGCGGCGTGCGCGCCATGCCGGTGGTGCGCGCGCTGGCGCGCAAGTTGCGCGTGGAGCTGGCACAGGTGCGCGCCACCGGGCCGGACGGCACGGTCACGCTGGCAGACGTAAAGCAGGCAGCGGCCGCCGGCACCGCGCAGCCCTCACCCGGCGTGCAGGGCGTGCAGGGCGCGCCGAGCTCTCCCGCCAGCGGGAAACGCGGTCCGATCGGTGACGGTGGGAGAGCCGCTGGGATCGCTGCCGACGGCAGCGATCGACCCGCAACAGCGGCCCCTCTTCCGTCTGCGGGAGAAGGTGCCCGCAGGGCGGATGTGGGCGGCGCCGCTGCCCGCTCGCCGCTCTCGGCCAGCGGCAAGCCGATGCGCACCCAGTCGCCCGGCATCAGCGCCAAAGGCCAACCCGAACAGCTCAAGGGCGTGCGTCGCAACATGGCACGCGTGATGGCCGATGCACACACCAAGGTGGTGCCGACCACGCTCAACGACGATGCCGACCTGCACGCCTGGCAGCCCGGCAACGATGTCACCGTGCGTCTGGTGCGTGGCATCGTGCGCGCCTGCCAGGCGGTGCCCGCACTCAATGCCTGGTTCGACGGCGACGCCCTCAGCCGCACCCTGCACCACCAGGTCGACATCGGCATTGCCGTGGATACCGAGGAAGGCTTGTTCGTGCCGGCGTTGCGCAATGCCGACATGCTGGACGCGCATGGCATCCGCGAAGGCGTCAACCGGCTGCGCCAGCAGGTGGAAAGCCGCAGCATCGCCGCCTCCGAACTGAGCGGCTACACCATCTCATTGTCCAACTTCGGCATGTTCGCCGGCCGCTACGCCACCCCGGTGGTGGTGCCGCCCTGCGTGGCGATCGTGGCCGCCGGCCGCGCGCGCTACCAGCTCACCCCGGTGATGGGCGGGGTGGAAACCCACAAGGTGATGCCGCTGTCGCTGACCTTCGATCACCGCGCCGCCACCGGCGGCGAAGCAGCGCGCTTCCTGCGCGCCTTGCTGGACGATCTGGCGTTGGCCAACTAGGCGCGGCTCACGAACGACTGCGCTCACCGCCAGGTGGGCGCAGCCGGCCTTGTATTTCCATCGCCACACGAACACGTTGGCGGGTGAGGTGCCCTCGCCGATGATATGGCCGTGGGGCGGCATGGATGCCGTCAACGAGCCCCGATGGACGGATTCACGGCATGTCCCGCGAGCGGTGAGCGCAGCGCCCCTTCGACCAGCCCAGCGTAGGTGCGCAAGGCCTGTCGAGATGGTCGGTACTTGGTTACGGGCAGTACACGACGCCCTGGCGTCCAATGACGCACTGATTCGCTCTTTTCGATCTACCGGCCCATCGATCATTGTCGCCGCGCTTCCCGACATGGCGGCGGGTGCCACCGTGCCGCCGCGGATGATCAACGCAGTGCTGGGCAGCAAGCTCGCGTGACGTACCACCGACCATTGCAGTACGAATGGCTGGATAATCGGTGCATGTCATTTTCCGATCTCTCGCTGTCGCCGCAGCTGCAGCCGTTCTTCGATACCGCGCTGGCCAAGGCCGGTCTGCGCACACCCACGCCCATCCAGCAGCAGGCGATCCCGCCGATGCTGGCTGGGCGCGATCTGATTGCGATGGCGCAAACCGGCTCGGGCAAGACCCTGGCCTATGCCCTGCCGCTGCTGCAGCAGCGCTGCCTGGCGCCCGACACCGCCCCGCGCGTGCTCGGCGCGCTGGTGCTGGTGCCCACGCGCGAACTCGCCGCGCAGGTGGAGGACGCGCTGCGCCAGCTGGCCGCGCATCTGCCGCGTCGCCTGACGAGCGTGGTCGCCACCGGCGGTAGTTCGATCAATCCGCAGCTATTGGCGCTACGCGGTGGCGCCGACATCGTGGTGGCCACGCCCGGCCGGTTGCTGGATCTGGTCGAGCACAACGCGCTGCGCCTGAACGGGGTGACCACGCTGGTGCTGGACGAAGCCGACCGCCTGCTCGAGCTGGGCTTCGGTGCCGAACTCGATCGCATCCTGGCCTTGCTGCCAGCGCAGCGGCAGACCGTGCTGTTTTCAGCCACCTTTCCGCCCGCCATCGCGTCGCTGGCCAAGCGTCGCCTGCGCGACCCGTTGCGCGTCACCATCGACGCCACGCCCGAACAGGCACCGGCGATCGCGCAATGCGCGATTGCAGTAGATGCCGGCCAGCGCACGCAGCTGCTGCGTCATCTGCTGCAGGAACACGCCTGGCCGCAGCTGCTGGTGTTCGTCGCCAGCCGCCACAGCGCAGACAAGGTGGCCGAAAAACTGAGCAAGACCGGCATCGCCGCCTTGCCGCTGCACGGCGAATTGAGCCAGGGCCGCCGCGAACGCACGCTGCGCGCCTTCAAACAAGCGGACGTGCAGGTGCTGGTCGCCACCGACCTGGCCGGGCGCGGCATCGATATCGACGCCTTGCCGGCGGTGCTCAACTACGATCTGCCCCGCTCCACTGTCGACTACACCCATCGTATCGGCCGCACCGCACGCGCCGGTGCCAGCGGCGTGGCGATCAGCTTCGTCACGGCAGACAGCGCCCAGCAGTGGCGGCTGATCGAAAAACGCCAGGGTCTGCGCGTGCCGACCAGCGTGATCGAAGGTTTCGAGCCGACCCCGGTCGAGGCGCCCGCCTCCGATAATGCGCCCGGCGCAGCGATGCGTGCACCGAATGACAACGGCGGCATCAAGGGCAAGCGGCCGAGCAAGAAAGACAAACTGCGCGCCGCGGCGCAGGCGCAGACTGGCAAGCCGGGCTGAGAGTGGCGAACGCACCGTAGCGAGCAGTCGTAGCACCGGCGCGTGATGACTGTGCACGCACCGCGGCTGCAGCGCGAGCTTGACCAACAACGGCAGGCCTTGGCAGCCGAACGCGCACAGCATGCGCAAGCCGCAACCCCGCAGCAAAACGCTCTGGCGCAACGGCAGTCGGTTAGCCACGGGCCGCCCGAACCGCTGCGTCCCAGCGGTAAGTGCCCGCTATCAAACACCAGCAGGTTTGGCCGGCGGCAGAGTCATCGTCCGTCCACCGCTCAGCGACGCTCGCCATCGTCAAGGCACCGCAGCCCTCGTGCGACCCGTGCCAGTTGCCATCGGCAAGGCACGACGCCTCGCTCGTCCAATGCGATGCGGTCAACACTGCGCCAGGCACTTCTCTTCCCGCAGCGGTGCGCCGCCAACGGGACGACGGCGAGAGCCTCAGTCCTGCTCGAAATCCAGTTCGCCATCACCGTAGACGTGATCGCTCTCTGCGCGCGGCACGCGCTTGCCCGGCTTGCGCAGGATTTCGACGAAGAACTGGTCGCCACCTTCGCTGGTGAGCGCATTGATCGAGCGGATCAGCTCGGCCGGCGGCAGCGCCACCGCACTGGCCTCATCCACACCGAAGCGCATGTCGAAGTCCCAGTAATCCGCGCCTTCCGGTAGCTCCTTGCGGCGCTCGCGGCGGATGTACTTGCGGATATCGTGCTTGCTGGACTCCAGCAGACGATCGCGGTTCTTGCCTTCGAGGTTGAGCTGGTAGGTCTTGCGCATGGCGACATCGGTGGTGGGAACTGGCCGCCTATTGTGAGGCCAAGGCGGCATCACGGGCGAATCCGGCGTCAACCGGCGCCGCCGCCCTCCCGCTGCGCGGTACACGCGCCAGGGCTGCCACTGCCACGCCCCACGCCCCCTGTCCCTTAACTGCCCCAGCCGCCCTGCCGTCGCCCAGGCCACGTGGCTTGAGCGACGGCCGAGCAGCTTTCGAGCGCGGCGATGCCATGCATGCGATGACATCGCAGAAGCCCCGTTACGACTCAATCGGCGTGGAAGCGCACGCCTGCATTGATCTTGCATTGATACGCCAACACCGGCCCGCGTTGCTGCAGGCCCGGCAAGTCGTACATGTAGGTGGTGAAGCGCAGCGTGTCATCCGGGCGCAATTGGTAGCGCATGAACTGCTGGATCGGCTTGCCGTCGTTGGCCACGGTGAAATGCGCATCGGAAAAGGCCACGGTACCGTCTGCGGTGATGCGATAGGCATCGATGTGGCGGCCGCCGCGGGTCTGGGTGGCCGGCGTGCCTTCTTCGGGCGTGCAACGTGCAAGGTCGGTGCTCACACTGACATCGTATCCGGCGTCCAGGGCAGCGAGAACCTCGGCGCGGTTATTCAGCGATTCGGTGGCCAGGGCAGGCAGCGCACACGCGCAAAGCGTGGCGAACAGCGCGGCAGGAACAAGACGTGGCATAGCAAACTCCAGGCAGAGAGGGATGCGGCGGCCCGGGCTTGCATGCGCCCAGGACCACCAACATGACCCAGTTTGTTCTGCATGGGCGCGCGGCACTACGCATCGCGCGGCATGAGTGCGCTTGCGGGTGGACGCCGTGCACAGATCCACATGTCGGCCACCACTGCGCATGCGCGGGCGGTGCGATACGCAGTCGAGATCGTCAAAGACCTCTCCCAATCTCTGCACCTACAGGCGCGCATTGACCTCGCGCCGCACTTGCTCGGGCGTGGGCTGTAACGCTGGCGTCGCGCCCAGCAACAAGCGGTCGGCCAGCGCACGCGTGGCCACGCGCAGCTCGGGCACGGCGGTGATTTCCCAGTACCTCCCCCGCAAGAGCGGCCCGACGCAATACAGTCCCGGCACGATTTGACCGGCGTTGTCGCGAACGCGCAACTGCGCATCGGTGTCAACGCCCAGGCCCAACGGATCGGCGCGCAACAGACCCGCTTCGCGCATGCCGGCGATCAAGGGATCGCTGGTGCGATCGATGTCGGTATCCAGCCCGGTGGCGCGAATCACTGCATCGTAATGACCAGTCTGCGCATCGGCAGAGCCGCGTGGGCGAATCACCGCTTCCACGCCATCGGGCACCCAGCGCGCACGCAGCAGGCGCGCAGAGACGATCTGCAACTGGCCCGATGCCTGCAATTGCGCCAGCTGTTCGGCGGCACCGGGCGCAACGCGATGCCGCGCCACTTCCCAATACGGGCGCAGGTGCCGAAGGAAGCGCGCACGCTGGCTCAACTCCAGACGCTGCCACAGCGACTGCAGATGCGGGCGCAGCGCATCCACCACGCGACGCCAGTCATCGACCACCGCGCTGAGTTGACGCACCCCGCGCAGCAGACCGCGCAGGTCGGCGTCCTTGAGCGCACGCTGCAGATGCGGCGGCAATTCGAGCGGCGCGCCGGGCTGGCGCAGATGCGCCTGCGGGGCCAGTCCGCGCCGCGAAATCGCCAGCAAACGGCCGCGATGACCGCGCATGTGCAAGGTCAGCGCCACGTCCACCATGGTCAGCCCGGTGCCGACGATCAATACATCGTCGTCCGGCGACAAACGCGCCAACGCCTCGCCCTGCCACGGCCAGCCGATATACCGTGGATGCACGCTCAAGCGTGGGCCGATACCCGCTAGCGACTGCGGTTGCAGCGCGCCGACTGCGAGCACCACGCGATCGCTCTGGAAGGCATCGCCATTGGCCAGAAACACGCGGAAACCCTTGCGCACGCGCTCCACCGCCACTGCTTCCTGCGACAGCCGCATGATCGAGGCCTGCGCGCCGCTCACCGCCGCATCCAGCTCGCTACGCAGATAGTCGCCATAAGCCAGCCGCGGCAGGAACTCCAACCGGCCGCTCTCGCCCAGATGCAGGGTGTCGGCGAAGGCACCGGGCGCCTGCGCGTCGATGCCCAGATCCTTGGCACGCACGTTGAGCAGATGCTCCGGCCGCGCTGCGCCATAGGCGATCCCGCTACCGAAGGTCTCGGCCACGCCGACCAGGGTGATGCGTACCTGCGCATCGGCCGTCTGCGCCAGTGCACGGACCAGCGCGGTGCCGCAGAAGCCGGCGCCGATCACGGTGATATGGGTTTCCATGTGCAAATTCCGCTTGATGACTCGCACGTTGTGCCCGCAGCGCGCCGCCGGTGTGTAAACGTTTGGTTAGCGCCAAGCAATCAAAAACGCATGAGCTGATCGCCGGCAGTGATGAGGCAGGCAGGGCAGGCAACGCCGATCGTACATGGCAGCGATATGACAGCGGTCGCCACCGTACGCGGTGTTGCTGCGTGCGTTTGCGCATGCCTGTTTTCTGCGGCGCTGCGCAATGCGGCGATGCGAACCGCTGCAGCCAATGTGCGCGTACAGCGCAAGCGTGCAGCGTGATCGTCGTCCGTGCCGCGCTGGCGATACGCGTGGCGATCCCGAAGCGCGCGGCTATCGGATAATGCGGCTTTCCAAACCGAGCAGCCGCCATGTCGAACACCGCACTCCGTCCGCAACGCGTATTGATTGCTGGCGGCAGCCGTGGCATCGGCCTGGCGATCGCCGAGGCGTTCGTGCGTCATGGCGCGCAGGTTTCGATCTGCGCGCGCAATGCCGCCGGTCTTGCACAGGCTGCAGACGCACTGGCAGCGCAGGGCGCCCCGGTGCATACACTGCCTTGCGACCTGGCAGACGCCACGCAGATCGATGCCTACGTGCACGCCGCAGCACAAGCGCTGGATGGGCTGGACGTGGTCATCAACAACGCTTCCGGCTTCGGCCATGGCAACGACGATGCAAGCTGGCAGGCCGGCCTGGAGATCGACCTGATGGCCGCAGTGCGCTGCAACCGCGCCGCGCTGCCGTATCTGCGTCGCAGCGATGCCGCGGTGATCCTCAATATCAGCTCGATCAACGCACAACGCCCTACCCCGCGCGCGATCGCCTATTCCACCGCCAAGGCCGCGCTCAACTACTACACCACCACCCTGGCTGCGGAGTTGGCGCGCGAGCGCATCCGCGTCAATGCAATCGCGCCTGGATCGATCGAGTTTCCCGATGGGCTCTGGGACACGCGCAGCCGCGAGCAGCCGGAGCTATACGCACGCATCCGCGACAGCATCCCGTTCGGTGGCTTCGGACAGGTGCGGCATGTTGCCGACGCGGCGTTGTTTCTGGCATCGCCACAGGCAAGTTGGATCACCGGGCAAGTGTTGGCCGTGGATGGCGGGCAGTCGCTGGGGGTGTAAGCACGATCTGCTGGCGGAGATACCGATCGGCTGTACGCGGATTCGTAGGAGCGTGCCTGCGCGCGACCAAGCGTCATCGGTAACCCCCGTCGCGCGCAGGCACGCTCCTACATACAGCAGGCAACCAGTTCGTCCATGCGCAACGTCCTCGCGACGAACGCAAATGCTGATGGATGGTGGTCAGTCGTTGGGAAAGCGAGCACGCGTATTAGGGCTGGCGCGACGATGCCCCTCGGCGGCACGCGGATCCCTAGGAGCGTGCCTGCGCGCGACCAAGCGTCATCGGTAATCCCTCGTCGCGCGCAGGCACGCTCCTACATACTGCAGGCAATCAGTTCATCCATGCGCAACGTCCTCGCGACGAACGCAAATGCTGATGGATGGTGGCCAGTCGTTGGGAAAGCGAGCGCGTATTAGGACTGGCGCGACGATGCCCCTCGGCGGCACGCGGATCCCCAGGAGCGTGCCTGCGCGCGACCAAGCTCCGTCGGCAACCCGTCGTCGCGCACAGGCACGCCCCACGACACGGCGGCTTGTCGCCTGTATCCGACGTCCTTGCAACAAAAAAGCGAGACAGCGTTAGCCAGCCAACTCCGCCGCCTCGACGCTGTGCTCACCCCGCGCCGGTGCCAGCGCAGCAGACACCATCGCCGCCGCGATCCGTTCGGCCGGATTGATGCGAAAACGCCGCGGCAGGAGCGGGCCGAGTGCGCCAAGGACGATACTGCCGATGTGCTCGCCGGTGCGAGGTTCTTCGCGTTCGCCGCCAATCAGGCCGGGCCGCACGAAGGTGAGCGAAGGGAAGCCGATCTCGCGCAGATCGCGTTCCAGCTCGCCCTTGACGCGGTTGTAGAAGATGCGCGACTGCGCGTTGGCGCCGGCCGCGGAGTTCAGCACGAAGACCGAGGTGCCTTGCGCGCAGGCGGCGCGTGCGATGGCGAGCGGGTAATCGTGGTCGATACGATAGAACGCGTCGCGCGAGCCGGCCTGTTTCATCGTGCTGCCCAACGCACAGATGGCCGCTTCCATGCGCGGTGCCGTCCAGTGATCGAGCCGTTCGAAGTCGATCACCTGGTTGCGCAACTTGGGGTGGATCTGCGCCAACGGCCGCCGCGTGATCGCGACCACGCCGGTGCAACGCGTATCGCCCAGCAATTGCTGCAGCACGTGCCTGCCGACCAGGCCGGTCGCCCCTGCCAACAGGACATCCATCAGGCCATCCTCGCCATCAGCGCGCTCCTTCGGAGACGATCCGCGCACTGCTGACGATGCGGTCGCGCTCCACGGCCAGCAGCGTCAGCGAATGCGCCGGGGCCTTCCATTCGCTGCCACCGGCCACCACGCGGCCGCCGTGGCGTGCGGTGTCCACCAGCACGCGCCAATGTTCGTCGTGCATGGCCGGCAGCGTAAACGACACGGCGGTGGAGGCGGCATTGATCAGCATCAACAGCGTCACGTTGGCGGCAATCTCGCGCAGGCCGGTGGTCGGCGAGCGACCATCCAGACGCAGCATCAGCGCGCGTGCTTCCGGGTCGTGCCAGCCGGCTTCATCCATCTCGGTGCCATTGGGCGCCAGCCAGGTCAGATCCTTCAGGCCTAGCGCTTCGTCGAACTTGCCGTCGAAGAAACGCGCGCGATGCAGCAGCGGGTAGCGCTGCCGGATGCGGATCAATCGGCGCACGAATGCGGCCTGGTCGGCGGCTGCGGCCTTGGTGGCGGCGGTCCAGTCGATCCAGGTCAGCTCGTTGTCCTGGCAATACGCGTTGTTGTTGCCGTTCTGGCTATGGCCGAACTCATCGCCGGCCAGCAGCATCGGCGTGCCCTGCGACAACAGCAAGGTGGCGAGCAGGTTGCGCATCTGCTGGCGACGCAGCTGCTTGATCGCCGGGTCGTTGGTCTCGCCTTCCACGCCATAGTTGGAGGAGATGTTGTGGTCGCTGCCGTCCCTGCCGTCTTCGCCATTGGCGAGGTTGTGCTTGCCTTCGTAGCTGACCAGATCGCGCAGGGTGAAGCCGTCATGCGCGGTGACGAAATTGACCGATGCGGTTGGGCGGCGGCCGCTGTGATCGAACAGGTCCGCAGAACCGGTGAGGCGCGTGGCCAACTCGGCCAGCTGGCCGCCGTCGCCGCGCCAGAACGCGCGCACGTTGTCGCGGAACTTGTCGTTCCATTCCACCCAGCCGGGCGGGAAGTTGCCTACCTGATAACCGCCGGGTCCGATATCCCACGGCTCGGCGATCAACTTGGTCTGGCTGAGCACCGGATCCTGGCGCACCGCATCCAGGAAACTGCCGGACGGATCGAAGCCATAGCGTTCGCGGCCCAGGATGCTGGCCAGGTCGAAACGGAAGCCGTCCACGTGCATTTCCTGTACCCAGTAACGCAGCGAATCCATCACCATGCGCAGCGCGCCGACATTGGTGAGGTCGAAGGTGTTACCGGTACCGGTATCGTTGATGTAGAAGCGGCGATCGTCGGCCAGGCGGTAATAGCTGGCGTTGTCGATCCCCTTGAACGAGAGCGTGGGCCCGAGCTCGTTGCCTTCGGCAGTGTGGTTGTAGACCACGTCCAGCAGCACTTCCAGGCCGGCGTGATGCAGGCGCGCCACCATTTGCTTGAACTCGGCCACGGTGCGCGTGGACATGTAACGCGCCTGCGGGGCAAAAAAGCCCAGCGTGTTGTAGCCCCAGTAATTGCGCAGGCCTTTTTCCAGCAGATACTGATCGTCGACGAATGCATGTACCGGCAGCAATTCCACTGCGGTGACGCCGAGCGAACTGATGTGGTCGATCAATTCGTCGGTTTTCAGCGCCGAAAAGGTGCCGCGCTCTTCCGGCGGCACCGCCGGGTGCAACATGCTCAGGCCGCGTACGTGCGCTTCGTAGATCACCGTGCGGTTCCACGGCGTCTGCGGCGGGCGGTCCTGGCCCCAGGTGAAAGCCGGGTCGATCACCGCAGACTTGGGCATGAACGCGGCGCTGTCGCGGCGGTCGAAGCTCAGATCCTTGTCGCGATGACCGATGGTGTAGCCGAACAGGTGCGGCGCCCATTTGAGTTCGCCAACGATCTGCTTGGCATACGGGTCCAGCAACAATTTATTGTGATTGAAGCGGTGCCCGGCATCGGGCGCATATGGGCCGTGTACGCGGTAGCCGTACAACTGGCCAGGGCGTGCATCGGGCAGGTAGCCGTGCCAGACCTCGTCGGTGTATTCGGGGAGCGCAATGCGCTCCTGTTCGCGGCCACGTTCGTCGAACAGACACAGCTCCACCCGGGTGGCATTGCGCGAATACAGCGCGAAGTTGACGCCCAACCCATCCCAGGTGGCACCGAGCGGGTTGGGACGGCCTTCGCGAATGCGCGAGCGCTGGGTGAACTTGCGAGTGGCCATCGGTGACTCCTTAGAACGGTGAACGCAAACGGTGCGCGATTTTGCACTGGCGGAGCGATCCGCAGCACATGGCCCGGCCCGCAACAGGCCGGCCCATGCACGCTGCCAGACACGCCGTTACTGGCGTGCAGCGATCGGTGTGGCCGCGTACTCGGCGGCCTGTTCGGCGGCGCGCTCTTCAGCCTCCAGCAGCCGCTCGGCCATGGCCCAATGGCGGTCCGCGTGCCCGTCCGGGCGGCCCTCCGCCTCCCAAATCTGCCGTGCCAACTGGGCAAGCCGCGCCTGCCGTTCCATGTCATTCATTGCGTACGTTTCTCTCGGGGGGTCAATTTTCTTGGGACAACAACACTGCCACCGGCGCACGTGCAAACAGCGTAGATAGCGCCACGCGGCCGCGCTGCGATTGCAGCGTGCTGCCATCGAGCACATTACGGTATGTGCCCTCGCCCAATGCCAACGACGCCTGACCCCAGGCGGCAGGCGCCACCAGCAACGGCAGATCGCCCTCGCCCTCGACGCCAGCGCCCAGCCGCGTGACGGCCACCACCAGCGACTGACCGCGGTACTGGCGGCGGAACGCCAGCACCTGCGCATCGCCGCTGACGGTCACGGTCAAGGGCTGGTAGTCGCCCTTCGCAAACAGCGCTGGAAATTCGCGCCGCAACTGCAGCAACAGCGCCGTCAGGCGCGCCTTGACCGCGCCGTCGCGCCAGCTGCGCAGCAACGTGTTCCAGTCGCGCGCCTGCTGCAGCCACTGCTGGCGCTGGGCGTAGTCGACCGGGCGGCGGTTGTCCGGGTCCACCAGCGACAGATCCCAGCCTTCGGTGCCCTGGTACAGGTCGGGCACGCCGGGCACGGTCAGGCGCAAGGTGGTTTGCACCAGGCTGTTGCGCGCGCCAGCGGCAGCGATGTGGTTGCTGGCGCGCAGCAGCGCGCGCCGCAGCGGCAGCCCGGCACGGCTGCACAGCACCTGCTCCACGGTGGCCTGCACGGCGTGCTCATAGGCCGGCGAGCCGTCGGTCCAGCTGGTGTGCAGCTTGGCTTCGCGCACCGCCTTGAGCAGCCATTGCGCGATGCGCTCGGCGTAGTCGGCAAGCGGTTCGGTTTGGTCGGCGCCCAGGCCGATCGGCCACGCCGCCACCAGGGTCTGCCATAGCATCTGCTGGTCGCCACCGGCCAGGGCCGGCGATGCCAGCGCGTCGGCCAGCGCATCGAACTGGGCGCTCTGCTCGATCCACCAGCGCGGTTGCTCGGACAACACCGCCAGCCGCATGCGCAGGTCTTCGCCGCGCTTGTGGTCGTGCGTGGCGGTGGCCAGCAACGCGCGCGGGTAATGCTTGGCACGCTCGAGATTCTGCGCGTGGAACTCGGCCGCTTCGTTGGCGAAATGGGTGGGGTGGCTGCCGACCTCGTTGCGCGAGAGCAGCACGCCATGCCGGTAGAACGCGGTGTCTTCCACCGCCTTGGCATTGAGCGGTGCGGACAGCTGCTCCACGCGACGGCGCAGGATGCGCCGCAAGGCGATCTGCGCACGGTCTGCGCCGGCATCGTCGAGCAACCACCGCTCGATCGCATCCACGGCGGCCACGATCGACTCCGGCATCCCGTCGCGCGCCTTTGCCGCGGTGGCGCGCAAACGCTCCGCTTCGCTGCCGGTGATGCCCTTGGCACCGGCATAGGTGCGGTACACCGGGAACCAACGCAGCAACACGCACAAGCCGCGCGCCAGCATCTGCGGGCTGAACTCGCGCGTGGGCGGATCCAGCCGCGCCAACGCCGACAATGCACCCACGGCGCGATTGAATTCGCTCTGCAGCGGGCCACGCAGGATTTCATCGCGGGCGGTGCGTTCTTCCTGCGCGAAGTCGCCACTGCGCCCGCTCACCTTCTGCCAGGCGCGCGCCAATGGCTTGAAGCCGGCCGCGTCGTGCAGCACGCCGCCCACCTGGTCCATGAAGTCGTAACCGGTGGTGCCATCGCACGGCCAGTCGGCCGGCAGGTGCTCGCCCGGTGCGAGGATCTTTTCCAGGTATAGGCCCAATGCGCCGGGCTTGAGCCCACGCGTGCGGCCGGCCGCATCCAGCCGGCTGCGCAACTTGCGCACATAGCCGGTGGGGTCGGTGAGCCCATCCACATGGTCGATGCGCAAGCCGTCCAGATGGCCTTCGGCCACCAGCCGCAGCGGCAACGCGTGCACCGCGTCGAACACCGCCGGCAATTCCACCCGCAAGGCCACCAGCGAGGTGATATCGAAGAAGCGGCGGTAGTTGAGCATGTCGTTGCCCACGCGCCACCAGTTCAGGCGATACGGCTGGCGTTCGATCAACTTGTGCAGGCGGCCGTCGCCGCGTTTGGCGCCGTCGTTGTAGTCGCGCAGCCACTGCGCACGTGCGGCTTTTTCGGGGATGTCCAGTGTCTGCGGACGAATCGGGTAACGCTGGTCGTAATGCGCCAACGTTGCGCTGCCGTCGTCTTCGATCACCAGCGTGATCAGGCCTTCGGCCAGCGCCGTCGCATAGGGGCGATCCAGGACTGCCAGCCACAGCTTGCCGTCGCGCCCGGGCGCGCGCCAATCGATGTCGAACCAGTCGGCGTGCCTGGCGCTGCGGCCATTACGCAGCACATCCCACCACCACCCATTCTGCGCATGCGTGGCCATGTGGTTGGGCACGATGTCGGCGATCAGGCCCATGCCGTGTTCGCGCGCGGCCTGCGAGAGCGCCACCAAGGCGTCTTCGCCGCCGAGTTCGGGATTGACCACGGTCGGGTCGATATTGTCGTAGCCGTGCGTGGAGCCCGGCACGGCCGTGCCGATCGGCGACAGGTACAGGTGACTGATGCCCAGGCCTGCGTAGTACGGCACCTGCGCGAGCGCATCGTGCAGGGTGAAGCCGGCATGCAGCTGCAGGCGGGCGGTAGCGCGGAGGTCGATCATGGATGCGGTTCCGAAACGGCCGCGACGCGACGCGCCTCGGCAAAGCCCTGCAGCGCCGAACTCAGGCGCGCATGCGGCAGGGGATCGGGCAGGCGTCGACGCCAGTTGGGATGCACTTCGACGGTGCCCGGCAGGTTGGGTTGTTCGTCCAGGGCCAGTGCGTCTTCCACCGGCAACAAGGCCAGCGGCGAGACACTGGTGGCGGTGAAGCGCAACGCGCCCAGCAGCGGGTCGCGCGCATTGCTCAGGCCGGCGTGTTCGACAGCGGCATCCAGCCGTGCCACGTCCTTGTCGCGCGCGGCGGCATCGTCGCTGGCCTGTGCAGGCTGGATCAATTCCAGCTTGCGCCGCCATTCGATATCGCGGCCGGTGCGCCAGCCGGTGAGCGTGGGCAGATCGTGCGTGGTGGTGGTGGCGATCGCGTCCGGCCGCCACAGCGCCGGCGAGACGAATGCGCCATCTTCGTTGCGCGTGAACATCAACACATCGATGCCCATCACCCCACGCTGCGAGAGTTCTTCGCGGATACCCGGCGGCACCACGCCCAGATCCTCGCCGATGACGATCGCCCGGTGCCGCCACGATTCCAGCGCGAGCAGGTTGAGCAGATCGTGCAACGGGTAGGCCAGATACGCACCTTCGTTGGAGCTGGCGCCATCGGGCACCACCCATAGCCGCATCAGGCCCAGGATGTGATCGATGCGGATGCCGCCGCGGTCGTGCAGCACCGCGCGCAGCAGCGCGATATACGGCGCGTAGCCGCTGCGCCGCAGCGCGGTGGGCGAGTACGCACCGATGCCCCAATGCTGACCATCGGCATTGAAGGCATCCGGCGGCGCGCCCAGTACCAGGCCGCGCAGTACGGTGTCGGCTGCTGCAGCGGCTTCGGCGCCGTTGGGGTCGAAGCCCACCGCCAGATCGGCGATCAATCCGATCTTCATGCCGCGCTCGTGCGCCTCGCGCTGCGCATCGGACCAGCTGCGCGCTGCCAGCCATTGCGTGAACACATGCAGCTGCGGATCGTTGTCGCCGAAATCCTGCGCAGCAAAGCGTGCAAAGCCCTCCAGCGCTGCGCCGCCTGCGTTGCGGAAGGCGACCAGATCGGCATGATCGGGCGAAACGCGCGTGTACAACTGGCGCAGCAATTCCCACTTGGCGTGCGCCGAGGCCTGCCAGTCGATCAATGCAGCGTTGTGCAAGCCATCGAAACGTTCGCGCAGGCCGGGCACCGCGTTGATTGCATCCAGCGCCAGTTCGCCAAGGATGCGCACCGGTGCGGCATGCAAGGGATCGAGAAAGCGGCGATCGCTGGGCGAATACGGGCTGTAACCGCCCGTCACCGGGCGCGAGGCATGTACCGGACTCAATGCCAGGGCGTCGGCGCCGGCCAGGGCCGCGTGCCGCAACCATTCCACCGTGCCGGCGGCATCGCCGATACCGCCGTCATCCAGGCTGCGTGCCGAGTACACCTGCAGCGCCATGCCCCAGGCACGCGGCGATGGTTGACCACAGGCATCGGCCACGCTGAAGCAGCGTGGCGGCGCCACGGCCACCTGCTGGGTGATCGCGCCGATCTGCAGCGTCCAGTAACCGAAACGCCGCGGCGCGCGCAGGTGTCCTTGCGCATCGGCGCGTGCGTCTTCGCTGGCGCCACTGTCGTCGGTCCAGCGGCCACTGGCGTGTGCCGCCACGCGCAACGGCAGCGGCTGGCCCACCTGCACCGTCAGCAGCGGCGCCGGCTCGTCGGCCTGCGCCTGGCAGCGGCGCAGGCTATCGGCGCGTTGCGCCGCGGTGGCGGCCGGCAGTTCCAACGCGCTGAGCACCGCATGCACCGATTGCTCGCAGACCTGCCGCGGCTGGTCGCTGGCATCCACCCAATCCACCATCACCCCGGCCGCGGCGGCCAGGGTGCCGAGGTCGTCCCCACCGTGATCGCGCGCACTCATGCCTGCGCCTCGTGCCAGGCGATGAAGCCATCGACCGGCAATTGCCGCGCATCGGCAGCCACGTTTTCGACATGCGCCACGCGTCCGCGCAGCGGCGGCAATGGCACCGGCTGTGTGCCGACATTGAAGGCGATATGCCACAGCCCGCCCGGCAACTCCCAGGTGGCGGTCACCGCGCCATCGGCCAGCACGCTGGCACGCACGGCGCGCGCTTGCGCCAGCCCCGGCACCAGCCACTGACGACGCACGTCCAGCAGCGCCTTGAACCAGCTTGCCCACTGCGCGCCGTCGCCATGCGCGGCATCGGCAATCGGCGAACGCGAGGCCGCGAACGTGGCATGGCTGTTCGGGTCCGGAATGGTGGCGCGCTGGGCTTCATCGGCAAACGCGGCGAAGTGCGCGAACTCGCGCCGACGCCCTTCGCGCACCGCCTCGTCCAACGGTGGGCCGAAGTCGGTGAAGAACAGGAACGGTTGCTTGGCGCCCCACGGTTCGCCCATGAAGAACAGCGGAATCATCGGCGTCAATGCGGTCAGCGCCAAGGCCGCGCGCAAACGTTGCGGCGACACCAGCACGGTCAGCCGCTCGCCGCGGGCGCGGTTGCCGATCTGGTCGTGATTCTGCGCAAACACCACGAACTTGTGCGGTGGCAAGGCGCCACTGGGTTCGCCCCGCACATGGCCGCGCGGGTCTGGCTCGCCCTGATAGGCAAACCCTTCGCCCAGCACGCGCGCCAGGTGTTCAGTCGGCTTGTCGGCGAACGCAGCGTAATAGCCCTCCTCTTCGCCAGTGAGCAGCACATGCAGTGCGTTATGGAAGTCGTCGTCCCACTGCGCGGTATAGCCACGCTGCAGTTGCGAGGCCTGGTTGGCCTCGTTTTCCAGCACCAGATGCACGTGCCGCCCGGCCGGCAGGCTGGCCTCGATGGTCTCGCGCAAGGTATCCAGGAACGCGTTCGGCGATATCGCATGCACCGCATCCAGGCGCAGGCCGTCGAAACCGTATTCGTGCAGCCACATCAGCGCGTTATCGAGAAAATACCGCTGCACCGGCGGCTTGCGGAAATCGATCGCCGCGCCCCACGGGGTGGGCTTGTCTTCGTTGAAGAACGGCGCGGCGTAGCTGTGCAGGTAATTGCCGTCCGGGCCGAAGTGGTTGTAGACCACATCCAGCAACACCATCAGGCCGTGTCCGTGCGCGGCATCGATCAGCGCCTTCAGTTCGTCCGGTGTGCCATAGGCTTCCACCGGTGCATACGGCAGTACGCCGTCGTAGCCCCAGTTGTGCGCGCCGGGAAACGCGCTCAACGGCATCAGTTCGACGGCGGTGATGCCCATTGCCGCCAGCTGCGGCAGTTGCGCCTGCACACCGGCATAGCCGCCGCACGTGCCGACATGCACTTCATAGATCACCGCCTCGTCCCACGGCCGCCCCTGCCACTGGGTGTTTTGCCAGGCATAGCCGTCGGTTGGCTGTACCGCGCTGGGGCCGTGCACGCCTTCGGGCTGCCAGCGTGAGGCCGGGTCCGGGACCGGCTCGCCGCCGTCGACGCTGTAGCGGTAACGCGCATCGGAGGCGCAGTCGATGAGGGCGCTGAAGAAACCGTCCTGTCCCGCCTGCAGCGCGCTGCGCGCGCCGTTGGCGAAGACCACGTCCACGTTCTTGGCTTCTGGAGCCCAGAGCGCAAAGCGCACCTGTCCCTCACCCGCCGGCCAGGCGCCCCAGGCCGGTGTGATCGCATCGCGCTGGTTCATTGTTATTTCTCCGCTTGCAGATAGATCGTGGCCAGCGGCGGCAGGGTCAGGCGCAGACGTTGCGCATGCCCATGCATGCCCACCGGCTCGGTCGCCAAGCGACCGCTGTTTCCGAGGTTGCTGCCGCCGTAATGGGCACTGTCGGTGTTGAGGATCTCGCGCCAGAGGCCGGCACGCGGCACCCCCACGTGATAGTCGTGGTGCGGTTGCGGGGTGAGGTTGCTCACTGCCAGCAACGGTGCGCCACCGTCAGGATCGTGGCGGACGAACGCCAGCACGCTGTTGCGCGCATCGTCGGCCACGCTCCAGTCGAAGCTTTCAGCGCGATGGGTGCCGCGATACAGCGCCGGCGTGCGGCGCAGTGCGGCGTTGAGATCGCCCACCAGTTGCTGCATGCCACGATGCCGCACGCCATCCAGCAGATGCCAATCCAGCGACTGGTCGTGATTCCAGTCGGCCCATTGCCCGAATTCGGCGCCCATGAACAGCAGTTTGTCGCCCGGGTGCGCCCACATCAGCGCCAGATAGGCGCGCAGGTTGGCGAAGCGGCGCCAGTCGTCGCCCGGCATCTGCCCGAGCAGGCCACCGGTGCCGTGCACCACTTCATCGTGCGAGAGCGGCAACACGAAGCGTTCGTCGAATGCGTACACCAGCCCGAAGGTGAGCTGGCTATGGTGATGCGCACGTTCGGCCGGGTCGCGCTGCATGTAGCCCAGCGTGTCGTGCATCCAGCCCATGTTCCATTTGTGCGTGAAGCCCAGGCCGCCATCGCTGATCGCGGCGGTCACGCCCGGCCAGGCGGTCGATTCTTCGGCGATGGTGAGCACGCCGGGGAACTGCGTGGCGATGTCGCGGTTGAGCTGGCGCAGGAACGCGACCGCCTCCAGATTCTCGCGGCCGCCATGCGCGTTGGGCACCCACTCGCCTTCGGCACGGCCGTAGTCGCGATACAGCATCGAGGCCACCGCATCCACGCGCAGGCCGTCGAGGTGGTAATGCTCGATCCATTCCAGCGCGCTGCCCAGCAGGTAAGCGGTCACTTCCGGCCGGCCGTAGTTGTAGATCAGCGTATTCCAGTCGCGATGCATGCCTTCGCGCGGGTCGGCATGCTCATACAGCGCGGCGCCGTCGAACTGGGCCAGCCCGTGCGCGTCATCGGGAAAGTGCGCGCTGACCCAATCCAGGATCACGCCGATACCGGCGCGATGGCAGGCGTCGACGAACTGCGCAAAGCCGTCCGGGCCGCCATGGCGCGCGGTGGGCGCATACAGGCCCAGCGGCTGATAGCCCCATGAACCGCCAAACGGGTGTTCGGTGATCGGCAGCAATTCGATATGGGTGAAGCCGAGCTGCTGCACATAGGGAATCAACTGCTCGGCCAGGGTCGGCCAGTCCAGCGGCTGGTTGTGTCCGTCGCGACGCCAGGACGCGGCATGCACCTCGTAGATCGACAGCGGCGCCGGCACGGCGCCGGGGTCGCGGTTGGCCGTCCAGGCCGCATCGGTCCAGGCGAATTTGGCGGCGCTGGGCACCACCGATGCGGTTGCCGGCGGCAATTCGGTCTGCCGCGCCACCGGGTCGGCCTTGAGCAGCACCCGCCCATCGGCTGCGGTGACGGCATATTTGTACCGGGCGCCAGCGTCCACGCGCGGCAGGAAGAGTTCCCAGAAGCCACCGATGCGCTGCCGCATCGGATGCCGCCGCACGTCCCATCCGTTGAAGTCGCCGACCACCGCCACGCGCTGGGCATGGGGTGCCCACAGCGCGAAGCGCACGCCCGGCACGTCGCCACAGTGGAGATGCTGCGCGCCCAGCGCACGGCGCAACGCCTGGCCGTCGCCTGCAGCGATCTGCAGCAACAGCAATTCGTCCAGCGTGGCCGCAAACGCGTACGGGTCTTCGACCTCCTGCACCCGGTCTGGCCACACGATACGCAGCCGGTACGGCCCATCGACCGCCAGAGTGCCTTCGAAGACGCCATCGATGGCGCTGGCCTGCATGCGCGCGAGCAGCTTGCCGCGGGGGTCGATCAAGCCCATCGCCTCGGCACCCGGGGCCAACACGCGCACCTGACGGCGGCCATCGGCCAGCAGCTTTGGTCCAAGGACCGCAAAGGCATCGGCCGGCAAGCCGTCGGCCAGGGCTTGCAGGGTCTGCGACATTTCCGAGATCCCTTCCGTGGTCACGCCGTCCGCTTCCGTGCGCTGCTCCTGCCCGCCCTGCCGTTCGCTCATGGCACCGTCGCGAGCGCGGGCGCGGTGGCAGCGGTGTGTTCGTAGAGCGAGAGGTATTTCTTGCCTGCCACGTCCCAACCGCTGGGACGCAGCATGGCTGCGCGCCGCATCGCAGACAACAGGCTGGGCAGGCGGAAGGTGCGGAAGGCGCGCTCCAGGCAGCGGCGCAGGGCTTCGACGCTGGCGTGCTGGAACAGGAAGCCGGTCACGCCGTCGTCCACCGTGTCGATCAGCCCGCCGGTCGCGTGGGCGATCGGCAGGCAGCCGAAGCGCTGCGCATACATCTGGCTCAGGCCGCAGGGCTCGAAGCGCGAGGGCATCAGCAGGAAGTCGGCACCGGCGAACATCCGCCGGGCCAGGCCTTCCTCGAAGCCGATGAAGGCGCCCACCTGGCCGGGATAGCGCCTGGTCAGCTCGGCCACCTGCTGTTCGATCTCCGGCTCGCCGCCGCCGATCACCGCGATCTGGCCGCCAGCGGCCACGATTTGCGGGGCCACCTCGCAGATCAGGTCCAGGCCTTTCTGATGCACCAACCGCGAGACCACCGCAAACAGCGGGCCGGTGCTCTCGCGCAGCCCGAATGCCTTGCGTACCTGCGCTGCGTTGGCCTGGCGGCCCTGCCATTGGTTCACGCTGAAGTGCGAATCCAGGTATTGGTCGGTGCGCGGGTCCCAGCTGGCGTCGATGCCGTTGACGATGCCGGTGAGCGCGCCCTTGGCGGCGCGCCCGGCCAACAGCCGGTCCAGGCCGCAGCCCTGTGCCGGGCCGGTGATCTGCTTGGCGTAGCTGACGCTGACCGTGTTGACGTGGTCGGCGTTGACGATGCCGCCGCGCAGGAACGACATCTGCCCGTAGAACTCCAACTCGGCCACCCGCTCGGCGGGGATGCCCAGCGCGGCGGCCATCGAATACGGCACCAGGCCCTGGTAGGCCAGATTATGGATGGTCAGCAGGCACGGCGTGGTGCCGCCGGACCAGCGCACATAGCCGGCCGCCAGCGCGCACGGCCAGTCGTTCAGATGCAGCAGGCGCGGCTTCCAGCCCAGGCCGGCATGGCCGGCCGCGATCTGCGCGGCGGCATGCGACAAGGTGGCAAAGCGAATCGCGTTGTCTTCGAACTCCGAACCGCTGGTGCTCACATAGGGCGAGCCGTCGCGCTCGAACAGTTCCTTGGACAACAGGATGTAGATCGGCAGCCCGTCCGATTGCACGATGCGGCCGATGTCGCAGGCCGGCAGCGCGGCATGCGCCAACACGCGACCAACGATCTCCACCTTGCCTGCGCGCTCGAGCACGGCACGGTAGCCGGGAATCAGCACGCGGACGTCGTAGCGGTGGCGCAGCGCGCGCGGCAGCGCGGCCGCCACGTCGCCCAACCCGCCAGCCTTGATGAAGTCCGCCATTTCCGACACCACGAACAAGGCGCCGCGCGTGTCTGCCAACGAGACCGGCAAGCGCTCGTGGTGGCGGATGAAGCGGCCACGCGCATCACGCGGCCGCCCGCTCTTCTTCAGAGTCGGGAGCAGCGTACTGCGCTCTAAGCGTGCGGTAGTAGCGTGAAGCGGCATCATGGCAACCATCTAAACGTCCGTCGTAATGTGGGTGGAGACGGAAAAACGGCGAAGCGAAAACCGCCGTCTGCCGATTCAGCCAGACGACTTGCTACGAGTGAGGAGCGTGGGCAACGCGCGTACTCCACGTCGCCCTTGCAGAGGAATCTACACCCCGACCAAATAAAATATGCGTGAACACGTGCTGACTTTTCTGCGACAGCCCACATTCCTTTACGCACAGTTGCGCATGCCGCAAGGCATAAGTGCCACATTGCAGTGCGATGACATCCCCGGATCGGTGCGTGGGCCGTGACATGCACCGAATACGGGAACGTTCGGCTGCGCTCGCCCTCATCTGGCTAACCGGTTCATCGACGTCTCGCTTCGTTTATCGCGACCGCGCTTCGCCACTGGCCTGCAGGTCGTCGGCGCGCGCTATGGCCCGGCTTGCTCAAGCGCCCCTGCTGCGGGCCGATATCGAGCGTTAGCACAAGACCTCTCGAGACCCTGGCGCATGGCAGACCAGCCCGAACACCCAAGCCGCCCCCGTGGCGGGCTGCGCCGCCTGTTGCCCTGGGGCGGCACGGACACCGCGCGCCCTGCCGCTGCCCTGCCGACGGTGATCAATGGCGAGCGCGGCGGTCACGGCCTGGCCGCGCACCAGCTGGTGCCGGCCAAGGCCAAGTCCGGCGCACACGACCCGGCCGCTGCCACTGCATTGCTGATACGGCTGTTCTCGCATGCCGCGCATCCCGAAGCGCTGCTGCTCGCGTTCGCCGAAGGCATCGCCAGCCTGCATGGCGAGCTCGGCGACATGGGCGTGCGCCTGAGCGCGGCGTATGCGGCCGGCGATTGGCCCGGCTATGGCCGTGCGTTGCGACAACTCATCGACAAATACATCCGCACCATCGACATCGGCGATTCGCTGGCCGAAGGCCGCACGGAGGCCGAGCAACTGCGCGACCTGCTGCGCCACGCGCTGGGCAATGCCCTGGCCACGCTGCTGCAACGCAGCCCCGAGCTCGCCGAAGAGGCGCAAACGCTGGCATCGGCACTGCGCCACTGGCGCCCGGGACACGAGCTGATCACGCTGGAACAACGCCTGCGCGAACTCAGCCACCAGATCGGCCTGCGCGCCGAAGATGCCAGCGAACAACAGAACCTGTTATTGGGTTTGTTCGACCTATTGCTGGAGAACGTCGGCGAACTCCTCGACGATCGCAGCTGGTTGCAGGGACAGATCACGGTGGTGCGGCAACTGATTTCCGGCCCGCTGGACGTCAGTTCCATCGAACAGGCACGCGGCACCTTGCGCGAGGTGACCTACAAGCAGGGTCTGCTCAAGCAGGGGATCGCCGAGTCCAAGACCGCCATGCGCGAAATGATGGTGTCCTTCGTCGACCGGCTGGACGGCATGGCCACGAGCACTGGCGAATACCACGACCGCGTTGCCGGGTATTCGCAGGCGATTGGCGAGGCGCGCGGCATTCCCGATCTCAACCGGCTGCTGCAGGATCTGCTGCAGGACACCGCCGGCGTGCAGGCGCAGGCCCTGGCGGCGCGCGACGAACTGCTCGCGGCACGCCGGCAGGTGGAAGATTCCGAACAGCGCATCGCCTCGCTCGAACAGGAGCTCAAGGACGTCGCCGGCCTGGTGCGCGAAGACCAACTCACCGGTGCGCTCAACCGGCGCGGCTTCGAAGAACTGTTCCAGCGTGAGGCTGTGCGCACCCAGCGCAGTGGCCAGCCCTTGTGCGTGGCGATGCTGGACCTGGACGACTTCCGCCGCCTCAATGAGACCCACGGCCATGCCGGCGGCGACGCCGCGCTGCGCCATACCGTGGAGGTGGCCAAGGGCGTGCTGCGCACCACCGACGCCATCGCCCGCTTCGGTGGCGAGGAATTCGTCCTGCTGCTGCCGGACTCGACCATTTTCGAGGCCAGTGCGGCAGTGATCCGTCTGCAACGCGCACTGTCGCAGCGCTCGCTGCTGCATGACGACGTGCGCGTGTTCATCAGCTTCAGCGCCGGCGTGGCGCTACGCGGGACCGACGAGACCCAGGACGAGGTCATCCGCCGCGCAGACCGCGCCATGTACGACGCCAAGGCCGCCGGCAAGAACCGGGTGATCAACGCCGATTAGACCGGCGGCGAACCCCGGTGCGCCCGAGCAATCGCCGCGCGGTGTTTACCGTGCTGGCTTGTCTGGCGGCTCGCCGCGCATCAATGCGCGGGCTTGCTCCCGCGCAGCTTCTGAAACAGCATCACCGCGCCCAGCACGAGCGCACCGGCGACCACGCCGACCAGCATGTTGCCCAGCGCTTCGACCAGCCAGCCCATGCTGCCGGACGACTTGGCCAGGTCCACCACCAGGTGATGCAGCGCCGGGATGTTGTGCACCAGGATGCCACCGCCGACCAGGAACATCGCCAGCGTGCCGGCCACCGACAGGAACTTCATCAACCACGGCGCCGCCACCAGGATGCCGCGACCCAGGGCCGCCAGCGCGGCGCCCTTCCTGGTCAGGTACAGGCCCAGGTCGTCCAGCTTCACGATCGCGGCGACCACGCCGTAGACGCCGATGGTCATCGCCAGCGCAATGGCCACCAGCACCGCCACCTGCTGCCCGAAGGACACCTCCGAGACCACGCCCAGCGAGAGCACGATGATCTCCGCCGAGAGGATGAAATCGGTGCGGATCGCGCCCTTGACCTTGTCCTTTTCCAGCGCCACCACGTCCACGTTCTGGTCGGCCAGCGCGCGGGTGCGTTCGGCATGCCGCTGCGCTTCCTGCTCATCGTTGTGCAGAAACTTGTGCGCCAGCTTTTCCACGCCCTCGAAGCACAGGTAGGCGCCACCGATCATCATCAGCGGCATGACCAACGGGACGTTGTAGCCGCGCCCGCGCAGCCACGCTTCCAGCGCGCTGATCGCCAACGCCGCCGGCACCAGGATCATCTTGTTGACCAGCGAGCCCTTGGCCACGGCCCACACCACCGGCAGTTCGCGGTCGGCCGTGACGCCGGTGACCTGCTGCGCATTGAGCGCCAGATCGTCGCCCAACACGCCTGCGGTCTTCTTGGCCGCAACCTTGGTCAGGATGGAAACGTCGTCCAACAGCGTGGCGATGTCGTCGAGCAGGGTGAACAGGCTGGCACCGGCCATGCGCAAGGTCCTTCTAGGGTGGTCGCAAATTCTCGCCGATCCCGCACCTGCGTGGGGTGATGAGCGGCCATTGCGCGGTCGTTGCATGCTGTTGGCGGGGCGATGCAGGCACCGCCGCGCCTGCGCTTGCGGCCGTTCGTACTCGCCTTGGGCAGGTTTGCCTGCGGTGTGCGGGAGCGCGCGGATTCACTACGCGACGACCCGTCGCTGGCCACACTCGCCGCCTGCATGACGCCCCGGAGATGGCCTTGAGTCAGAACGACCCGCACCGCGCCCCGGCCCCAAGCCCGGCAGATCATGCCGTGGTTGGCGGCATGAGCCGGCGCACGCAGATCCTGCGCTTGTTGTTGCGCTATCGCGGCTCGGGCGTGTTCGCTGGCATGAACCTGGACCCGGCGGCCATCAACGAATACGAGGTGCCCGCAGAAGGCACCCCGGACCAGTTCGTCTCAGACCTGGAATCGCTCGGGCCCACCTTCGTCAAATTGGGACAGATGCTGTCGACCCGGCCGGACATCGTGCCGCCGGAATTTGCCACCGCGCTGGAGCGCATGCAGGAGAACACCAGCTCGGTGCCGGTGGAGCGCATCCGCCAGATCATCGAAGAAGAGCTCGGGGTCTCGGTCAACAAGGCGTTCTCGTTCTTCGACCCGGTCCCATTGGGCTGCGCCTCGCTGGCGCAGGTGCACCGCGCTGCGCTACGCGACGGCACGCCAGTGGCGATCAAGGTGCAGAAACCCGAAGTGGCCGCGCAGGTGCGTTCGGATCTGGACGTGCTCAAGAGCTTCGCCACCGCCGCCGACCGCCTGACCGGCATCGGCCGGCGTGTGCGCTTTGCCGACTGGCTGGGCGAATTCGGCAAGACCCTGCGCGCCGAGCTCAACTACGAAGACGAAGCCGAAACCCTGGCGCGCTTCGGCAAGCACCTCAAGCCGTTCCCCTTGCTGTGGGTGCCGCAGCCGGTGTGGGACCTGAGCAGCCGCAAGGTGCTGACGATGCAGCTGGCCGAAGGCGTGCGCGTGGACAAGATCTCCGGCCTGCGCCGCACCGAACAGCCCATGGACGAGCTGGCCGCGGAACTGGTCAAAGGGTATCTGGACCAGATGTTCGTGCATGGCGAAATCCATGCCGACCCGCATCCGGGCAATTTGCGCGTGCTGCAGGACGGGCGCCTGGCCATCTTCGATCTGGGCATGGTGGCGCATGTGCCGCCGCGCCTGCGCGAGCGCCTGCTCAAGTTGCTGTTTGCCGCGGTCGATGGGCGCGGCGAGGAAGTGGCCGAAGAGACCATTGCGCTGAGCACGCGGCTGGAGGATTACGACGAAGAGCGCTACCAGCGCGAAACCGGGCAGATGATCGCGCGCTACGCAGCGCACGATGCCACCTCCGAAGGCCGGGTGGTGCTGGATCTGGTGCGCATCGCCACCTCGACCGGCCTGCGGACGCCGCCGGAGTTGAGCCTGCTCGGCAAGACCTTGCTGAACCTGGAGGGCGTGTGCCGCGCGTTGTCGCCTACGCTGGATACGCGCCGCATCGTCGAGCGCCATCTGCAGCACGTGATGCGCGCGCGCCTGAAGAAGTCCCTGTCCGCCGCCAACCTGGCCAGCGAGGCGATGGAACTGCAGCATCTGGTGCGCGAAGGACCGCGCCGCATGTCCGAGATCCTGTCGCTGGCTGCGGAAAACCGCCTGCAGATGCGCGTCACCGGGCTGGAAGAATCGCACCTGATGGAAAGCCTGCAGAAGATCGCCAACCGCGTTGCGGCGGGCATCGTCACGGCCGCGCTGATCATGGCCTCGGCGCAGATGATGCGCATCGAAACCGGCTTGAAGCTGTGGGGCTATCCGGCCATTGCGATGGTGCTGTTCCTGCTCGGGGTTGTACTGGGCCTGGGCATCGTGGTCAGTGCGCTGCTGTTCGACCGCCGCGTGCGTGCGCGCGAAGAGCGCGGGCACCGCTAGTCGTCAGGACCAGCTGCAGCATGTGGGCGCCTTGGTGCCCCGTAGTCAGGTGTTTGTGACCATCGCGCGCGTTGCATCGTGCTCGGTGCAACTGATTGCAAGCGTCCTGCGCGCACCATCGCTTGCGCACATCTTCTCGCTAGGGGTGGCAACGCCGCAGCGAGCGCAACCACTATCACGCATGGGCGCAATGCATCTTGGCGCCACCTGCGTTTCAGCAGCGCCGCGCGGCTTGGTACGTGGCTATGCGTAACCGCTGTCCGGCGATGCGGGGCCAGAGGTCACGCCGGGTCTTGGCCACAACAAACATTTCAGTCAGCTTGGGCGCGGCATAGTCCGTCATCCGGGTGTCACATGGCAGGTGGCGCACAGGACATGGCGAGCAAGGCGTCCGGTACGCGCTCGCATCATTCCCCCACGGACGCTGCGCATGCATTGGATGTTGTTGGTTTCGTTGTTGCTCTTGCTGTGGCTATTGGTCGCCTCTCCGCGTCTGGCATGGCTCAAGGCTGGCCTGTTGTCGCTCTTTCTGCTGCTGCTCAGCGCCTGGGGATTGGTCGACCGGCTCAGCGGCGACGGCATCAATGCAGCCACGCTGTATCACCTGCGCGCCGACATGGACGGCGCCGGCGTGAGCGATTTTTCCGGCTATATCGCGGTTTTCGTCGGCATGCTGTTGCTCTCGCTGAGCCCGCTGTTGCTGGTGCGGATACGACGCTTCCAGCGTCCGCGTGGTGGCGGCGCCGTGTTCGCAGGCTTCGTGGGCATGTTGCTGGTCGGCATCGCCGCAAGCCCGCTGTATCGCGATGGCAAACGCCTGTACTACCAGCTGCGCCCGGTCGATTACGCCACCGTGGTGCCGGAATACCAAGTGCCGCAGCAACCGCTGCACAAGCGCAAGAACATCGTCTGGATCTACGGCGAAAGCCTGGAGCGCACCTACTTCGACGCACAGGTGTTTCCAGGCCTGATGCCCAATTTGCGCGCGCTTGCGACCGAAGCGGTGGACGTGCGCAATCTCGCCTCCACCGAAGGCAGCGGCTGGACCATCGCCGGCATGGTCGCCTCGATGTGCGGCGTGCCGCTCACCACCGCGCCGGGCGATGAAAACAGCATGGATCGCATGGGCATGTTCCTGCCCGAAGCCCGCTGCCTGGGCGATTACCTCAAGGACCAGGGCTACCGCAATCATTACGTGGGCGGTGCCGATGCCAGCTTCGCCGGCAAGGGCCGTTTCCTGTCCAGCCATGGCTTCGACGTGGTGCATGACGTGCACTATTTCCAAGACCAAGGTGTCGCGCCGAAGCATTTTTCCGCATGGGGGGTGCACGACGATGTCCTGCTGGACGATGCCTGGGATACCTTCCAGACGCTGTCGCGTGCCGGCCAACCCTTCCTGTTGACCACGCTGACCATGGACACCCACCATCCGGCCGGCCACCTGCCATTGGCGTGCAAGGGCCAGCAGTACGACAGCCCACTGGGCGATATCGGTCTGCTGCATGCAATCAAATGCAGCGACCGTTTGATCGGCGAACTGGTCGCGCGCATCCGCAACAGCCGGTATGGCAACAACACCATCATCGTCATCGCCTCCGATCATCTGGCCATGCCCAACGACCTGAGCGACGTATTGGCCAAGCAGAAGCGCGAGAACCTGCTGCTGTTCCTGGGCAAGGACATTGCGCCACAACAGGTCGTCACGCGCGCGGGCAGCACGCTCGATTCGGGCGCAACGCTGCTGCAGTTGCTGGAACCTGGCATGCGCACGCTGGGCTTTGGCCGCTCGTTGCTGGCCAGCGATGCCCCACCCAGTGCCAGCGCGGCCGCCAGCCGCGACAGCGGCAGGGACTATCCGCGCTATCTGGCCTACGCGCGCACGCTGTGGACCGGGCGCAGTACGCGCATGCTGCGCATCAATGGCAATGGCGATGTGGTGGTCGGCGTGCAACAGGTGCGCCCACCGGTGCTGCTGGAATACGACAGGGACACCAACCTGAAAACGGTGTACCTGGAAAACACCTCGCGTCAGTTCGACCGCACGCGTTCCAAGGGCACGCTGGCCTATGTGGATCGCTGCACGGCGTTCGAAGACGGCTCGGCCGATGGCGACTGGTGCGCACTGGTGGTGGACCGCCACCAGAGCATGAAGCTGTATCGCGACCCGGACCTCGCCCGCGGCATCGCCATCGACGCGCCGCTGGAGGCCACCCAGCAGGGCCCGCGTCCACGCGTGCGCCAGCCCATCATGCTCACCCAGGCAGCGCGCAAGACCGATGCCGGCCGCTACATGCTCGAGCTCTACGCCAAGCGCCGGCCCACGCGCGCGTTCTGGGTGGAAGCGGTGTCCTCCGAACGCAAGGTCGTGCTGGCACAGCAATGGGTCGTGCCCGACGCCGCCGGGCGCGCATGCCGGTGGGCCTGGAACATGCGGTGGAAGACCTGGAGATCCGCGCCTGGCTGGACTACACCGAAGACGTCAGCGTGGACGACCTGGCCTTGGTCAAGGACATCCCGGTGGCGGATCGCTCCTGATGCGCCCAGATGCATCCAGCGATAGTCAGGCATGGTTGCGCAATCAGCGCAAGCAGATCGACTCGCCGTTGCGCAGCCCTGGCAGACCTCGCCAGCTCAGTCATCGGACGCAGGCGCACCCTCTCCCGCCTCGCGCGCCACGGCTGCACCTGCACGACTGAAACGGATCTCCTGCGGCGACTGCAACGCAATGCCCACCGTCGCCATGCGCTGCAGCAGCGCGAAGAACAACTGGCTGCGCACGCCATAGGAATCGCGCGGGCTGCTCACGTAGGCGAACGAATTGAAATTGACGTGCCCGCCGGCCAGCGAATCGATGAACACCGATGGCGCCGGTTCGGCCAGCACCTTCTCGTGCTCGGCAAACAAGGCCAGCAACATGTCGCGCACCTTGGCCACGTCGGTTTCCAGCGGCACCGAGAACTGCAACTGCACACGGCCCATCGGATTGGACAGCGTCATGTTGCGCACACTCTTGGTGATCAACTCCGAATTGGGCACGATCAACGTGGAGCGGTCGCCCACCTGGATTTCGGTCGCACGCACGCTGATCCTGCGCACGTCGCCTTCCTGATCGCCGATACGCACCCAATCGCCGATCTTCACCGGCCGCTCGGCCAGCAAGATCAATCCCGACACGAAGTTCTGCGTAATCGCCTGCAGACCGAAACCGATACCCACCGACAGTGCGCTCAATACCAGCGCCAATCGCTTCAAATCCAGACCCAGCGCCGTGAGCCCCCACACTGCCACGATCAGCCAACCCAGATAGCGCGCCACCGTGCTGATCGAATTCCGCGCTCCCGCATCCAGTTCGGTCTTGGGCAGATAGGTATTGAGCAGCCACTTCTGCACGATATGGACCAGGCCCATGCCGAGCAGGAACACGCACAGCGCCCTGGCCACGTCGCCGGGCGTGATGACAAGTTCCTTGCCAATTGCAATACCGTGCGAAACGTTTTCCAACCAGCCGGTCACTGCGGCGAGGTTGGCGCCGTACGGCGTCACCAGCGCGGCAATACCCAGCAGCACCAGCAGCACGCGTACTGCCGCAGAGATCAATAATCCCACCTGCACCAACCGCCCGCTGCCGACATTCAGTGCATGCGACAGCGCACGGCTGAAACGGCTCTCCGGCTTGAACACCCAGGTCGTCAGGTCGTCGGCAAACATCACCAGTAGCGCGAGCACGCTGCACACCAGGGTGATCCAGATGATCTGCTGCTCGACGAACAGTGCCAGATTGATGTAGCCGAACAGGGCCGCCACCAACGCGAAGATCACTGCCAGATGGCCCAGCAGACGGATCAACACGATGTAACCGCCGCCACGCGACACCACCGGCGGCGGTGCGCTGCTGTCCGCATCGGCCGCACCCACGTTTGCGGCATGAGCGCGCAACGACAGGGTCAGGCCAGCCAGTGCCGACAGAATCAATCCCGCATACAACAGCGCCGCAACCGCATCGGTAGCGATCGTCAATGCGCCGCTGCTGCGCGCCACGTCGTTGATTCTGATCGCCATACCGCTAAACCAGCTCACCGCCGCCGTGGCAAGACAATGCACGCGCAAACGATCGACGGTTGCATCGTCCAACGGGAACAGACGCCAGGTGGGCTGGTGCTTCATCAACAGGCTGGCGCTGAGCGAACCGACGAAGGCCGACACGCAACTGATCACTACAAATGCACTCAGCAGCTGCTCCAGATCCGTCGGCAGCTCACTCAGTGCGCGGACGCTCTCGGCCAATGCCCATGCCGCCATGCCGCCATGCCCAGCGTCAGGGTGCCGACCAACAAGAACCACAGTGCAAGGCCGGAGCGCCGCAAGCGGCCGCCGGGCGCACGCGAGGCCGCATACCGCCGCCCCAGATGACGCAGGAAGATGCGCAACGGAAATGCCAGCATCAATGCCGCCAGCGTCCCGATCACCAGACCGGCGATACCGTTGGTCGCTGTGCCGGTGCGCATCGCCTGTACGGCCTTGTCGGACAGCGCCTGCAGGCGCGTGCGGTCGTCGGGCCATTCCTGCGCGATCTCATTCCACAACGCGGGCGACAGCGGCGAGGCAGCGCGCGCGGAGAGCTTCTCGCTGAAGCGCTGGGCGCGCTCGCCTTCGAGCCGGTCGGCGAGATCCTTGGCATCCAGTGCCAGCAGGTTCGCCCGCTTGAGCTCGGCATCCAGTCCGTTGCGCTCGCGCGTGAGCGCGCGGCGTTGGTCGCGTAGATCTGGTGGGTCGGTCTTCTGCTCTTCGCCAAGCCCGGCCAGCCGGACAGACAGCTCCTTCAACGGAGGCTCCAGCGAGCGCGCCAGATCCTGGGCCTGGCGCTGCGCGCCGGTGACATCGTCAGCCAGCTTGCGCAACTGGTCGGTGTCGGATTTTTCCATCCCCGCTTCGGCTTGGGTCAGCACCTTTTGCATGCTGTCCAGTTGGATCTGCGCGGTCTCCAGCACCGTGTCCTCGTCCTGGGCCACAGCCGTGCCAATACAAACCATCCACAGCGCGGCCAGCAACAATAGACGCCGCAACAAGCCCTGGCGGGCACCACAGGTAAATCGGAATTCGGACACAGGCAGGCATCGAACAGGCGCGGGCAACCGCGGGTGCCGGCATCTTAAGGCACCGCCCTTGATCGAGCCGATCGCCCGGCGCCGATGATTCAGCCGCGGCAGTCTGCGTCCGCGAACCGATCGGACGATCTCGCTGCACCGCGGCGATGGCGGCGGAGGACCCTGCTAGCGCATGAATGGGCATGCCGCGTTGTCACTTTGCGACAACACGCCGCTGACGCAGAATCAAGCCACCGCTGCGGCAGACGCAGCGGATGACCGCGAAGGAGATCCTCTATGCAGATTCAGATCCAGACCGACAAGCACGTGCCGCACGATCCGTCTGTTGTGGCGCATGTCGAAAAGACCTGCACCGCCCAGCTGGCGCATTTCGCCAGCGACATCACCCGGGTGGACGTGCATTTGCGTGATGAGAACGGCCAGCGCGGCGGCGCGGCGGATCGAACCTGCAGCATCGAAGCGCACGTCGCCGGCCTGCCGCCGATTGCAGCCACCAATAGCGCCGAAACGACGGCCTCTGCCGTGACCGGAGCTGCGCGCAAGCTGCGCACTGCCATCGAACATGCACGCGGCAAGCAGCACTCCAAGGCCACCGCACCGCCGCCGGACATGCTTTGATCTGATGTGGAAGTTGGCACATCGCCCCGGCTGCTGCCAACCTTTGCACCGATGGCATCGCGGTACGTCATCCGCAATGCGCGGAGCGCCACTCCAAACGCTGCGCCCCCTAAACGGCATCGGTTCGTCGCACTCACCCTGCGGCGGGCCGAATGCTCTGAATAAGGGGGCCTGCGGAACGCTTCCAATGCTAAGCACCAGGCCCGTTTATAAAGCATATCGATCTACGATCTGGCACTTATGCAGCGGCGGCCCAGACTTCCGGGCCACTTACCGGCGACTCGGATAACCCGCGTAGCGATAAGCTGAGCCCACCCGGCCGGGTGCAATGTAAGCCTAGACGCCTTACCCCATTGCGCAGGCAACGCTGAAGATACGCGTCTGGTTTGCTGCCAACAGCAGCACTGCATTATGTAGTGGGCCGGCTGCAGACGAATCGACTCGCCTTGAACCCTTTGGGCTTCGATATCCCTTGGAAGTCTGAAAACTTGGCGGGATGGCAGCTTGCTGGCTTAGCGATCTCATGCAGCCACCTGCTTTGCAGGTCCGCACCACGCGCCCCGGACGATCGCTCAAACAAGCGAACCCCGCCACACCGCCATCGATCCGCACCAGAGCGCCGGCGTCGGCCCCACTGATGCATCGCGCGACGCTGCCAGGACGCGCACGCCTGTCTTCGGCCGTGCGAAGACGGCCGCGGCACCAAACATATTTGGCCCGCACACGCGAATTGGTTGTTCGGATGTGGAATGAGCGTTTCGCAAGGCGCGCATCCAGATTCCCTGGATTTATGCGAACTTCAAGCTCGCCGACGACGATGATACAAACCACAAGGCGGCGCTGGATAGCAGGTACGCCTGGCGCCTCGATTGCGAGCGAAGAAGTCACGCCGTCATTGCAAGGGCAGCTGAGCACAGCATATGCACCATGCCGGGTCGGCGTGCCGCACATCACGCATGATCGCCCGATCGACGCGTCTGGCTGCGAAGCGATCTTACGCTGCAATCGGGACGCTCGCCAGTTCCCACCCGAAGCGGTCGTCGCCATGCAGGCGGTGTCGGGTACGCTGCATCTGGCGCTGCATCTGGCGCTGCATACGCTGCGGCGCAACCGCGAGAACCGCAACCCCGACGCCGCCGCCCGAGGCTTTCACAACCTTAGTCTTGCGCAGTGGGAAGCGCTGTCCGAAGACGAACGTCATCACAAGAGGAGCGAGCAGCAGCATTACTCGGATCTGGTCACCCGGCTCGCGCTGGCCGGCATCTTGAGCAATATCGCCATAGGCGCTGCAGGCAAGGCCTCCGGCCGACCGGAGCTGGCGGCCAGGTGCTGGCCGGTGAGCTCAAGATCGCCCCCTATGCAGCGGCCCGCGATGCCATCCAGGCGACGTTCCGCATGGTGGGAATGCGGGCACCGACCAACGGTGGCGTCAGCGATCCCCACGTCACCAGTGCAGGCAGGTTTTACGGCATGGCCAACGTCCTGACCAACCTGGCATCCAATGAGCTGGAGTTACCAGACTTTGCATCGGCCAGGCAGCGCTGGGCGGGATTGATGTCGCCCTTCAACATGGGAGAGGCGACCAACGTCGTCTTTCGGCAAGCGGCAGTGAACGCGGCCTTGAATGTCGGCCTGGAGACAGCAGACTGGCTCCATGTCACCCAGCACGAGGCCGACGAAGTCGGTACGCAGCAGATCTGGGAACCAACCTTGAAGGCCAGGCGCGAGGACTATGAGCGGGTCATGGACCATTCTGTCGCGCGCACCGCCGCCATCAATTCCAGCATCGCATTTGGTACAGCCGTCAACATGATTGGCACCTGGCTCGGTTTGTCGCCAGCACGCAGCGCATTGCTCTCCAATGCGTTGTCCGGCATGGCCGCCGGCATGCAGTACAAGATCATTGCCGGCACCTGGCAGGCTGCAGCGGCAGTCCGCGAGGCCGAAGCAGCTCGCACGCAAGCTGAGTAAGCGTGACCGCGCGCCGCGGTGACCATCGAGCAGCCGTCGGTCAGGCCAGCATCCGACCGCCGCACACGCACTGCCGGATTACCGGCAGTGCGTGTGCGGCAGCCATGTGATGGCTCCACGCGCAGCCTCCAGCACATACTGAGATCCATTAGGTGGCGACGAACGGCGGAGATTGACCTCACTTCAATCACCGCATGCGCGACGACAAGGTAAACGCGCTATTTCCGCAGATATTTTCGTATCAGCGTGTCGCCGCCTTGCACGATCCTGCGCCACCTCATGCCCGGGCCTGCCCACACACCTGGGCTGCACCTACGCACGCCTGCAGTGGCACTCGCGCTATTCGGCAATCACACCGCGCCTGAGCAGAATCGAGTGAATGGCATGCGCATATTTGTCGCGTTCCCCCGGCGTTTCGGAATGGTAGGCCCCTACTGCAGCCCAGGTATTTCCGTATTTGTTGGTCATCTCGCGCAACCGCCACGCTGCCACATACACACTGATGCACGGATGCATCAATGCGTCCCTGGAGATTCCGTAGCTGGATAACCGCCGCAGATGGATGGAGTTGATCTGCATCTTCCCGTAATCAACCGTGCCGTTGTTGTTGCGATGGATTGCGTCGGCACGACCGCGCGATTCCTGCCAGGCAATGGCACGCAGCACCCAAGGGTTGACGTGCTGATATCCGGCGGCCTCCTCGAAGCAATCCGCGCGTGCGAAAGGCGCCGCGCATGCCAGTGCTGCTGCAAACAAAATACGCTGCGGACCAGCTCCTGCCCGACGACCACATCCGGACCTTTTCGCGCGCACGCGTCGTTTTGGCGAAGGCCCGGACGAGAACCCCAACTGCAAATTGGAGTGCTGATCGACATGCTGGTACGCGATCGTTGAATCGCTCATTTGCCGTTACCTCGATCTCGATTGAATACAGGTCTCAAGGTGAGTAGAGCGCCGGCACGCAACCACCCACAGCGCTCGACGGCGGCACCATAACGCCACCTGTACGTGATTTACTCAGGGCCGACGAAACACTTAGCAGGCAAGCGAAAAAACGTCCTTCAGCCACGCACCCGGGATTTTCTTATCGATCCCAAAACATTTTTCACTTGCCTTCTTCGCCCGTACAAGCGCAATTTCGCAAAATTTCTGGCGATACCGGGTTTCCGCTTCTACTGTTCGTTCGGGGCGAAAAACGCGCCCCACAACTGCCGTTGCTTACGCCCGGCAGTTGAGCGAAAGACAAATCCCAGTTAATCAGAGAGAAATCGTCATGATGAATTCTTTGAACACACAGCTCGGCGCCAACTCGTCCTTCTTTCAGGTTGACCCCGGCCAGAACACGCAATCTAGTCCGAACCAGGGCAACCAGGGCATCTCGGAAAAGCAACTGGACCAGCTGCTGACCCAGCTCATCATGGCCCTGCTTCAGCAGAGCAACAATGCCGAGCAGGGTCAGGGTCAAGGCCAGGGTGGTGACTCTGGCGGTCAGGGCGGCAATCCGCGGCAGGCCGGGCAGTCCAACGGCTCCCCCTCGCAATACACCCAGGCGCTGATGAATATCGTCGGAGACATTCTCCAGGCGCAGAATGGTGGCGGCTTCGGCGGCGGCTTTGGTGGTGGCTTCGGTGGCATCCTCGTCACCAGCCTTGCGAGCGACACCGGATCGATGCAGTAACGAACTGTTGGTCGCCCCTACCGGCCACGGCCTGCAGGTTGTCGCTTCATGCGCCAGCCTGCAGGCGCTCTCATTGCTGTAACCGCGTACATCCGCTACCAATTCTCGCGCTTGTCTTTTTCGCGCAACAGGTGCCCGACAGACAGCCATCGGCATGCGAGCAGCGCCCTCCGGCGTCAAAGCGTCATTAAATCGCCAGATCTTTTGTTCCGGGAGACGCCTTCTCAAGTGAGCCTTCGTTGCTGGCGTGATTTTTTTCGGCGCGCGATCGCAAACCATCACGCCATCGTCGCTCGACTGGAGGCTGCTGCGCCCACGCACCGGCCATGCGTCATGATGCCGGCTCAGGCCGTCGATATGCGCCCGCTCGCAATCGCGCTCAGTTCAAGGCATAGACAGCCCCTCATCGTCTACCCCAGATACCGAGCTGACTGCCAGCAACCCGCTCTCGCAGGCGACACGACTGCCATGTGATCGCTCAGACAGGCTGGGGCACGTATAAAAACCAGCATGTGCGAGTGGCACATACCGATTCCCAGCGCCGCCCGACTATCATCCAGGCGGTGGTCTTGGGCGCTCCGAGTCGCTACACACGCACGCCGATTGCATGGCCCGTCTGATGATTTCTCAAACAATCCCGTCCTTATTCGGGCTTTGGTATTCACCGAGTATCAGGCACTCGCAGCTGCCACCGATGGCTTTTCGCACACCATCCATCAGGGTGACACCACATGCGGGGTCAGCAGAAACAGCCGTTGCATGCGCGACCCACTTTTTTGGCGGTGCTTGAACAGGTTACCGAGCAACGGAATCTTCGACAGGCCCGGCACCGCATTCAGATCGGTCTCGTCGGCATCGTAGGCGTATCCTGCAATCAGCAGGCTCTGCCCTTCATTGACGAAGGCCTGGGTCGTGATCTCGCTGGAGGTAATGACCGGGATGCCGTCCACGGTGTTGGATCCAAGCTGGCCATCCTCAATACGCACATCCAGCCGCATCTGACCGTTCGGCGAGCCTGGCACCACGCTGGGCAATACCCGCAACGACACCCCGGCGGAGAGGTTATAAAGATCGGCCGATGCGTATCCGCTGACCCGGACGAATGCCTGTTGCTTGTGGTCCATGACCGCCTCGACGTTGTCCAGCGTCGCAACCTGGGGCGAAGACACGATCTTCGCCTTGTTGGTCGTCTCCAACGCCGACACGCGCGTCATCAGGTAGCGCCCGGCGTCTCCCAGCACGGCCGTCAAGGTGCCCCCAGCCGGCGTGGTCGCGCCATCGGTGGCAGCGCCGCTCAATGCGCCGTTGAAGCCCAACTGACTGCCACTGCCGTTGCCGGTCTGTATGTCCGTGTGCTGGCTGTGGAAGCGCCAGTCGACACCGAGATCCTGCATGGCGCCATCGCGGATCTCGATGATGGTGGCATCGATCTGCAGCAACTTGGGCCGGTTATCCAACTGTTGGATCAGGGTGCCATAGCTCTGCATCCGCTCGGGTCGATCGCGGATCAGGATGGTGTTGGTGCGCGGATCGGCTTCGATCACCGGCGCATCGGAGGCCAGCTCCGCGCCGCCACCGGCGTCGATCGGACTGGACTCGTCGCGCCGTCCCTTGCTGAGCTCCGGCCAGACGCTGGCGGGCGAGCCCGCAGTCGCAGCAGTTCCACTGCCGGGCAACGGCGGGCTGACCGGTACGCGATCGGACGACGAGGCCCCGCCGAACCAGGACGAAGGCAGCCCGAGGATGCCGCTGGCTCCGCCGCCTTGCCCCTGTGCGGCATTGCCGAATGTGTTGGAGGACCCGCCGCCGATCGGCTGTACCCGGCCAAAGTTGGCGCCAGGCCCCGGTATTGCCGCGACCGGTGCGCCGCGTGCGCCGTACATGCTGCGCAACAGACTGGCCATGCCTGGAATCTGCACGTCCTGACCGCCGATGCGCGTCGTGTGGTCGGCCGCTTGCGCATAATGCAGCTGAAACACCTGCACTTCGGTGGCATCGCGCTGACGCGCGCCCTGCTCGACCTGCTTGGCAATCGCCGAAACGGTATCCACATACCCTGGCGGTCCGGAGACCACTGCCACATGCGCGGTCTCGTCGTAACGCACCGGAAAGCGCGGATCGTCCAGGCGCATGCGCGCAAGCGCGTCGCGCAGTGACTTCGTCGATGCGGTCCCCAGACTCAAGGTCGCGCTCTTGGATTCGTTTGCGCCCCAGATCCTGAGCACGGCGCCATCGTAGTACCAGACGAAGCCGTAGGTGGCCGCCAGGTCGTCGAGGAATTTCTGCGGAGATGTTTCGAATTTGCCGCTCAGCGTACCGGTGACTTCTGGCGAGATCCAGGTGGCGATGGACTGGCTGGCGGACAAATCACGCAGCACCTCTTTGAGATCCTTGTTGTCGGCGACGTATTTGAACGTGCGCGAATGCCACGGGACCTGGGCGGCGTCGGCATGTGGCGACAACACTGGCAGGAGGCTGAGCATCAGGACGGCGGCCAATGGAGCACGTCGGCGGTGGACTGTGGTACAGGCAGGAGCCATGGCGTTCCCTCTGCTAGGCAAGTGAAGAAATCGGTAGCGATCAGTGTAGGAAGTGCAAAGCCGGGAATGTCTCAATAAAGATCAGTGCGACGCGGCTCTCTTGCCACCCACGTTGGCGGCATCGTGCAATTGCTGCTGGAAATGCAGGAAACCAAGCGCTTCGCCGAATTGCGCGATGAAGACGCTGGTCAGCAAGGCGAGCAGCAACAACGCCAGCACCCCACGGATTGGCTGACTCAAATTCGACGGTTCGAGCTTGTCGGCCGCACGCGCCACCAGGCCGATCGCTAGATCCACCAGCACAAGCACCAGCATCACCGGTGCGGACAGTTTGACGACCGCGGCCATCATGCTGTCGGATTGCTGGATCACGAACGATTCGGCAACCGCCCCCATGTTCGGCCCAAGCTGGGTCAGCGGCCACCAGCGAAACGATTCGAACAACGCGCCGAGCAACATCAACATGCCGCCCAGCGCGTAGAACGACACGATGGCCAGTTGCAGCAGCACCGTGGACACCGGCGTGCTTTGCTGGCCGCTGAGCGGGTTGGTCATCTGCACATTGTTGTAACCGGCAAGGTCGTCGATCAGCAGGCCAACGCTCTCGGCGATCCAGAACACCGTCGATGCGGCAAACCCGATCAGCAGACCGATGAACGCCTCCTTGAACACCACACCGACCAGGCCGACCGTCTGGATCTTCGCCAGCGCATCGGCCGGCTGCCCATAGGCGATGAACGAGCTCAGGACGTAGATCACGCCGTTGCGCGCGATTCCGGGCAGACTGTCCTGCGCCGTTGCCGGTAGCACGATGAACATCACGAACACGCGCACCCCGCACAATGCCAGCAGGGTCAACAGCGACACGCCCTGCGAGGAAATGGCCAGCAAGGCATCGGTGGCGTCGTTCATGGCGCGCCCCGCTGCGCGGTGCGGTGCGAACGCAGCGCGACCAGCGCCTCGATCGCGTCTTCTTCTTCCGCTGCCTCGCGTTGCGCCTGTCGGGCGCGGCGTGCACTGGCGGCTTTGTCTGCATACACCTGCGCCTGTGCCTGCAGCTTGCTCAGCGCCTGCTGCACGGACCCCAGTTCATCGCGGGCGCTTTGCAACGACTGGCTCGCCGCTGTCTGCGCCTGCTCGGCAGCGCGACAGGCCTCGACCAGCACGGTGCGGAAGCGTTCATGCTGCAGGATCGTGTCGATATCGATCGAACCACCCACACCGGCCTTGTCCATCAGCGCGGCGTCGCAACTGGCCAAGCGCGTGGTGCAGGCCTCTGCCTCCTGTCTGCACCTGGCGAGCTCACGGTCGCAGTGTTCCAATGCACGCCTGCAATCGCTCAAACGTTCCTGCATGCGCTCGCAGCGACGCGCCTTGAGCTGATGCAGCACCGACCAGGTGTGGGCAGGCTCACGCATCGTCGGTCACGCTGGCCAGCTGCTCCAGCGTACTTTCGTACGCACTGAGCTGGTCGGTCGGTTGGCTGAGAAAGTCGCGGATCGCATCGATCCTGTCGATCGCTTCGTCGGCAACGGCATCGCTTCCCTGACGGTATTCGCCCACCTGCACCAGGGTTTCCACCTCGTTGTACTTGGCGAGCAGGCGCCGCAACCGGCCGGCGGCCTGGGAGTGGTCCGATGGGACGATCTGGCTCATCACCCGGCTCAGGCTGGCCAACACGTCGATTGCCGGGTACTGGTTCTTGGCCGCGATCTCGCGGGAGAGAATCAGGTGCCCATCGAGGATGCCGCGCACTTCTTCGGCGATCGGGTCGCTGCCGGTGTCGTCCTCGGCCAGGACGGTGTAGAACGCGGTGATCGACCCGCTCTCGCCCATGCCCGCGCGTTCGAGCAGGCGCGGCAACTCGGCGAACACCGATGGCGGAAAGCCCCTGCGCGTGGGGGGCTCGCCGGCGGCCAGACCGATCTCGCGTTGCGCGCGGGCAAAGCGCGTCAGCGAGTCCATCATCAGCAGAACGCGCAGGCCCCGATCCCGGAAATACTCGGCGATGGCGGTGCCGACGTAAGCGGCCTTCGCGCGCTCGATCGACGAGCGATCGGAGGTTGCGCACACCACGACGCTGCGCGCCAGCCCATCGGCGCCAAGAATGAGCTCGATGAACTCCCGCACCTCGCGTCCGCGCTCGCCGATCAGCACGATCACGTTGACATCGCACTGGGTACCGCGCGCGAACATTCCCATCAAGGTGCTCTTGCCGACGCCTGCTGCGGCGAAGATGCCCATGCGTTGGCCCTCGCCCAGCGTCATCAGGCCATCCACGATCCGCACGCCGGTCGGCATGGGTTGTTCAATCAGCCGCCGACGCATCGGGTCCGGTGCCTGCGCCTGGATCGGTACCCAGGTGTCGCAGGCGATTGCTCCTTGCCCGTCCGACGGCTCGCCCAGGCCGTCGAGCACGCGCCCCAGCAAGGCCGGTCCAACAGGCACCGCCAACGGGCGCCCCAATCCGATCACGCGCGTCTCGCGCGACAGCCCGACCAGCTCCCCGAACGGCGCCAGCAATGCGAGATCGCGGCTGAAGCCCACCACTTCGGCACGCTGCAACAAGGTGCCATCGCGTTGGCGCAACTCGCAGACCTCGCCCAGGCTGACCTGCACGCCGGCCACCTTGAGCATGGTGCCGACGAGTTCGACCACCTTGCCATAGCGACGACCGAGCGCGAGCGTGGCCAGCTCGCGCTCGAGCGCTGTCTCCAGCAGGGGCATCTCAGCCAGCATCCACGGGCTCCTGGGGTGCGGCCAACACGCGGCGAATGACGCGCCGCAGACTGCGCAGCTGGTCGCGCAGATCGGTCTCGAACACTCCCGTATCCCACTCGCACACGCAGGCGCCCACGGCCAGATCGGCATCGCCGCACAGCTCTACCTGCAGGGTCCAGCCCGCCTCGGTGGCGGTCGCGTCGAAGGCGCGCCGCGCAGCGTCCACCGCGTCGGGGTGCACGCTCACGCGCAGGGCCTTGGCCTCGTCCAGGGCACCTTCCAAGGCCTGCGCCGCACGCGCATACAGCGCCGCAGGGTCGTGTCCGAGGATGATGTGCTCGCAGGTGCGCGCGACAATCTCAGCCAGGCGCTCGCGTGCCCGCTGCGCGGCCGTGTCGGCGGCAAAGGCATGGCGCAGGCCGGATTCGTTCCACTCATCAAGCTGACGTCGCAGCCCGGTTGCATATCCCAGGCGTGCGCTGCGCTCGGCCTTTTGGCGCGCATCGTGAAGGATCGCCTCGGCCTGCTGTTGAGCCTCGTCGATCAGCGTCTGTGCACGTGTCTGCGCCTGGCTCAGGGCCTGCTCGCAGCGTGCGTGCACCTCGGCAGTGGCAGCATCCAGCGCCAGCACCGAGGCCAGCGCCTCGCGCGGAATGACATCGCAATCCAGGCCTATGGCATCGGGCGTTGACCTCAACCAGAGACGCATGACGCCTCCGGCATCAGGGTAGGAAGCGCGGCCAGGAATGCATCGCTCGCACCGTCTGCTGCGAGAGCCGCCACCTGCGCGGCGCCCAGGGGCAAGGACAGCGCCAGCAGCTTGGCAACAACCGGGTTGGGCCAGACGCCATCTGCCTGCATCCGACGCCAACCGTCGCCGACCCACGCCGCTTGATCGGCATCGCGCGGTAACAGCGGCACAGGTAGGCCGGCGGACGCGTTCTGGCGCACGTGCTCAAGCACGGCAGGACCCACGCACTGTTCGAGCCAGTCCAGACGCTCGCGCTCGATACAACGACGCACTGCCAACCCGCGCGAGAACAGCGCACGCGCGATCAGGACCTTGGCCAATAGCGCGGGCATCAGGACGGCGAGTTGGTTCGCATGCAGGCCGAGCGCAGACGGCGACAATCCCGACCATCCCGACCACGCCTGGATCACCCGCATACGACGGTAGACGGGCGCCGCTGCCCAGCCCGACGCCGCCACCGGGCCAAGCCAATGCGCCACCCGTGCGGCGTCCAACGATTCGGCCAGGTGCGCCAACGCGTCCGTCCAGCGCTGAACACATCGTGCCGCATTGTCGATCCGCGTGTTGTCCATCCCGCGCTCACCCAGCTTTGCCTTTCGTCAACTCGCGCAGGCGCTGCCAGCCACCCCAACGGCCCGCCTGCGGGTTTGGCCACCAATACAGCGCCGCTGCAACCGCCAGACACAGCGCCAACGCACACCCGGCCAACCACGGCCACGGTGAAGGTCTCGGCGGTGCCGATGCGGTGAACTGCGCATCGCTCTCCGCTCCGCCCGGCACCAGCGTGACGCTGACGTTCTCGTAGGTGAGTCCCTCCACGCTGTGCATGACCAACGTCTTGATGTTGGGCACCAGACTGGTCAAATCGCTACCGACGCGGAACTTGATGAACACCGCAGCGCTGGAAGGCTTTACCGAGGTGGAAAGCGGGTCGTTGTTGGGCAGCACGATTTCCACATCGGCCGAAATGACCCCATCGATATTCGACAAGGTCTGCGACAGCTGCTGGGACACGCCATAGATGAAACGTACGCGTTCTTCGGTGGGTGTCGAGATCAAGCCATCCTTCTTGAACATCTCGCCGAGATTGGCGTGCCGCTCATGCGGCAACCCGTGCGCGCGTAGCACCTCCAGCGAATAGGACACCTGATCGTGCGGTGCGTTTATCGCCCAGGTCTTGCCGTCGTCTGGCGTGACTTTGGACGCGTCCACGCCCGCATGCAGCAGCACCTCGAGCATGTCGTTCGCATCGTTTTCGGTGAGCCCGGAATACAGCTGCTGACTGCACGCAGACAGCAGCAGCGCCACCAGCAGCACCACCAGGTATCTCAGCGCGCGCATGCTATTGGTTCTTGACCAGTGTCTGCACGGCGTTCTTTCCCGATTGCGCCACGCCGACGCTGACATTGAGGTTGAAGCCGACCATGGTCAGCTCGTGCATCAACTTGATCTGCTGCGCTGCCATTTCCTGCAGCCCCATGGTCGGTGCCTGCATGCTGAAGGCATCGATATGCTCGGCGATGGTCCGCACGCCATCGTTCTGCACATCGACCACGCGGCTCATCATGCTCGGGTTGCCCACCCGCTGCATGGCGGGCGGCAAGGGGCTAGAGGACTGCATCAGCGCTTGAAAGCGATTCACAAGCGCTTGGTTGGGCGCTGCCACCGGCGACAGCGCTTGAGTGGAGGTAATACTGGTGCCGGCAATCGCTTGGACAGGAGGAATGAGCGTCATTGCATACTCCTATGGGGTCGGGACTGGCGTCACTCAGGCACGCAGGTATTGCGAATTTGGAACTTCCATCGGTGCTGAGGATTCGACCGGCACTTCCGCCGGCGCAGCCGTTGGGGTTCGTCGTCCGGACAGCGCCTTGACCAGGGCCACCGCGTCGGCATCGGCGTCTTCTTCGATCAGCCCGTCCGCGACGCCATGCCACGACTGGTCGCCCATCGCGAACAGGCAGCAGGCGTACAAGGCCCTGCACAGCGGCTTGGAGCCGGCGTCGCCTTCCAGTTCGCGCAGCAGGCGCGCGCCTTCCACGTAATTACCGCGCTTGATGGAAATCCATGCATCGAACGTGTCCAGCGCCTTCAGCTCTGGCCGCAGTACTCGGACTGCGGCCAGGACCGCGGCAGCGTCCTGAATCTTGTCATGGGTGAGTCCGACCGTGATCAGTTCGATGAGCCCACTCACGACCGACCCGGGACATTGAATCTTCTCCACACTGCACCTCGTTCTAATGACATGCGGACCGTACACGTTGAGAAAGCTACGCTCGCCACGCGGGCCGGAGCCTTTCGGAAGCGAATATCGGAATTCGCTGGCGAACAAACCATTCCGGCTTCGCCAGGCTACCCACACATTCGCCTGTCAAGCGGATCGTTCCACCACAGCTCACCACAATCGGGGGCGCAGCGATCGCGGAAGGAGAGGGCAATGTCGGAAGAAAAAACCGAGAAGCCGACCGAGAAGAAACTGCGGGATGCGCGCAGGGACGGGGAAGTTCCGGTCAGCCCGGACGTCACTGCAGCCGCGGTGCTTTTTGGCGCGCTAATGGTCATGAAATCGGCCGGCGACTACTTCTCCGACCACATGCGCGCATTGATGACGATCGGCTTCGATTTCCCGGAAAATACACGCGATGCAACGGCAATAAACCGCGCACTCGGCCATATCGGTATCCAGGGATTGCTGTTGATGCTCCCCTTGCTGGTTGCTTGCCTGGTGGCTGGCGTGGCAGGCGGTGCTTTCCAGACCGGCCTGAATGCCTCGCTCAAGCCGGTGGCGCCCAAATTCGATTCCCTCAATCCCGCAACCGGGGTCAAGAAACTCTTCTCGTTGCGAAGCCTCATCAATCTACTGAAGTTGATCATCAAGGCCATCTTGATTGGCGTGGTGCTGTGGGCCGGTATCCGCATCCTCATGCCGATGATCATTGGCCTTGCCTACCAGACACCACCTGACATTGCCCAGATTGCCTGGCGGACGCTGGGGATGCTATTCGCATTGGGCGTGCTGCTGTTCGTACTGGTCGGCGCCGCAGACTGGAGCGTGCAGCACTGGCTGTTCATCCGCGACAAACGAATGAGCAAGGACGAGCAGAAGCGCGAAGTCAAGGAGAGCGAGGGCGACCCGGAAATCAAGGGCAAGCGCAAGGAATTTGCCAAGGAGATGGTGTTTGGCGACCCGCGCGAACGCGTCGCCAAGGCCAAGGTGATGGTGGTCAACCCGACCCATTACGCGGTGGCACTGGCCTACGAGCCCGATGACTTCGGCCTACCGCAGGTCGTGGCCAAGGGCGTGGACGACGGCGCGCTGGAGCTGCGCGCCTTCGCGCATAACCAGGGCATTCCGATCGTTGCCAATCCGCCACTGGCACGTGCGCTGTATCAGGTTGAATTGGGCGACGCAGTGCCCGAACCACTGTTCGAAACGGTTGCAGTGGTGTTGCGCTGGGTCGATGAACTCGGTCGCGACCACAGCGACGGCGATGGAGCTCTGCCATGCTAGGAGATCGCGTGCGAGCGACAAGGTATTTCGCTTACAGCGGCGAAGTCGCCATCGCCGCCTTGGTGGTGGCGGTCATCGGGCTGATGATCCTGCCGCTGCCAACGCCGCTGATCGATACGCTGCTGGGCATCAACATCACCCTGAGCGTGGTGCTGTTGATGGTCACGATGTATGTGCCCGACTCGATCTCGCTCTCGTCGTTTCCTTCCCTGCTGCTGTTCACCACACTGCTGCGGTTATCCTTGAATATCGCCTCGACGAAGTCGATTCTGCTGCACGCCGAGGCGGGCCATATTATCGAGAGCTTTGGCGAGTTGGTGGTCGGCGGCAATCTGGTGGTAGGCCTGGTCGTTTTCTTGATCATCACCACCGTGCAGTTCATCGTGATCGCAAAGGGCTCCGAACGCGTTGCCGAGGTCGGTGCACGCTTCACGTTGGACGCAATGCCCGGTAAGCAGATGAGTATCGATGCCGACCTGCGCGGCGGCAACCTGACCGCAGATGAAGCACGCCGCAAACGCGCGCGGCTGGCCATGGAAAGCCAACTGCACGGCGGCATGGACGGCGCCATGAAATTCGTCAAGGGTGATGCGATCGCCGGCCTGGTAATTACCATGGTCAACATCCTGGCCGGCATCGTGGTCGGCGTGACGTACCACGGCATGACCGCGGGCGAAGCGGCCAACCGCTTTGCGATCCTGTCGGTGGGCGATGCCATGGTGTCGCAGATTGCCTCACTGCTGATATCGGTGGCTGCCGGCGTCATGATCACCCGCGTGGCCAACGAGAACGAGACAAGGCTCAGCTCGCTCGGGCTCGATATCGGCCGTCAGCTCACCAGCAATGCGCGCGCCCTGATGGCAGCGAGCGTGCTGCTGGCCTGCTTTGCGTTCGTCCCTGGATTCCCGGCCGTGCTGTTCCTGCTGCTGGCAGCGGCCGTCGGCGCCGGCGGCTATACGATCTGGCGCAAGCAACGCGATATCAGCGGCACCGATCAGCGCAAACTGCCTTCGACGAGCCGTAAAGGCGCCAAGGGCGAGGCGCCACATATTCGCAAAAACGCCCCTGATTTCGCCTCACCCCTGTCGATGCGTCTGTCGCCGCAGCTGGCCAATCTGCTCGACCCCGCGCGGCTTGATCAGGCGATCGAAAGCGAGCGCCGCAAGTTGGTCGAGTTGCTGGGCTTGCCGTTTCCCGGAATCGCGATATGGCAGAGCGAGTCCCTGCAGGACATGCAATACGAGGTGTTGATTCACGATGTCCCCGAGACACGCGCCGAATTGGGGGACACCGACGACATGCAAGCGGCGCTGGCCCGCCAGGCCATCGCACCCCTGCACGCGCGCGCGCACCTGTTCGTCGGCATCCAGGAAACCCAGTGGATGCTGGAGCAGGTGGCTGTGGACTATCCCGGGCTGGTTGCGGAGGTCAACAAGGCGATGCCCGCACAACGCATTGCCGATGTGTTGCGGCGTCTGCTGGAAGAAAGGATTCCGGTGCGCAATATCAAGAGCATTCTGGAGAGTCTGGTGGTATGGGGTCCGAAGGAAAAGGACCTTCTGATGTTGACCGAATATGTGCGCTGCGATCTCAGCCGTTATCTTGCGCATACCGCAACCGCAGGCACCGGGCAGCTGCCTGCGGTGATGCTCGACCATGCTGTGGAACAACTGATCAGGCAATCCATTCGCGCGACCGCGGCCGGCAATTTCCTGGCCCTTCCGCCCGAGCAGGCGAACCAGCTTGTCGAACAGGTGGAACGCATCGTGGGCGACCAGGCGCAGCATCCGCTGGCGGTGGTCGCATCGATGGACGTACGCCGCTATGTGCGCCGCATGATCGAAGCACGGCTGACGTGGCTGCAGGTTTATTCGTTCCAGGAACTGGGTTCGGAGGTGCAGTTACAGCCGATCGGCAGGGTGGTGGTGTGATGCGCAAGCCGCCCCTCCGTCATGTGCGCATCCTGCCGGTCAGCGGCGCACTGCAGCGGCCGGCGGCTCCTGCCACGCCGGCCCGGTCGGCGCAGCGCTCCAGCTTCCTGCAACTGCGCCAGCGACTGCGCAGCGCGCAGCTCGCGCTTCCCTGCATGCTGTTGCCGCCGCAGTGCGACGAGGATCGACCGGAGCCCGATGCCGAGGACAGGTTCACCGAAGCCCATGACGGCGCGCCCGCAACAACGGACCCGGCATTACCTGTCGATGGCACGAAATACCAAGAGCCACTCCAAGGCACCGACAATGGCGCGGTTGGGCGACATATCGCCACCGAGTGGATACGCACGCAGCGCGCCCAGATGGCGATCGACCACATCGCGCTGCGGGTGGCCGAGTTCTGCAACGCCACGCCAGTGCGCAGCGCAGGGAGCTGGGAAGCCTGGCTGGATATCGATCAAGGGCTCGTCGCACAGACGACGTTGTTTTTGCGGCTTTCGCCGGACCAGCTATCGCTTCGCTTCAATACCAGTTCGCCGGACGCGCGCGAGGTACTTTGGTGCGGAAGGCAGCGTCTGGAGGCTGCACTGAACTCCACGCTGAGTAGCACGCTCCAGATCAGCATCGAGGTTGTCTAACGCGGCACTGGCGACAGAAAGCCATTTGGAGGAACTCCATCTTGCTAACCGAGCAGAGCCAGGCTCCACCGGCACGTGCACTCTCTCAGGCGTTGAGGCGCGTTGCGCCCGAGCGCGCACAGCTGAGCAGGGTGTTCGGCGATCCACGCGCGGCATGCCAATGCGGCTTTGCGACGCACTGCCGTCGCATCCCACCCGATGAGGCGGCCCGCCTGCGCCTGCAGTTGGACACCGGCCAGATGGATGTGCGGATTGCCGCGCGCGACGGCCTGGCGCTGCTACTGAACGAGGACGACCACGCACTCCGCGTTTCGATCGCGGGGATATTACTGGCCGATCGCCTCGGCGCTCTTGCGCCGCTGGGCTTGGGCGCTGCCGAGGTCATCGCCTTCGAGCGCGATGCAGAGCCAGACGACTGCCACGGCATCGGCATCACACTGGGCGATCTCGATGCGATTGCGCTGACGGCAAGCGCCCCCCTGCTGGCCACGCTGCGGACCGCAGTTGCCGCCTTGGCGGCGCCCGCGCCACTGCCAGTCTGGCTGGCCGCACTGCGCGTCAACACGCGCCTGCGCATCGGCGAGCGCACCGCATCGGCGGCGCTGCTGCAGTCGCTGCGGCCTGGCGATGTCTTGCTGCATTGCACGGCCTCGGCTGCGGCCACCAGCGGCGAGGTGCTCTGGGGTATCGCCGGGGGCGCGGTCTTGCGCGCTCCGGTACGCCTGAACCTGCAACAGATGATTTTGGAGGCCACCCCCACCATGCAGCACGATACGTTTGAGCCCGAAGTCGCACAGTCCGCCAGCAACGTTGCGGAACTGGAACTGCCGGTGCAGCTGGAAGTGGACCAACTTGCGCTGTCTCTATCGACGTTGTCGGGTTTGCAGCCCGGGCAGATCCTGGAGTTGTCGGTGCCGGTGGATCAAGCCGACATCCGCCTGGTCGTTTACGGCCAGACCATCGGCATCGGCAGGTTAGTGACAGTGGGCGAACATCTTGGCGTGCAGATCCTCAGCATGTCGGAGAGCACGCATGCAGATGCCTGACGTTGGCTCGCTGCTGCTGGTGGTCATCATGCTGGGCCTGCTGCCCTTCGCAGCGATGGTGGTCACCTCCTACACCAAGATCGTGGTGGTGCTCGGTCTGCTGCGCAATGCGATCGGGGTACAGCAGGTGCCGCCGAACATGGTCCTCAATGGCGTTGCGTTGCTGGTGTCGTGCTTTGTGATGGCACCGGTGGGTATGGAGGCGTTCAAGGCCGCGCAGAACTACGGTGCCGGGTCCGATAACAGCCGTGTGGTGGTCCTGCTCGACGCCTGCCGGGAGCCGTTTCGGCAATTCCTCCTCAAACACACACGGGAACGCGAAAAGGCCTTTTTCATGCGTTCAGCACAACAGATCTGGCCCAAGGACAAGGCCGCCACGCTCAAGTCGGACGACCTGCTTGTCTTGGCGCCGGCCTTCACGCTCAGCGAATTGACCGAAGCCTTCCGCATCGGCTTTCTGTTGTATCTGGTGTTTATCGTCATCGACCTGGTGGTGGCCAACGCCCTGATGGCGATGGGCCTTTCGCAGGTCACCCCGACCAATGTGGCGATCCCATTCAAGCTGCTGCTGTTTGTCGCAATGGATGGCTGGTCAATGCTGATTCATGGCCTGGTTCTGAGCTATCGGTGATGCCATGGACCACGACGATCTAGTGCGATTTACCTCCGAAGCGTTGCTGCTCTGCCTCAAGGTCTCCTTGCCGGTGGTTGGTGTCGCTGCGCTGGCCGGGCTGCTGATCGCCTTCATCCAGGCGGTGATGTCGCTGCAGGACGCATCGATTTCGTTCGCGCTCAAGCTGGTGGTGGTGGTGGCCGCCATTGCGGTGACGGCGCCGTGGGGCGCGTCGGCGATCATGCAGTTCGGCCAGGCATTGATGCAGGCGGCGTTCCCATGATCCGTCGCATTTCTCCCGGCACCTTGCCGCCCTCGGTTTCGACCGAGCATGGTACCTCGCATCACCATGCGAACTCCGCAGGCACTGGCGCAGCTTCGCCTACCGACGCTGCAACACACATACCGCGCCTGCGTCCTGCGCCACCGCGCAGGCGACGACGCGGCGTCCGTTCGCTGGACGGCCAGGAAGATGAGCTCGATGCCACCGAGCAGGAAGAGAACGAAGCCAAGCGCGAGTGCATACTGCGCGGGCGGGTGAGCGTGGCCGTCGCTGCGGCCCAAGGGCGTGAGCAGGGCCAGGGCGATCAGCACGGCAGTGGCCGCGACGCGCATGCCGACGATCCGCAGACAGGACCGTGGCAAGCTGGCGCGCCAGCGGCTTTGAGCGACGGCGTCGATGCACGCATCGACGGAATTCTCGATCGCTATGTGATGACCCGCGACGCCGACCCAATGGTCAGGCGACACGCGCTTGCCGCTGCGCTTGTCGAGTTGCGCGCCATCGGCGTTTCGCATCCTGCCATCGCCTCGTTGACCACGACGGTGTGGAGGTTGATGCGCGAGCATTTTCGCTCGTCCGGCAGCGCCACCACAACAGAAAACCTGCAGGCTTTACGGAAACGTTTGATGGAGCTGATGCCGTCAGAGTTGGAACCGGTGCCGGCGCTACGCAATTTTCACCTATTGCTTCCACTGATACTGCTGAATGCGGAAAAGCCGCGCAGGCAGGTCGATCGTACACACGCCGTCACACGTCTGAACACACTACTGATTGAGCTACCACAACAGGCGGCTCAGGAGGTTCGCCCATGACTATGCAGCTTCGCGTACTGACAGGAACCCATGCAGGCGCACGATTAGATTTGGCACAAGGTCGTTACACCCTGGGGAGCGATCCCCAAACCGATATCCGAATAGACGATTGGCCTGGTTGCTCACTCATTATCGAGGTAGACCAAGATGGTCAGATCCGCTATAGCAGCGACACGGTGCCAGAAACGTCCTTTGTTGCGTTTCAGCCAGTTCGCTTCGGTCCCCTGGTGCTGTGTATTGGCGATGCTGGTGCCGATTGGCCAGACGATGTGGCGCTGCTGGAGCAGCTGCTTTCCCCAGCCCCCACGCCGGCGCCGCGCACGTCCAGGCGCAAAGTCTTGCGTACTGCGGTGGGTGCCATGCTAGCGCTTTGTGCAGCAGCGTTGATCCCCTCGTTGCAACCCGCATTTCTATCCAATGCCGCCACCGGGCAACGTCCAGAAAATGCTGTCAATCAGGCCAAAGCCTTGTTGAAACAGCTCGGTTTTCGCGAAGCGCACGCTGAACGCGTCGGCACGCGCGTGCTGATCGAGGGGCTGGTCCCCAGCAGCGCCGATGCTGCCCGCTTGCGCACGCAGGTGCATCGTTACGATCCAGGCGTTGCCGTCAATGTGGCCGTGGTGGACGAAGTACTGGCGACGCTGCGCGACACCCTGGCCGATCCCGCGCTCAACGTCCGTTACAACGGCAATGGCGTTTTCTCGGTTTCCGGCAGCAGCGACAATGCCGAACGTGCAAGCCGCCGCATTGCCGATGTGCGTAGCGACCTGGGCCCTGAAGTGCGTTCGTTACACGTGGAGATCAGCCAGCAAGACCCGTCCGTGAAACCACCGGAAAACTACGACGCGGCATTGCTCGCCGACGGCCTGCATTATGTCGAAACACCGGACGGTACCAAACACATGACATCCCTGCCGCAGCAGGCGGCGCAATGAGAGTCCACTATGTTCGATGCCATGACCGATACGGTCACCCAAGATATGAGCAAGATTTTGCAGACCAAGGCGGCGGATCCTTCTGGCGAGCGGCTGCGCAACCTTGAGGCAGCGCTCGATGCCACCGCGCAACAGATTCGCGTGCGCTGGTCTGCGGCGAGCGACCAGACCTCACGCAACGACTTCAATGCCATGCATGACGGGATTACTGCAGCACGCAACATCGTCGCGCACATCGCCGGCACGTCGTAAATCGATTTCTTGGTCGCTTCGACCAAGCACAACGCGCCAGCAGGCGCATCACTACATGCAATCCGAAGGAGGCTTGGTATGGAATTATTTCCGCAAATCAGTTCACTCAACTCGCGTTTTGAGCAGGGCATGGATGGCTACACCGGAGGTGTATCCGGTGGAATCTCTGGTGCTGATGCACTGTCGGGCGCGAACGGGCAGATGAGTTCGTTGATCAGTGACATGACCGCCTCGGACGAGGCACAGAAGTCCATGAACAACAAGATCACGATGCTCAAAAACGACCTGGACTTCAACGTGGCGCTGAACAAGTTCATCGGCAAGGCCGGCGACAACGCCAAGCAGCTCGTTGGCCAGTAATCGCCATTGGCATGCGCAGGACTTGTAGGGGGTCCTGCGCATGTACCGCCACTGATGAGCAGCGCGCGATTCGAAACCATCGTTCGACAGATGTGCGAGGCATTGGACCTACCGGATGTGCAGTCTGTGCTCAGCAGGCGTGTGCTTTGGGTAGAAGGGTTTGAGGTCTATCTCCACGAGCCGACGCCACAGCCCGACGACGAGGTGCAAGAACAGGCACTGTATCTGCGCATCTCCTACGGACTGCCACCTGCCGGACGGACATTGACGGTTTACCGACTGTTATTGGAAGCCAATCTGTCCGTGTACGCGCAAGACCAGGCACAGCTTGGACTCAATGATGCCGGCGTCATCGTCCTGATCGTGCGCGTGCCGCTGGACGATGATGTAGACGGAGCATGGATATGCGATCTGCTTGCCCACTACGCCGAGCACGGCCGTTACTGGAATAACAATATCTTCGTTGCGCACGATGAAATGTTCGAAGGAATCGCGACGGGGAACTATCTGTGGTTGCGCGCCTGATAAAGGCTGGCAACCATCTTGCCGCCAGGGCCAATCATGGCTCCAGCAACGCTGATCGGCCATGGCACGACAAACTGGCTTGGTGCGCGATCTGGACGATCTCACGACTAGCGCCCACTGAATGCTGCAATTGAGCATGTCGAGCGTGACGCGCCTGCATCTTCCCCGGCAGATACTCTGCAGGGAACCATCGCCTCTCTCTCCTGCGCCAAAACATGGGTGCGCCCGCTACCGTAGGAGCAGTGCGTGGTCGGGCAGCTCAGTCCCGCACCTGTCCTGGATCTGTGCAGTGCCAGTCGTCGCGGCGATCTTGCAGGGCAAAGACACGGCGACCTTGCTGGCGAGTTCTCTGTCCAGTTCGAGTTCCGCAGTGGCATCGATGCAGACCGAAGCGGCTGCGCAACCGGTTCACAGAGTCAGCGCCTGCCTCCGTGCACTGATCTTCCTGTCACGCTGCTTGGAGGACGAGGCGACGGTATGCTATCTCTACGGGTAGCTGTGCACCTTGCGGACGCCACCACCAGGCCACAGACGCGATGGCGAATACGTCTGTGACGGCGGTGTGCGAGGCGCACAAGGATCAACGCATTGGCTGAGCGCTCATGCTCGCCCGGTTTCCCACCGACACAGTTCCTCGCTTTCTTGCAATGCACGCTTGAGCGTTTTCAGCCGCTCATCCAGCGCTTGGGTGAGCGCGTCGCGTGGCAATGCGCTAGAGGTTTGCCTCCAATGGTCACGCAGCGCGGTGCGTACGGCCTCAGTGGTCGCAGTCGAGAGGGACTGCGTGCCGATCTCCGTGCCTAATGTCTCCAGGGCCGTACGCAATGCCCGACCGCGCGCCCCAGGCCCAGGCGCAGCAAGCGTCCCCTCCTCCATGGCACGCGTCTGGGCAGGTGTGGGTCCGGAAAGCGCGACGATCGTCTGGTCGATGGGCTCCGCCAGAGCCTCAAGCGTCTGTGCGATGGTGCGTGGATGCTCGGCTGCAAGGCGGCACGCGCGTTATCCAGTCGCGTCGCCTGAGCGGTATTGGCACCGTTCCTGACCTTGAGCGCATTCTAGAACGTATCGTTGAACAGGGTTTGGACGGCCTGCTGCAAGATAACAGGCAAGGAGTTGACTGGCTCGCCAGCGACACGGATGTGGTTCCCTCCACGCAACGGTGAGACGATCATGCGCGAGGCCCCAAGCGAGCCGAAGCTGGCAACGACATTGCTCAGCATGTGGCGGGCAAAGAGGTCACGTACCGTCTGGGAGACCGCATTGGCGCTGTTGAAACCTTGCTTTGCCAACGCCAGGGCTTCCATCCCGCTTTCCAGCAGATAACGGAGCGGAAAATGGACAGCGTCGGACCATTGTGCGGGCCGGCGTTTTGTCGGGCAGTGCCAACGAAAACAGGTTCAAGCGTTGCTCTCCGCCAAGCAGATCCGGCACGCTCATCTGGCCGGTACGCGCCCCGGCTTTGCTCGTCTCAAGCAGTGCCTTTTGCACGATGCCAGCTCCGCCAATGGCGAGCGCACTCAAGCCCAACTGGCCGACAGGCCTCAACAGACCCGCTTCACTGCCGGTCCGCCGAGCGGAATTGAACTATGGACACGGCACAGCATGCCGGCCGGCCCCAGAATGGTTTCGCCTTCGCCGAGCCGCTGCGCAAGCGCGCCCGGCAATCCGAGACATGCGCTCAGGCCGATAAAGAAAGCGGTATTCGCTGATTGCTGGTTATGCGATTCCAACGTCATCAAAGATACTCCGGAGGACATTTTCGATACCGCACTCATGCACCGACAGGTAGTGCCAATGCACCAATTGCGTGCGCCAGATTGGCTTGCGCCGCACTTCGCGCCCGAGCGAAGCACAGCGAACCACCAGCGCTGTACACGAAGTTAGGTCACCGCAAATTGGCCGACCAAAACCTGCGCCACACTTTTAGAGCGGATACGGGCGGGACAAGAGCGACCTTGATCCGGTGAATCATCCGGCCCTCTGGCTGCACATACAGGCGACGCATGGAGGTCTCGCACCCTGGCGGCCTACATGCACACAACGCATGACACAAATACTAACTATCTGCGCACATCATCAACTTCAATTTCAGCGGTCTCCATCATCATAATCAGTGCAAATTCCATCTGGAGCAGCCGAATAATCCGGACAATCCTCATGACATGCATTCTTGGCACTCATCGGTTTGCAACGCCGTATCAACCCGATAGTCATGATGGGACAGGCCACAGCAGGAGCACTCGTCTGTCGGGCAGCTGCGCGCGAACGAGCAGCCCCTGAATAGGGCATCGACGCACCGATTTTTGCGCTTTTTTCGCCAAAATAGTTCGTCGATCAGGGTGCCCATCGCGCAGATTGGCAACATACGGCTACACCGCATGGGCGCACCCGTGCGGCCGTATAAGAGAAAGCTTATACGCAGGTGCTCTGCCAATTCTGCCATTGCGAGGCCGCCCATATGTCGCTCAATACACTTTCTACCGGGAGCAACCCCAGCCAATTGCTGGGCACTCCTCTAAATGAGTCCGATTCGTCGGAGCTGTTGGGGTCGGATTCTTCCAAGGATGACTCCGATCTGCCGTCGACGATGGACGACATCTTTCTGCTGATCTACCAGCTGCTGGCAGCCCTCCAAACCAACGCGCCAACGAGTACATCAGGCAACGGGTCAGCCGATGCACCAACAAGCGCGCCAAGCGGTGATGCCAGCACCCCGGCTTCTGCATCGGACGATCAAGCCAACCAGCCGATCGAGAAGCGCACCTCGTGGCCATCGCTGGGCTACGACTTCGATCCCAAGGACATCAAGGGTAAGGACGCGCCACCAGCATTGGAGGGCTCAACGGTCACCTGGAACGGTGGCACGCTCACACCATCGGAGCTGCAGATCGTTTCGACCTTGAATGCCCACAAGGATCAGATGCCGCTCGAATACAAAAATCTCGATGACAAGATCAACGACCCTTCCACGCCCGCCGACCTGAAGGCCGCATTGCAGGGACTGAAGCAGGACCCGCGCTTGTTCTTTGCGATCGGTTCGCAGGGAGACGGCAAGTGCGGCGGCAAGATCAAGGCGCAGGATCTCTGGGATTTCTCCGATTCGCATCCGCAGGTCAAGGCGATGGGCGGGAAGAACGACCAGTTCAACCCCAAGGACATCAAGGGATCGACGCCACCTCCCGCCGTCGATGGCTCATCGGTCACCTGGGATGGTGGAACGCTCACCCAGAATGAGCTGGAAATCGTCAGTACGCTCAATCGCCATAAGGATCAGTGCCCACTCAAGTGGTCCGATCTGGATGCAAAGATCAACGACCCGTCGACACCACCGGATCTGAAGAAGGCATTGACGGACTTGCAGTCGGACCCGCGGCTGTTCTTCGCGATCGGCTCGCAAGGTGATGGCAAGTGCGGCGGCAAGATCAAAGACGGCGATCTCGGCAAGTTCGTCTCCCACCATGCGCAGGTCGCCGAGTACGCCGACAAGCAAGCAAAGAGCTACACACAGAACTACGTGGCCTCGGACAGCCCGGACAAGACCAAGGCGTCGGTAATGAACGAGAGCGATGCCATGCGTGAGCTGTACCGCTATTCGGACTATCTGCCGGACGATCTGAATCAGGATACCTTCAAGTCTCTGGTGGATGGCGAAAGCAGCACCAAGAAATGTCCGCCGCAGGTCATCGCTGCCGCACAGTATTTTCGTGATCATCCCGACCAGTGGAAAGCGCTGGCAGGAGACTCCGGCTCGATGAGCAAACCGGACTTCCTGCAGAAAGCCAGCTCCGAGATTCACCTGACGGCGGACGAGCGGAAGACGCTGGACACCATCAACAGTCATCAAGACGCTTTTTACGGCGATGGCAAGGAAGTGACCCGCGACAAGCTCGACTCCATTTCCAAGGACGACAAGGCCGACCCCGCGGTGAAAGAGGCCGCGACGCAGTTGTTGAGCGATCCGTTGCTGTTCGGGTTGTTGAACAACTCGATCACCGGCTACAAGAAGCCACATCGCTTCTTCGGGGGTGGTCATGTCGTCGACTCGGGCAAGATCAGCCAGGACGATTTCCGGCGGTTCTACGACAACATGAGCGCAGCCAACAAGACCGTGGACAAGCCGGTCACGCACGATGCCAGCTCGGCCGAGCAGCAAAAGGCCGTCTCGGACATGCTGATGGGCAAGGACGATCCGCCCGCGATCAAGAAGCCCAAAAAAGACGTCGGCGTGTTCCAGGAGGGCTTGCACGAGTTCCTCAAGTGGGACAGCAAGATCCTGGACTGGATGTCCGTTGGCCTCAGCGCATTGAATGGGATTCCCATCATCGGCGAAATTACCGATGCGGCGTCGATTGCATTGGAAAGCGAGGCGCAGGCGGCGCAGGTGGTCGACACCGCGATTCAAGGTGGCGACATGTCGCTTGCCTTGAAGCTGGCCGGCATCAATATGGCCGGAGCAGTGGTTGGAGCAGTCGGCGGACCCACGGCCAGAATCGGAGCCAAGGCGGTCGCCAAAGGAGTCGCCGAAGCCGCGGCCAAGGGAACAGCTGAGGGTGCGGCCAAGGGAACTGCCAAGGGCGTGGCCAAAGGTGCGGGTAGAACGGCGGCCGAACGGCCGAGCGCCGCGAAGTTCGCAAAAGGCTATGTCGGCGGCACTGCCATCAGTAAATCGGTTGAAATTCTCAAGACGCCCGTCTTGGCGGGCTTGCATTACGAAGAATATCAACTGGACAAGCAGAAAGAAGGAGAGATCCACCAGAAGATGGAAAACGCCGGCGGCATCCCGATGGGTAAGCAGATTGTTCCCACGAACGTTGCCAACAATTTCGAGGGAGACCTGCGACAGAACCTGAGGAATATCAGAGTGCGTCGTAGATAACGCGCATGCCACAGCGACATTTGCGTTAGACGTCCTGCAGCCGGCGTTGGTGCTCGTGAACGTGGGCGTTGCGGCAACGCCGGTCGATCCGCCACGACGTGCTGCGGGGTCGCGCTGCGATGATGGGTTGCGGTTCGCTTGGCAACCTTCGTATGAACGTGCCTCTAGGTGCCTGGAGGCACGTTCCGGCGCCGCTGCAGCCGTAATGTGCCTGCGGGCGATTAAGTGACCGGATGCCGGAGGCTGTCCCGGGAGCATCAACATCCTTGCAATGAAGACGGTCGACACGCGTGGATCCTGAGTCGCGAACGATGTGGCGCACCACCTGATCGGTCCCCTGTTGCCCTCGTGTGTTTCACGCTGAAAACCGATTAAATCGAACCTCGAACCATTTACCGCTTTCGGTGAGCAGATACGCAGCACGGCTGCGCCCTTGGACATAAGCGTCTGATTCGCCAGGCGATACAACCTCTTCGCTTTGGTGCAGTGATGACAGTCGCATCGCAGTAGCCTGCATTCCGGAACGCTGCAGCCAGCCGACTACGCAGGAGATACCTCCATGTTCAATATAAATCGCTTACTGCGCTCTCGTCCGCGAACGGACACTGCCGATCAAGCACCGGCTGAAGACAGGCCTTCACATCAGCCTTCGGCCGCAGAGGGCTTGCTGAGCCCTCTGCTCGCGCGGCCGCGGCGGCGCGAAAGCGCGTCGGCGCCTAGAAACGCGGGGCAAAGGAGCCCTTTCCGATCGCCTCTGCGTGCGTCGGGCCAGCCGGCTGCACTCGCGGGAGCCTCTTCTGCGCCACCGCGCAGCATCGAGCACGACATCGACGATTGGCTTGCGCAAAGCCTACCGATGGCAGAGAGGGTTCGAACGGGCTACAACCTGCACGACGGGCAGAGAGATACGTCGCGGGAAGTACTGCAAAGCGTCGCAGATGCAATCCGCCGTGCAGCGACTCGCCATAGCACCGAGCTTGTCCTCGACTACGGCCTGCCTGCCACGACGCTGCCTGACGTGATCGGCCGGCTCGACGCGCTACAGAAATTGACGCTGCTCCATACCGGGCTCCAATCGCTGCCAGACAGCCTGGGGCAGCTGCACCAGCTCCGCCATTTGCAGATCGCTGGCGCGCTGGGCCTGAAAACGCTGCCACCCTCGTTGACGCGCCTGTCCAATCTCAGAACCCTTCAATTGACGATGATCCCGTTGGACGAATTGCCCGTAGGCATTGGCCGCATGCAGGGTCTGCGCAGCCTCACGCTAGGTGGCGGGCACTATGCGCGTCTGCCGGCCAGCATCGTTGAACTGAGCGGATTGACCGAGTTGCGCATGCCGTACTCTTCGCATTTTCGCGAGTTACCTGAGAACATCGGCCTCATGCAGGGGCTCAGGTCGCTGGAGGTGGCATCGAATTCCGAGCTAGAGCAGCTTCCTGGCAGCCTCACCCAGCTGCATCGGCTGGAAAAACTCACCCTGTCGTCCAACCGCCGGCTGGCGCATTTGCCTGAAGACATCGGCCAACTGCGCGGCTTGACGGAACTCTCGCTCAAAAATTGCGCTGCGCTGCGGCAGCTGCCCGACAGCGTGGGGGATCTGGCCCAGCTGCAACTGCTGGACCTGCGCGGCACCGGCCTGCAGACCCTTCCACAGTCGCTGGCACGACTGCCCGCTCAATGCGATATCAAGGTACCGGATCATCTGGCAGGCCAATTGCTGCAAATCCGCGACCCGGAGCGCGCTGCGCGCGAGCCACAGCGCGCGGCACAGCGACTGGCCGAGAGAAGGCGGCGCGCGCCTGTGCCGGCGGCGCAGCAGGCCGGGGCATCGTGGAACCGCATGCCCGAGTTCGCGCGCGTGCTGCGCACTGTCGATGCCGACCTGGGCGAGCGTTTTGACAAGTGGACGCAAGGCTTGGCGCAAACTGCCAGGATCTCCGGCGCATCCATCACGCCGGCCGACATGCCCCTGCTGGACCAGGTGGTGACCGAGGCCATTCGCTCACCCGAATTCCGCAGCAGCTTCGGCCAATTTTTGAGCGACCACACCCTCAAGACGCTCAACATGGATGGCATGACGCAGGTGGGCGGTTTCGGGCCCGCCGTGCGAGGAGACGTCAAAACCGCGTTTGCCGAGATGCTCAAGCACAAGCTCATGCACACGCAGGACCACCAGACTGCACTGGGCCTGCTGCAGGACGCCCTGCAAAATCCAGACTTGGGGCTGTCCAGGGAGATGCTGCTGCGCAGCAGGAATGAACTCACCGGGCGTGTGGAGATGTGGCCGCCATTGAAGGCCTATATTTCCATGCACGATGTGGAGGGACAAGCGGCGCAGGATGCGGCGATCACGTGGACGATGGCGCAGTTCGAAGAAGCGCAGCAGGGTGGCATCGGGGACGCAGAGGCCAAGCAGGAGTCCGAACGTGCGCAGGCCAACGCGAACCGCTTCATCGAGCAGCGGGCCCGTGTACTGCTCAGGGAATGGGACATCCGTTAGGCCCTGGAGACCGGTGATATCGCGCCCGGCACTTTAAACGGCAGGCATGCTGGCGATGTTGATCGCAGAGCTCGGCGGGTGTTTGCCCGCCGAGCCCATGCAGTCTTTATTGGATGCCGGCAACCAGCCAAGCGTCGGCCTGTCTGTTTGATCGCTTCGCTCACGCCGCGGAACCCGTGCATATCCGGAACGCCGCGTTGTTCTCTGTCGTTGAAGCGTTCCATGAAGCCGCTTGACTGCATGGGGCATCTATCCTCTGCGCGTCTGCGTTGAGGGCTGGTGCGCCCATCTGTGGCCCGACCAGTCCGGATGCCAATGGATCCGGATAGACCTTTCGATGTACAGACAACAAAAAACCCCCGATCTCTCGAGGGCTTTTGTTCATCCCAGGACAGGCCTGGAACGGAATGTGGTGCGCCCGGAGGGATTCGAACCCCCGACCAATGGCTTCGGAAGCCACTACTCTATCCGGCTGAGCTACGAGCGCCTGGCCGCGCATTATGCCAGAACAGCCGGCATGCGCGTGATGGGGCCGGGCGGCGCGGGACCTGGGTGAGCCACGGCGTCACTGGAGACGTCATGACCGGCCTCTCGGCCCGGGCAGTCGGTGGGTCGCAACCGGATGTCCAGGTTCGAGCGCACCGGACCCAGACCGTGCAACGGTGTCGCCGTCTCAAGCGGCAGTCTGCAGAACGCAAGCCCGCTCAACGTCCCCAGCCTGACCGTGCGGTTGAGCACGCGCCCGAGCGCGGTCACTGCCGAGCTTGCGTTGTAGCCGCATACCTGCCGCACGCCTGACTGCGCCAACGTCCGGCTTAGCCGCTTGCGACCACGTCGTTCAGGCCAGCCGCACCCGTGAACAGCCTGCCATCGCGGACGCAGGGCTTTCCCAGGATTGCCGCCCGGGCAGCGCCCACCCCGCACATGACCACGGCCAAGCCGCGCTGCTACCCTTTGCCGCATGAGCAAGCATGGTGTCGAACAACTGCCCGCAGCGCGCGCGCTGACGTGGCCGCAGCGATTGGGCCAGTACTGGAAGCTGGTCCGCGGCGACCGCCCGATCGGAAGCCTGCTGCTGCTCTGGCCCACCTGGTGGGCATTGTGGCTGGCCGCCGACGGCCTGCCGCCGCTGTGGACGCTCTTCGTGTTCACCGCCGGGGTGTGGCTGACCCGCTCGGCCGGTTGCGTGATCAACGATTACGCCGACCGCTGGCTGGATCCGCACGTGGAGCGCACCAAATCGCGTCCGCTGGCCACCGGCGCGGTCTCCGGGCGCGAGGCATTATGGGTATTCGTGGCGCTGATGCTGGTGGCCTTCGCGCTGGTGCTCACGCTCAACTGGCTGACCGTGATGCTGAGCGTGCCCGGCGTCTTCCTGGCCGCCAGCTACCCCTATCTCAAGCGCCATACCCACCTGCCGCAGGTCTATCTGGGCATGGCGTTCGGCTGGGGCATCCCGATGGCCTTCGCCGCCGTGCAAGGCAGCGTGCCGTTGCTGGGCTGGCTGCTGTATGCCGCCAACATCCTGTGGGCCACCGCCTACGACACCTGGTACGCCATGGTCGACCGCGACGACGATATCCGCATGGGCAGCAAGTCCACCGCCATCCTGTTCGGCAGATTCGATCTGATCGCGCAAGGCATCCTGTATGCGCTGATGGCCGCGACGCTGGTAATGGTCGGCCTGCGCGCTGATCTCGGCGCTGCGTACTGGGCCGGCCTGGGCGCTGCAGCGCTACTGGTCGCCTACGAATTCCGCATCGCCCGACACCGCGAGCGCGGCCCCTGCTTCCGCGCCTTCCTGCACAACAACTGGGTTGGCCTGGCGATCTTCGTCGGCATCGCAGTGGCGGTGGCAGGGCGTTAGATGCGGGATCGGGGATTGGGGATGGGAAATTCGTCGATTGAAGGTCAGATCTTGAAATTGCGAGCAAGGATTCAAGCCCGCCACCAGCTTCAACTGCTCTATTCCTCAATCTCTTCTGGCCATCCACCCGCCGAAGCCGCATCGCCATCCATCGCGCTGTGCCGTCGGACAAAGAGCCCGTCTCCTGCGGGAGAGAGGCTGGGGCGAGGGTGCGGGCGAAGCCTCGCGCACCCGGCGGCCGCCGGCTAGATCACGGCACCCGCGCGCAGACCCAGGCATCCACCCGTTGAACACCCGCCTTGCGCAAGGCCTTGGCCGCGGCGTGGAGCGTCGCGCCGGTCGTCATCACGTCGTCCACCAAGGCCACATGCGCCGGCAAGGCGCCGCGGACCTCGAACGCATCGCGCAGATTGCGCTGCCGCTTGGCCGCATCCAGTTCGGATTGCGGTGCGGTCGCGCGAACCCGGCGCAGCAACGGCTGGCACGGCAGCTGCAGCGCGCGGCCCAGCGGTCGGGCCAGCTCCAGCGCCTGGTCGTAACCGCGCTGGCGCAGGCGCTGCCGGTGCAGGCTTACCGGCACCAATGCCTGCGGGCGCGGCAGCCCCACGCAGCGCCGGGCCATCAGTTCGCTGAGCAGGCGGCCGGCCGCCAGGTCCTGATGGAACTTGAACCGCCGCAGCAGCCCATCCACCGGCCAGCGATAGGTAAAACAGGCATGCACCCGCTGCAGCGCTGGTGGGTGCTGCAGGCACTGCCCGCACAGCACCACCGCGTCGGAGGCGAACAGCTGCGTGGCGCAGCACAGGCAGGCGTGGCCATGATCGGGCAAGGCGGCGCGACATGCAGGGCATAGATCGCCGTCGGGCGTGCCGGCCTCCGCGCAGACCAGGCACAGGCTCGGCAGCAACAGTCGCAGCACCCGCTGCGGCCATCTGTAAACCGATCGGACCTGATTGAAGTTGACAGTCTCTTGCATGCTCACCAGACTGCCTGGCTTCCAAGCCGCTGACTGTCAGGAAACTCCGATGTCTGTTGTCGTCCGCCATGACTGGGATCGCAAAGAGCTGCAGGCGCTGTTCGATCTGCCGTTTCCGGAGCTGCTGCACCGCGCGGCCAGCGTGCATCGCGCGCACTTCGATCCGGCGCAAGTGCAGGTGTCCACCTTGCTCTCGGTCAAGACCGGCGGCTGCCCGGAAGACTGCGCGTATTGCCCGCAGGCGCAGCGCTACGACACAGGCGTGAGCGCGCAGAAGCTCATGGAGACCGAAGAGGTCGTCGCCAAGGCGCGCCAGGCCAAGGCCGCCGGCGCCTCGCGCTTCTGCATGGGCGCCGCCTGGCGCTCGCCCAAGGAGCGCGACATTCCCAAGGTGGCCGCCATGATCCGCGAGGTGAAGGCCATGGGCCTGGAAACCTGCGCCACGCTCGGCATGCTCGACGCCGGCCAGGCGCGTGCGCTCAAGGACGCCGGGCTGGACTACTACAACCACAATCTGGACACCGCGCCGGATTACTACGACTCGATCATCCACACCCGCCAGTATCAGGACCGCCTGAACACGCTGGAGCATGTGCGCGATGTCGGCCTGAAGACCTGCTGCGGCGGCATCGTCGGCATGGGCGAAACCCGCGAACACCGCATCGGCCTGCTGCTGGCGCTGGCCACGCTGCCGGCGCATCCGGATTCGGTGCCGATCAACCAGCTGGTGCAGGTACCCGGTACTCCGCTGCACGGCACCCAGCAGCTGGATCCGTTCGAGTTCGTGCGCATGATCGCCGTTGCCCGTATCGCCATGCCGAAATCGATGGTGCGCCTGTCCGCCGGCCGCGAGACGATGAGCGACGAACTGCAGGCGCTGTGCTTCCTGGCCGGTGCCAATTCGATTTTCTACGGCGAAAAACTGCTCACCACCGGCAACCCGGACACCGAGCGCGACCAGGCCCTGTTCCAGCGCCTGGGCCTGCGCCCGATGCAGGTCACCGTCGATGCGGCCGAGCACGATCACCCCGGCACCGTCCATGCGGAGATCACCCGTAGCGCGGCCTGCGAGCACGCCGCCTGACCCGGCACCGGGCACCGGTCGTCGGTGGCGGCTGGGCGCCCTGAGCCCGGCACGCTACGCTATCCGGCCTTCCCTGCCGTTGAACGCCCCCATGGCTCGCCCCGATCTGCACGAACGGATTTCGTCGCTGCGTAAATTGCGCGTGGCCCAGGAACGGGTGCGGGTGCGACGGCAGGTGGGCCGGCGCGACGGCGTGCGGCTGGAGATCGACGGCCGTTGGCTGACCGGTTTCTGTTCCAACGACTACCTGGGCTTGTCGCAACAGTTCGAAGTAGTCGCCGCGCTGCAGGATGCCGCTGCCCGCGATGGTGCCGGCGCCACCGCCTCGCATCTGATCTGCGGGCACCACACCGCGCACGAAACATTGGAACGCGAAATCGCCGAATGGCTGGGCTATCCGTCGGCGTTGCTGTTCGGCAGCGGCTTCATCGCCAACCTGGCCGTGCAACAGGCGTTGCTCAGCGAAGAAGACGATGTCTGCGTGCAGGACCGGCTCAATCACGCCAGCCTGCTCGATGCCACGCGGCTGGCCGGTTGCCGGTTGCGGCGCTATCCGCACATGGATGTGGAAGGCGCGATGCGCCAGCTCAAGGGCGCGCCCGAAGGCGCGGCGATGCTGGCCACAGACGGCGTTTTCAGCATGGACGGCGATGTCGCGCCGCTGCGCGCCTTGAGCCTGGTGGCACGCATGCAGCAAGCGCTGTTCTATGTGGACGACGCGCACGGTGTTGGCGTGCTCGGTCCGCAAGGACGCGGTTGCGTCGCCGATGCCGGGTTGGGCGTGGCCGAAGTGCCGTTGCAGTTGGTCACCCTGGGCAAGGCGCTCGGTGGCTACGGCGCGGTGGTGGTGGGCGAAGAGGCGTTGGTGCGCCATCTGGCCGAAACTGCGCGCCCCTACATCTACACCACTGCATTGCCGCCGGCGCAGGTCGCGGCCACCCTGGCGGCCGTGCGCCTGGCGCGGCGCGACGATTGGCGGCGTGCGCGCCTGGTCGAATTGATCGGTGCGTTCCGCGATGGCGCGCGCAAGCACGGCTTCGAACTGATGGCCTCCGACACGCCGATCCAGCCGCTGCTATGCGGCGAGGAAGCAACCGTGATGGCGATGTCGGCTGCGCTCGAACACGCAGGTTTCATGGTTGGTGCCATTCGTCCGCCCACCGTGCCCGAAGGCAAGGCGCGCTTGCGCGTCACCTTGTCTGCGCTGCATACGCAGCAGCAGGTGCAGGCACTGATCGAGGCCATCGTGCAGGCGCGCGATGTGGTCAGTCGGCAGCCGCTGCGTGCCTCTGCCTGAGGCGAGTGGCAGCGCGTGGCTGGCCTGCACGCAGACACGCGCGGGCCACTCAGCCAATGCAGCGATCGCACGACGCACCTGCGTGGCAGGCGACCACGGCGCGCTGACCGTGCATTGCGCGATGGTTTGCCTGCATTGGACCAGCCGTGCAACCGGTGCGTGCCGGTATCCGATCGCACCCCGGCACTGACATGTCACGCGCGACACCAGGCACAGCCACGGCGGCGCAACGTCGCGTGTGGGAAGCGTTGTCGCGGCTGTACCTGGACAGCGACAGTTGCGACGACGACGGCATCGCACGCGTCCTGGCTGCCTCGCCCTTCGCCCTGGAACAGTTGCGCACGATGTTGTTGTACGAGGTGCACCCGGTGCTGATCGGCAATCTGCGCAGCGTGGCCGGCGTCTGGGACGGCTTCGATCCCGACTGGCTGGCGGCGGCGATCCAGGTGCGGCGCGCACGGCGCCGGCACTGGCCGGCGCGCTGGCGCTGGTGCGGCCATGCGCGTGCGCAGTGGGCGTTGCTGGCCCCGAGAATCCTCGCACTGCGTGCAGCCGCCACGCATTGACGCCAGGACCCTGCACCCAACATCGGATCTGCGTGCATCCAATCACCAGCGCGTATCCCGCGATGCGTGCCGGCACGCCACAATCGGCGACAATGCGCGCATGCATATCGATGTCATCGGCCACGGGCCTGCGCTGGTTCTCCTGCACGGCTGGGCACTGCACGGCGGCGTGTTCGCACCGCTGGTGGAGCGCCTGGCGCCGCACTATCAATTGCATCTGGTCGACCTGCCCGGGCACGGCTTCAGTCGCGACGACAGCACACCGCTGGCCTTGCCCTATGTGGTTGCAGAAATTGCGGCCGCCACACCGCCCGCGGTATGGCTGGGCTGGTCGCTGGGCGGGCTGTTTGCGCTGCATGCGGCCGCCACCCTGCCGCAGGTGCGTGGGTTGGCGATGATTGCCGCCACGCCGCGTTTCGTGCGTGGCAGCGATTGGCCGAGTGCCGTCCAGCGCGAGGTGTTCGTGCAATTCGGCGTGGAGTTGTCGCGCGACTATCGCGGCACGCTGGAGCGTTTTCTTGCGCTGGACACGCTCGGCTCGGCGCATGCACGCAGCGAACTGCGCAGCCTGCGCGAGACGCTGACCGCGCGCGGCGAACCGGCACCGGAAGCGTTGCAGCAAGGGCTCACCCTGCTCGAACGCACCGATCTGCGCCGCACCTTGCCGCAGCTCGCACGCCCCAGCCTGTGGATCGCCGGGCAACGCGATCGCCTGGTGCCTGCCGCCGGCATGCATGCCGCCGCCGCGCTCAGCCCGCACGCGCAGGCGCTCACCATTGCCGGCGGTGGTCACGCGCCGTTTCTTGGTCATGCAGATCAGGTGAGCGAGGCACTGCAACGCTTCGTTGCGTCCGTGCCATGAGCCGATCGTCGATCATGCGACATCGCTGATCGAGGGACACTCGCATGGATCTGGGAATCGCTGGCCGCTGGGCGTTGGTCTGCGCCGCAAGCAAAGGGCTGGGTCTGGGCTGCGCACGTGCATTGGCCGGCGAAGGCGTCAATGTGGTGATCGCCGCGCGCGGCCGTGAGGCACTGGAGCACGCCGCCGATGCCTTGCGCGCATTGCCCGGCTCTGGCGAAGTGCGCAGCGTGGTTGCCGATATCGCCACGCCGGAAGGGCGCAGCGCCGCACTCGCGGCCTGCCCGCAGGTCGACATCCTGATCAACAACGCGGGCGGCCCGCCGCCAGGCGATTTCCGCCAGTGGGAACGCGCCGACTGGTTGCGCGCGCTGGACGCCAACATGCTGGCGCCGATCGAACTGATCCGCGCCACCGTCGATGGCATGCGCGCACGCCGCTTCGGCCGCATCGTCAACATCACCTCCAGCGCGGTGAAGGCGCCGATCGACATCCTTGGCCTGTCCAATGGCGCGCGCGCCGGCCTCACCGGCTTCGTCGCCGGGCTTGCGCGCAGCACCGTGGCCGACAACGTCACCATCAACAACCTGTTGCCTGGGCAGTTCGCCACCGACCGCCTGCGCGGCAACTTCGCCGCCATCGCGCAGCAACAGGGCAGCAGTGCCGACAAGGTCGCCGAACGCAAGCGTGCGGGCATTCCGGCGGCGCGTTTTGGCGAGCCGGACGAGTTCGGTGCGGCTTGCGCCTTTCTGTGCAGCGCGCAGGCCGGCTATATCACCGGACAGAATCTGTTGATCGATGGCGGCAGCTATCCCGGCACGTTCTAGCGTGGCGTCGTCGCGCACCACGCATCGATTCCCTCCGCCCTAGCCCTGGGGCGACAATAGCGGCGCCATGACCAGTACTTTCGACCCCCGCCACGTCCGGCGCGCCTTTGCGCGTGCCGCCAGTACCTATACCGCCGCAGCCGCACTTCAACGCGAAGCGGAAACCCGCCTGCTCGAATCGCTCGACTACCTGGGCGAGCAGGTGCCCAAGGTGGCGCTGGATGTCGGCGCCGGCCCCGGCCATGCCAGCGCTGCAATCAAGAAGCGCTGGCCCAAGGCGCAGGTCATCGCGCTGGATCAGGCCATGCCGATGCTGCGCCAGGCGCGCAAGGCCGCGGGCTGGTGGAAGCCGTTTACGCAGGTGTGCGCCGATGCGCGCGCGCTACCGGTCGCCGACGGCAGCGTGGATATGATCTTCAGCAATCTATGCCTGCAGTGGGTGGAAGACCTGCCGACCGTGTTCGCCGGTTTCCGCCGCGCGTTGCGCCCGGGTGGGCTGCTGCTGTGCTCCACCTTCGGCCCGGAAACACTGATCGAATTGCGCGATGCCTTTGCGCAGAGCGACCCGGCCCCGCACGTCAGCCGCTTTCCGCCGATCGCACAATTCGGCGATGCCCTGCTGATGTCCGGGTTCCGCGACCCGGTGCTGGACCGCGACCTGTTCACCCTGACCTACAACGATCTGCCCGCGCTGATGCGCGAACTGCGTGCGATGGGGGCAACCAATGCACTCAGCAACCGCCGTGCCACCTTGACCGGACGCGGTCGCTTCGCGGCCGCCAGCGCTGCCTACGAACCGCTGCGGCGGCCGGACGGCACCCTGCCCAGCTCCTGGGAGGTGATCTACGCCCATGCCTGGGCACCGGCGCCGGGCGCGCCCATCCGCGAACACGGGCATGACGTCGCCAGCGTGCCGGTCAGCGCCATCCCGATCCGCCGCCGCATCGACTGAGCGGCGGTACAGAACGTTGGTCGTCGCGCATCCACTGCCGGTGAGACACAGAGTATTGCGCCCCCGCTCATGCTCACCTGTCAGGCTCGGCGGAGACACTTGCTAGAATTCTGAAGTTAACGGCCGCACTTCCCTGTTGCGACTCAGCTTGTTCGATGGTGGCTACCGACACGACGCAGCAGTGCTGCGTGCGCTGCTTGGCAGCCACTTTCACGTTTGCGTCCCCCCGCTCCCAATCGGCCTCCCCCATGTTGAAGTGGCTCCTCATCGCGTTGTTCATCGCATCGGCGCTCTACATCCATTGCCGCGGTCGCGTGCGGCACCGGCTCAGCCGGCAGTTGCTGGACCATTCCACCTTCATGGCCCCCATCAACACGCTGATGTACCTGTGTTCGCGGGTGCCGACGACGCCATTCATCGACCCGGGCAAGGAATTTCCCGAGCTGGCGCCGCTGCGCGCCAGCTGGCCACTGATCCGCGACGAAGCGGTGGCGTTGCAACAGATGCAGAAGATCCGCGCTGCTGAAGGCTATACCGACATCGGCTTCAATTCGTTCTTCCGGCGTGGCTGGAAGCGCTTCTATCTGAAGTGGTACGGCACCGCGCATCCGTCGGCAGCCGAATTGTGTCCGCAGACCACCGCCTTGCTGAAGTCCATTCCCACGGTCAAGGCAGCGATGTTCGCCGAGCTGCCGCCGGGCAGCGAACTACGCCCGCACCGCGACCCGTTCGCCGGCTCCATGCGCCTGCACCTGGGCCTGGCCACACCCAACGACGACCGTTGCTTCATCGACGTCGACGGGCAACGCCACAGCTGGCGCGATGGCGAGTGGACCATGTTCGATGAAACCTACATCCACTACGCGCGCAACGACACCGACCAGGACCGCATCATCCTGTTTTGCGATATCGAACGCCCGATGCGTTGGCGCTGGGCGGCTGCGGTGAACCGCTTCGTCGGCCGCAGCCTGCTCTCGGCCGGCGCCTCGCCCAATCAGGAAGGCGACAAGACCGGCGGCATCAATCGCGTGTTCCGCTATTTCTACGCCGCACGCCTCAAGGCCAAGGCGCTGAAGGAACGCAACAACCCGCTGTACCAGGTGCTCAAGTGGGGCATCTTCATCCTGGTGGTGGTCGGAATCGTGCTGCTGTAACCCTCGCCCACCCACCTAGGAACGCACTTGGCGCGACCAGGCATTGCCGGTAACGCCTCATCGCGCCCAGGTGCGCCCCTACGCAGCGCTGGCCGATGCGGTCGATGTGCTCAGCGCGATACCTGCGCAATCCATTCCTGCAGGTTGTAGTAGTTGGTCACGCGGGTGATCTTGTCGCCGCGCACGTCGAAGAACGCACCGCCCACCAGCATATAGGTCTGCCCGGTGGCCTCCGGCAGGCCTTCGTCGGTGGTGTGATAGACGCCATGCACCACGTACTCGGCGCCGACCCGGGTGCCATCGTCGTTGGCGATGACGACCACATCGCGCAATTGCTCGCGGTAACTGTCGTTCATGCGCTGCAGGAATGCGGCAAATTCGTTGCGGCCGATTTCGCGTGGACCTTGGTTGAGGTCATGGGCGACGTCCTCGGCCAGAAACGCCAACATGCCGTCCCAGTCGCCACGGTTGAATGCTGCGTAGTAGGCCTGGACCAGGCCGATGGCGTGTTGCCGATGGGTCTCGCTCATGCTCGAACCTGCCGCTGGGAAAGCCGCGTCATAGGCCTGCGGTCACGACCCTTGCACCACCAGATCGCGGTGGAAGTAATACACCTCCTGCAACAGGAAGCGCCAGCTGGTGTGGAAGCTGCGAAAACGCGTGCTCGGCGTGGACGAGGCCAGCGCGTCGATACCCAGTTCCTGGCTCAGTCGCAGCGCACGCGCCATGTGCAGTGGGTCGCTGACGATGATCGCCCGATGCAGGCCGTGCCGCTCCATCAGCGTGCGCGCCTGTTCCAGGTTCTGCCGGGTGGTGCGCGAGGTGGTCTCGATCACGATGGCGTCCGGCGGGATGCCGTGGCGCAGCGCGTAGCGTCGTGCTACCTGCGATTCGGCAAAGCGCGCACCGTTGCCGAAGCCGCCGGTGAACAACAGCCGCGGCGCATAGCCCTGCGCGTATAGATCCAGTGCGTGCCGGATGCGTTCTTCGAACACCGGCGAAGGGCGCGCATCGTAGGCGGCCGCACCCAGCACGATGATCACATCGGCCGGCGCGGCCTGATCGCGGTCGCCGATCCACACGATCCAGCCTGCCACGGCCACCAGCCAGATCAGCGCCAGCATGCACAACCGCCAGCCCCAGCCCCACAGGCCGAGCCCGCGTGAGCGCCTGCTCACGCCGCGACCCAAGGCAAGGCGTCCAGATCGACATTGCCGCCGGACAGGATCAGCCCCACTCGCCGCCCGGCAAACCGTGCCGGCTGGGCCAGGACCGCAGCCAGGGCGATCGCCGAAGACGGCTCGACCACTTGCTTGAGCAACTGCCAGACCAGCCGCATGGCCTGCACCACCGCGGCATCGTCCACCGTGATCACCTGCGCACCGGCGCGCTGCAGCACGGCGAAGTTGGGCGCGCCCAAGGTGCCGCGCAGGCCGTCGCAAATGGTGTCCGACACGAAATCGACCAGCCGCTGCCCGGCCGCCAGCGAACGCGCGGTGTCGGCTGCGCCGGCAGGCTCGGCCAGCACCAGCTCGCAGTCCGGCGACGCCTGCAGCGCCAGTGCGGCACCGGCCGCCAGCCCACCACCGCCGACCGGCGCCACCAGCACATCCAGCCCGCCGCTCTGGTGCAGCAACTCCAGCGTGGCGGTGCCCTGCCCGGCGATCACTGCACGATCGGTATACGGGTGCACCAGCGTGGCGCCGCTGCCGGCCTGCACCTCGGCGCACATCTGTTCCCGCGCCGCGATGGTCGGCGCGCAACGCCACAACGTGGCGCCGTTCCGGGAGATATTGGCGAGCTTGGCCGCCACCGCGCCCTCGGGCACCACCACGTGGCAGCCGATGCCGCGCGTGCGTGCGGCAAGCGCCAGCGCCGCGCCGTGGTTGCCGGATGAATGCGTGACCACACCGCGCGCAGCCAGCGCGTCCGGCAGCGACCACACGGCATTGCAGGCACCGCGGAACTTGAATGCGCCACTGCGCTGCAGATGCTCGGCCTTGAAGAACAACTGCGCACTGCTGAGCGCGTCCAGGCTGTGCGATGTCAGCAACGGTGTCGGCGCGCAGTGCGGCGCGATCCGCGCAGCGGCTTGCAGGACGTCGGAATGGGCAAGGGGGACCGTCTCGATCATGCCTGCAAGATTAACGTATCGCCTCCTCTTCACGGGTCGCACGCCTACCGCCGCGCATGCTGGATCGATGACAAAGCGTCGCAATGCCGCACAATTAAGGACCGATTCAATGCATCGGTTCGACAGTGGCACCATGGTTGCAGGAGGGCACCATCCATGAAATTCCGTCTGATCTTCGCCGCCGGGCTGTTGGCCCTGGGCGGCTGCGCAACCTACGACTACACCGGCGGTGGGTCGGGCGGCTATTACCGTGGTGCGCCTGCCGTGCAGTATCGCTATCCGCCCGGCTACTCCCCGTATTTCTACGGCAACCCGTACGGTCTGCCGTATGGCTATGGCGCCGGGTCGATCGGCCTGTACGACTACCCGGTGTACCCGGTTTATCGTGGTGGTGGCGGCTACTACTACCGGCAGTACGATCGCCGTCCGCAGTACCGTCCGCCGCGCCCGAACGGCTCGTTCAACAACGGGCCGCGCCCCGGCGGCTCGCGGCCGCAACAACCCAACCGCCCTCCGGCAACCGGCGCACCGCCGTCGCGGCCGCCACCGCGTATCGGCGCACCGCCGCGGGTCATTCGCGAGATCCAGCGGCAAACCGCACCGCGTACTACACGCGAACAGATTCCGTAGGACGCTGACTGCGACCTGGCCCACACTTGGCGATATTGGGGGCTTGCGTTCAGCTGACGATTGGCTGCAAGCTAGGTGCTCTGTGTGACCCGCCACGTCATTTTTTGACCGGGCCAGCCCCACTGAATGACTTATGTCGATGTCCGACAGGGAAATCTGGATCCCCCCTGTTCCGGCCCTGTCGGATATCGGCGCCTACAACACAGAAAGCCCCGGCATGCCGGGGCTTTCTGTTTTTGTTCGATGTTGCCGAGCAGGCGCTGCAGCGCAGGGGGCGCATGCGCAAACTCGCAGGAATCATAAAAAATAAGGGCCGGCAGTCCCCCGACTACCGACCCTTACGCTACCCCATCGCACGCGCGGCTGGCCCCTGTTCCAATTCCAGCCTTTGCGCCCATGTCGCAATGCCACGACGGGTGCAGTAGGGATATCCGCACGAAACATGCCAACTTGAGGGTCACGTGCTGGAAATGTGATTTGAATCACATTTTCTACCGAACAAGTGACCTGGCCCGCCCTTCAGCCGATACTTCCGCGGCCGTTTTCCCTTTTCCGCTCCTGGTCCACGCTCATGTCCGACTCCTTTTATCGCTACGACGTCATCGTGATCGGAGGTGGTCATGCCGGCACCGAGGCCGCCCTTGCGTCTGCACGCGCAGGCGCGCGCACCTTGCTGCTTACCCACAACATCGAGACGGTGGGGGCGATGAGCTGTAACCCGGCCATCGGCGGGATCGGCAAGGGCCACCTGGTCAAGGAGATCGACGCACTCGGCGGGGCGATGGCACGCGCAGCGGATCTGGCCGGCATCCAGTGGCGCACGCTCAACGCCTCCAAGGGGCCGGCAGTGCGTGCCACGCGCTGCCAGGCCGACCGCAACCTGTACCGCACTGCGATCCGCTGCATCGTCGAGGCCCAGCCCAACCTGACCGTTTTCCAGGCGGCCGTGGACGATCTGATCATTCATCACGGCGCCAGCGAAGCCGACAGCGTGCGTGGGGTCATCACCCAGACCGGACTGCGTTTCCAAGCGCCTTCGGTGGTGCTGACGGCCGGCACGTTCCTGGCCGGCAAGATCCATGTCGGCCAAACGCAGTACGCGGCCGGGCGCATGGGCGATCCGCCGGCCACCACGCTGGCCGCGCGCCTGCGCGAGCGCCCGTTCGCGATCGACCGGCTCAAGACCGGCACCCCGCCGCGGATCGACGGGCGCACCCTCGATTACGGCGTGATGGCCGAGCAGCCCGGCGACGACCCATTGCCGGTGATGTCGTTCATGGGCCAGGTCAGCGACCATCCGCGCCAGGTCAGCTGCTGGATCACCCAGACCACCGAGCAAACCCACGAGCTCATTCGCAACGCGCTGCATCGCTCGCCGCTGTATTCGGGGCAGATCGAAGGCATCGGCCCGCGCTACTGCCCGTCGATCGAAGACAAGGTGGTGCGTTTTGCCGAGAAGACCAGCCACCAGATCTTCGTCGAACCCGAAGGCCTGGAAGTGGCCGAGATCTATCCCAACGGTATTTCCACCTCGCTGCCGTTCGATGTGCAGCTGGCGCTGGTGCGCTCGATCCACGGCTTTGCGAACGCGCACATCACCCGCCCCGGCTACGCCATCGAGTACGACTTCTTCGACCCGCGCGGGCTCAAGGCCTCGCTGGAGACCAAGGCGGTTGGCGGGCTGTTCTTCGCCGGGCAGATCAACGGGACCACCGGTTACGAAGAGGCGGCCGCCCAGGGTCTGCTCGCCGGGCTCAACGCAGCGCGCCACGTGCAGGGGCTGCCGGCGTGGTCGCCGCGCCGCGATGAGGCCTACCTGGGCGTGCTGGTGGACGATCTCATTACCCACGGCACCACCGAGCCGTACCGCATGTTCACCAGCCGCGCCGAATACCGATTGCAGCTGCGCGAGGACAATGCCGATGCGCGCCTGACCGGCGTCGGGCGTGCGATGGGCCTGGTGGACGACGCGCGCTGGGCGCGCTTTGCCGCTAAGCAGGAGGCCGTGCAACGCGAAACGGCGCGGCTGTCTGCACTGTGGGCCACACCGGGCAATGCGCTGGGCCGCGAGGTGGCCGACGCGCTGGGCGTGACGGTCAGCCGCGAAACCAACGTGCTGGATCTGATCAAGCGCCCGGAACTCACCTACGCCACCTTGATGCGCGTGCCGGCACTGGGCCCGGGCGTGGACGATGCGCAGGTGGCCGAGCAGGTCGAGATCAGCGTCAAGTACGCCGGTTATCTGGATCGCCAGCGAGACGATATCGCGCGTCAGCAACGTCACGAAACCACGCCGATCCCGGACGGTTTCGATTACGCCAGCGTGCGCGGCCTGTCGATCGAAGTGCAGCAGAAACTCGAACGCGTGCGCCCCCAGCACATCGGTCAGGCACAACGGATTCCCGGCATGACCCCGGCGGCGATCTCGCTGCTGCTGGTGCATCTGGAGCGCGCGCGACGCAGCCAAGTGGCGTGATCGACGCGACGGCCCTGCCCGTCGCCAGTGATCGTTGGCATCCATCCCTCTGACGACAGCGGGCGACCGCGCCGGTCATCGCGACACGATGGCGTGTCCCGATTTGCGAACACGCGGGCGAGCAAAGGCGACCTGAGCCGACCCAACGGTCGAAGCGGGCTCGAGCGTTATTGCTATGATTTGCCAACTGACGACATATTTCGACACATGAACGTATCCAGCACGTTATTGCCGGCGATGTTCCGCAGCGTCTGCGCTCTGCTGCTATCGACAGTGGCATGCAGTTGGCCGGCACATGCCAAGACCGAAGAAGACGGGCGTTACTGGCTGAGCGTCTACGCGCAAGGCAAGCTGCCGGTCGAAAACCTGTACTGGAGCATGGATGTCCATCCGCGCTGGCGCGAGGAAGGCGAACAGTTCGATCAACTGATCTTGCGCCCTGCCGTGTTCTACCGGCTCAATCCCAAGGCCAGTGTCTGGATGGGTTACGACACCATCATCAGCCATCCGGCCGGGCAGCCATCCAACCGCGAAAATCGCTGGTGGGGGCAATTTCAATATCAATTCGATCCGATCGCCGATATCACCATTACCAGCCGCACGCGCCTGGAACAGCGTCACCGCGAAGGCTTCAGCGATGAAGGGTATCGCGTGCGGCAAATGATCCGCGCGGTGCGCCCCAGCGGGTTCAGTCCGCAATTGTCGTGGGTGGCCTTCAACGAAGTGTTCGTCAATCTGGATCAGACCCGATGGGGCGCGCAACGCGGTCTCGATCAGAATCGGGTATTCGTCGGCATCAACTGGAAATTCAATGCCATTGCCAACGCCGATGTCGGTTACCTGAATCAGTTCGTCAACACGCGTGCGGTGGATCGGGAAAACCACGTCTTGATGACCACGTTCCGCTTCAATTTCTGAACACCGCGTGCGCGTGGCCCAGTTGCAGGGCGAGGTTGAAGGCAGTGCGTTTCAATCGACGCCGGACGCCATGCTGGGCGATTCGACAAGACCTGCGCGTTGCCAACGAGCAGCCGATGACAACCATGACAGTCCACGTGGTGCGCAGCGCCGTCGGCGCCGGCATACGGGCAGGCGCATGCCTGCATCCAGGTCTTCTTGTCGCAGGGCGCACAGGCATGCGGTGCCACACGCACCGAAGCTGCAGCGATACCGCCAGGGTTGCGGCAGCGCGAGCCTCGGCACGGCTGCCGCAGGTCGTCAGGCGGCCCTGCGTTCGATCGCCGGCAGCAGGCGCTGGCGTAGCGTCAGTGCCGCCAGGTCCAGCGTTTCACCGGCGGCACGCAAGACGCTGCCCATGTTGATGAAGCCGTGGATCATGCCCGGGAAGCTATGCAGGGTGACTTCCACTCCTGCCGCACGCAGGCGCTCGGCATAGGCGCGGCCTTCGTCGTAGAGCATGTCGCGGTCGCAGACCACGACCAGCGCAGGCGCAACGCCGGCGACATCCGGCGCCAGCATCGGCGAGACACGCCAGTCGTTGGCCACTGCCATATCCGGCAGCAGATGGCGGTTGAAGAATTCCACCGCTGCCGCAGTCAACGGCGGCAGGCCGGCGTTGAGCGAGCGCGATGGATACAAGCCGCTGTCCTGGCGCGCGTCGGTCAGCGGATAGACCAGCAGCTGGCAACGCAAGGCGATTCCGGCATCGCGCGCGGCCAGTGCGGCAACCGCGGCCATGGCGCCGCCGATACTGTCGCCGCAGACGGCAAGGCGCTGCACATCGGCGCCGACCGTGTCCGGGTGCGCAACCAGCCAATGCAAGGTCGCGATGACATCTTCCACACCGGCCGGCGCCGGGTGCTCGGGGGCCAGACGGTAATGGATCGCCAGCACCTGACAGCCAGCGCGCGCTGCCAATTGCCGACACACATCGTCATGGGACTCCAGATCGCCGACCAGACCGCCGCCGCCGTGCACGTATAGGCAGGTCGGGGCTGGGCCGGTTGCGAGCCCCGTAGGGCGATACACGCGCAAAGGCACTGCACCGGTAGCGGCATCGGCCTGCAGATCGCGTACCTCGGCCATCTCGAGGCGCTGGAAACCGAACTGCGCGCCCACCGCGCGCATCATCGCGCGCGCGCCTTCGATCGGCAGGGTGTCCATGGGCGGCTGCGCCGCCTCTTGAAGCTGGGCGAACAGGCGCACGACATCAGGATCAAACGACATGACGAACTCTCCGATAAGCAGTTGTCGAGCTTGCCAGATTGTTATGAATCATCACTATTCACATCGTTAACTAGTGTTAACGGATTGACCGGCTGGCCGGGCATGCATGCGAAAAGCCCAGGATTGCCGGGAAAATAGGCGACCACACGTGGATCGGCCGCTTGGCAACGGTGCAGGTACGGCAGCCCGCGCGTTGAATTTGCTGCGCTGCATCGCGACCACTGCGCTGCTAAGGACCTGACAGCTGGCGCAGCGGCCTGTTGGCAATTGCTAATCGTTGTCTTCGGCAGCGGCTTCGCGGCCTTGCTGGCGAATGAGGTTTTCCTGGCGCGCATCTTCGATCGAGGCACGGACGGCGCGTACATCGGCGCGGCGGGTGTCGAATTTGAAGCGCCCGGTGAGCGCGCTGTCCGGGCGCAGTTCGCCCTTTTCGAACAGCGCCCACATCTCTTCGCCGTAATGGGTGTCCAGCAGCTCGGGCGCGAAACGGCCAAGGCAATCGCGCAGGTTGTGCACGTCGCGCAGCAGCATGTCGCGCGCGGCATTGTTGCCGGCGGCGCTGACCACCTGCGGAAAGTCGATCACTACCGGGCCATCGGGCGAAACCAGCACGTTGTATTCGGACAGATCGCCGTGCACCAGGCCCAGCGACAGCATCTTGACCACATCGCCGATCAGGCTGGCATGGAAGGCGCGCGCCTGATCGGGCTCCAGTTCCACTTCGCCCAGCCGCGGTGCGCTGTGACCGGCGTCATCGGTGACCAGATCCATCAGCAGCACGCCGTGGAAGTAACCGCGCGGCTTGGGCACATGCACGCCGGCATCCACCAGTTGATAGAGCGCATCGGCTTCGGTGTTCTTCCAGGCGGTCTCAGCTTCCTTGCGGCCGAACTTGGTGGCCTTGCCCATCGCGCGCGCCTGACGGCTGCCACGCACCTTGCGGCCTTCCTGGTACTGCACGCGCGCCTGGAAACTGCGTTGCGCCATGTCCTTGTAGACCTTGGCGCACAGGATCTCGGCGCCTGCGCTCACCACGTAGACGGATGCTTCCTTGCCGCTCTTCAGTGGTCGCAACACTTCGTCGATGACGCCGTCGTCGATCAGCGGCTGCAGGCCGTTGGGGGTTTTCATGGACTAAGAGCACCGATCCGTCACAAACCAGCGGCGATTATGCGGCAAGCAGGGTGAAGCGCTTACATGCCCACGCACAGAGTGTGAGCCGGGGCATGCCATGGCGCGAGCGCTTACCATGCACGGACCTGTCCGCTGCCGCATTCCTATGCCCGAGCCCGCCTCCAGCCGCCGCAAACGTCCCGCCGCCGTGGTTGCGGCCGGCAGCGATCGCGGCCTGCCGCATGAGCTGATGCAGCAGATCGCCGCCGCCCAGGGCGATCCGGACTTCATGACCTCGCTGGGGCGCGGGCTGGTGGTACTGAGCGTGTTCGCGCAGCACGCGCGCGAAGTGACGATGTCGCAGATCAGCCTGGAAACCGGCATTTCGCGCGCGGCTGTTCGGCGCGTGCTGCATACGCTGGCCAAGCTCGGCTATGTGGGCGAGCAAGGACGTGGCTACGTGTTGCTGCCGCGCGTGCTGGGAATCGGCGGCGCGTACGCGGCGTCTTCATCGATGACCGCGGCCGCGCAGCCGGTCCTGGACGGGCTGCGCGACCAGTTGCACGAATCGTGTTCGCTGGGCGTGCTGGATGGCGACGACCTGTTGTACGTGGCGCGATCGGAAACGGTGCGCATCATGTCGATCGGGCTGCGCCCCGGCACGCGGCTGCCGGCCTACTGCACCTCGATGGGCCGCGTGTTGCTGGCCGCCCTGCCCGGCGACACCTTGCAGGCGTATCTGGAACGTACCACCTTGCGTCCGCGGACCGACCGCACGGTGACCCAGGCCTCGGCACTGCTGGAGGTGCTGGCGCGCACGCGCCGCGAAGGCATGTGCCTGACCGATCAGGAACTGGAAATCGGCCTGCGCTCGGTCGCCGTGCCGGTGCGCAACCTGCGCGGCGAGGTGATCGCCGCGCTCAACATCGGCGCCCAGGCCGGGCGGGTGAGCCTGCAGACGATGCAGACGCAGTTGCTGGAACCGCTGAAGCAGGCGGCGCAACGGCTGGGAACCTTGCTGAGCTAGAGCGCGACAAGGCGGCTGACGGAGCATGCAGCCTGCGCTTGCGCTGCGTGAGCTGGCAGTACAGCGATGGGTGCACAGGTCAAGCAATTGCAACCCCGCATTCCGCGTGGGCCGATGCGCATACGGACGACTGGTCGCACAGCGCTGGGCGCGCCAGGTGCGGAGTGATTGCCACCCGTTGTTGCGCGCATGCCGGCTCAGAACGGCGACGAAAGCCGCGTGATCCATCGTCCGTGGCGTGGGATGCGTGCAGGCGCTGGACTAGCGCGGCCGGCGCAGAAAGCTCACCACCGCGTCCACCCAGGCCGCGTGGCTGTCTTCGACCTGGGCCACGTGGTCGGCGTGCGGCAGGGTCACCCAGCTGCGATCTTCGCTGCGCAGACGTGCGTAGAGATGGGCGTTGTCTGCCTGGGTGGCGATCGGGTCGTCGACGCCGCGCAACAGCAGCACCGGCAACGTCGCGACCTGCTCGGGGTGGAAGGCGAACTGCTCCATCGCGCGCCAGTCGGTGCGCACCGGGTCCGCTGCCAGCGCCTGGGCGACGTAAGCCGCACGTACGCCCGGCGGTGCCGCGTTGGCGGTGATGAAATCCTCGCCGGCCGCTGCGGCCGTGGTGGGTGTGCGCAAGGGCCGATCCGCCGGAACCGCTGACGCGGGTGGTGTATCCACATCGTCCGGGAAGCCGAACAACACCAGTGCGGAAATCTCTTGCGGTTGCTGCTGCGCGAGCAGCAATGCCACCCGCGCGCCGTTGGAATAGCCTAGCAGTGCGGGCGGCGGCAGGCCGGGATGGGTCTGCGCGACCCAGGCCAGCACGTTGCGGACATCGGCCACTGCACGGGCGGGCGTATTCCAGCCCGTGCGGTCGCGTGGGCTGCCGCCGTAGCCGCGCAGATCCACCGCGTACGCGGCAAACCCGGCTTGCGCGAGCGCCGCAAGGACAGAGCGCGCATCACGCGGCTCGCCAGGCACCTGCAAATCGAAGTTGGGCAATGCGCTCCAGGTGCGGCCGTGCACCAGCACGATCGCGCCACGCGGCTGCACGGGCACCCGCGACCACACCGCCAGCGTCTGCCCATCGTCGGTGCGCACCTTCGACAACACGGTGCCGGGGCCGGGCTGCGGTTGTGCGTGCAGCGCCGCAGCAGCCAATAGCAGTAACAGCAGGCAGGCAAATCGACGCGGCATGCGATGTCTCCGGACGCGGTGGGTTGAGCGCGGCCAACGTGCGCGCGCAGGCCGAAGTGAGCGGTGTGCCAGGCACCACAGTGTACGAGTGGTCCACGCCGGGACTGAGTACCGACCGCGCGCGCCTGGCGGTGAGCGCAGTCGGTCTGTCCGCGCCACCGAGACGACCTTACCCGGGTTGCGCTGTCGATGCTGTGCCGGCGTCGGCGGCTTGTTCTTCCAGGATCGGCCTGGCCAGCGCGAACGCGTGGTTGGCGGCCGGCACGCCGCAGTAGATCGCCGCCTGCAGCAGCACTTCCTTGATCTGCGCAGGCGTCACGCCGTTGTTGCGCGCCGCACGCACGTGCAGCTTGAATTCTTCGTCGTGGCCCAGCGCGACCATCATCGACAAGGTGATCAGCGACCGGGTGTGGGCCGGCAGGCCATCGCGGGTCCAGATGCCGCCCCAGGCGTAGCGGGTGATCAGGTCCTGGAATTCCTCGGTGAAGTCGCTGCGCGCGGCCAGCGCGCGGTCGACATGCGCATCGCCAAGGACGCGGCGGCGTTCACGCATGCCGGCTTGATACCGTTCGTCTTCGTGCATGGGGTGTCCTTGCAAGGTGGGAAAGCTCACTGGCCCTGAAGAAAACCGAGCACCGCGTGGTTGAACGCGGCCGGCGACTCCAGGTTGCAGATGTGGCGGCCGGGCACCTGGGCGTAATGACCGTCCGGCGCGGCATAGGCGATCTCGCGCAGGTCAGGCGGCGGGCACACCGGGTCGTCGTCGCCGGCCAGCGCCAGCAGCGGCAGGCTCAGCCCGTCCAGTGCACCGCGGAAATCCGCATCGGCCACCGCCTGGCAGCAGGCGATGTAGCCGGCCGGCGAGGTGGAGACGAAGGCAGCGGCGATCATGTCCAGGCGCTGCGCGTGGCTGGTGGCGAATTCGGGGGTAAACCAGCGTTGCAGCGTGGCATCGATCAGCGTCGGAAGGCCTTCGCTGCGCACCTGTTCGATGCGGGTTTCCCAGGTGGCGGCGCTGCCGATTTTCTGCGCGGTGGCGCACACCACCAGCCGGCGCAAGCGCTGCGGTGCCTGCAGGCCCAGCCACTGCCCGGTGAGCCCGCCGATCGACAGGCCGCAGAAATCGCTTTGCGCGATCTCCAGGGCGTCCCACAGTGTCAGCACGTCCTGACCCAGGTCGGCGACGCTGTACGGGCCGGGCGGCGTCTCCGAATACCCGTGGCCGCGGCGGTCGTAGCGCAGGATGCGGTAGTGCGGAGCGAAGGCTTCGAGTTGCACGTCCCACATGTGCAGATCGGTGCCCAGCGAATTGCAGAAGGTCAGCCAGGGGCGTCCTTCGGTGCCGTCCAGGCGGTAGTGCAGGCGATGCGTGGGCAACTGGAGATAAGCCATCGAAGCACCGTCAACGGGAAGAAGATCCAGCCAGCACGCGGTCGATCCAGACCGAAGACATACCGTGCCAACTAGCGCTATCGAACACTGCCTGGAGTTGCGCGTGCGTGAGCACCGCGCTCACCTGCGCGTCTTCGCCGAGGACCTCGCGCAAATGCCGTTGCTGCGCCTGCGCGCGCAGCGCTGCCTGTTCCACCAGGGCGTGCGCCTGCGGCTTGCCCAGGTGTGGCGCGAGCGCGAACACTGCCGCCTCGGCGTAGAGCAGCCCGCCGTGGCTGTCCAGATGCGCCTGCATGCGCGTGCGATCCAGTTCCAGACCGGACAGGCACAGCTGCATCTGCGCCAGGCTGCCGGCGGTGAGGCAGACGATCTGCGGCAAGGTGTCCCATTCGGCATGCCATTGTCCGGCCGCGCGCTCGTGCGGCTGCGCCATGGCGCTGAACAAGGTGGCGACCAGGCCCGGTACGCGGGTGGCTGCGGCAACCGCTGCCACGCTGGAGACCGGGTTGCGCTTGTGCGGCATCGCCGAGGAGCCGCCTCTGCCGGCGGCGGCAGGCTCGAACGCTTCGCCCACCTCCGATTGCATCAGCAACGCCACATCGCCGCCGATCTTGCCCAACGTGGCAGCCAGCAGACCGAAAGCGCAGCCGACCTCGACGATGCGGTCGCGCGCGGTATGCCAGGGCAGCGCGGGCAGCGGCAACTCCAGAGTGCTCGCCAGGGCCTGCGCCACTTCCAGGCCACGCTCCTGCAACGAGGCCAGGGTGCCGGCCGCGCCGCCGAACTGCAGCGCCAAGGCATCGCGCCGCAAGGCGTGCAGGCGCTGCTGCGCACGCTGCAGGGCGTCCAGCCAACCGGCGACCTTGAGCCCGAAGGTGACCGGCACGGCCTGCTGCAGCAGGGTGCGTCCGGGCAAGCCGGTGTTGCGCTCGCGTTCGGCCAGCACCGCCAGATCGGCGCACAGGGCGTGCAGACGCGGCAGCAGCAGATCAAGCGCGGCGCGCAGCTGCAGCACCGTGCCGGTATCGATGACGTCCTGGCTGGTGGCGCCCCAGTGCACCCAGCGCGCGGCGGCATTGTCGTGCGCGGCCACCTGCGCGGTCAGCGCCTTGACCAGCGGAATGGCGGGATTGCCGGCCAGCGCCGTGGCCTGCGCCAACGCGGCCCGGTCGTAGTGCTGCACATCGCAGGCAGCGGCAATGGACTGCGCGGCCTGGGCGGGAATCACCCCGCACTGCGCCTGTGCGCGCGCCAGCGCGGACTCGAACTGCAGCATCGCCTGCAAGCGCGCGGCATCGTCGAACAAGGCGTCGCACGCAGGCTCGCCGAACAAGGATCCCAACAACGACGATGTCGCACTCATGTATTGCATCTCTAGGCGTGCCGGCAGCATCGCACCGATGTACCAAGGTGCCAACTAGACCAAAGGGCAATGCATGCGGCGCGCCTGGCACTGCCGGGGTGATGTGGATGAGGTCACGCGTGCTTGCGGTGCATGCACGCGAGTGCGCGTGTTCGCTTGCCTGCCACGAGCGCTGTTCTTGATATGTGTGCGTGAGCTGCACGGCGCATTGCTTGCCGCCGGAGACACCCTGGCGGTTTGCGGCAGTCGGCGCTTGTGCGGCGGCGCCTCTGGCGCTGTTGACGCCGCAGCGCGCCGGCAGCATGCAGCGCTGTCCCCGCACGCATACGGCGTTTCAACGTCGGCATGCGGATCAATAGCGAAAGAACACCGTTTCCGCGTCGCCCTGCATGTGGATGTCCCACACATAGGCACCGCCTGGATGCGGCTGGGCCAGCAAGGTGGCGCGCCGCTCGGCCGGCACCAGCGCCAGGATCGGGTCGCTGCCCAGCTGCGGGTCGTCGGCGAAATACAGCCGCGTCGACACCCCGCGCAACAGGCCGCGCATGAAGACCAGCACCGTCAGATGCGCCGCCTGCTGCTTGCCGTCCGGGCCCGCCACCCTGCCCGGCTTGATGGTGCTGAAGGAAAAACGCCCGTGCGCATCGGTGGGCACCCGACCCCACCCGTCGAAGCTGGGGTCGTGCGCCTCGCAGCGACCGTCGGCCGCATGCGCATAGATGCCGCTAGCGTCGGCTTGCCACACTTCCAGCACCGCATCGGCCACCGGCGCGCCGGCGCCATCGAAGATGCGACCGCTGATCTGCACATGCGTGCCCGCGGCGTGCGCAGGTGCGATCTGCTGGCGATACAGCGCCTCCAACCCGAGCCGGTAGTACGGGCCGACGGTTTGCGACGGCGTTGCATGCAGGCTCATCGTGTCACTCCCAGACCGTTTGCTTGCGACCGCGCAAGACGATGTCGAAGCGATATGCCAAGGCGTATTCGCTGACCGCATTTTCCCAGTCGAAACTGGACACCATGCGCTCGCGCGCCAGCGCATCGTCGACACAGTTGAAGATGGGGTCGTGCGCCAGCAGCGGGTCGCCGGGAAAATACATCTGGGTGACCAGCCGCTGCCCGATGCCATCGCCGTGCAACGAAAAATGGATGTGCGCTGGCCGCCAGGCGTTGTAGTGATTGCGCCACGGATACGCGCCGGGCTTGATGGTCTTGAAACTGTAGCGGCCGCGCTCATCGGTCAGCACCTGGCCGGTGCCGCGGAAGTTCGGGTCCAGCGGTGCATCGTGCTGATCGCCAGCGTGCTGGTAGCGACCAGCCGCGTTGCATTGCCACACTTCTACCACGCTGTTGCGGACCGGCCTGCCGTTTTCGTCGAGCACGCGGCCGGAGACGATGATGCGCTCACCCAGCGGCGCGCCGCCAAACCCTGCAGTGAGATCGGCCGCGTGCGCGCCCAGCGTGAGCCGATCCAGCCGCGGGCCGGTGACTTCCGACAACGTGACCGGCAAGTCGATCGGATCGCGCGTGGGCCCGCGCAGCGTGGTGGAGGCGTATGCCGGATGCAGGTACGCCGGCTGCGTACCGGGCAGGCTGCGGCGATAACCGAGCAGCGGGTCGGCGATGGCAGGTTGGTCGGTGGTGGGATCGCGCATCTTGAAATCTCCGTCGGCAGCAAGACGACTAGAACGACATAGGTGCGAGGGAAGGACGAGGGAGGTTGCAACAGCAGGTTCACAGGCGCTCGATCGCCAGCGCCACGCCCTGCCCCACCCCGATGCACATGCTGGCCAGCCCGAGTCGCCCGTTGCCCGCCTCCAGCTGCCGCAGCAAGGTCAGCGCCAGCCGCGCGCCGCTCATGCCGAGCGGATGCCCGAGCGCAATGGCGCCACCGTTGGCATTGACGTGTGCGGCATCGTCGGCCAGGCCGAATGCGCGCGTGCAGGCCAGCGCCTGCGCAGCGAAGGCTTCATTGAGTTCGATCGCGTCGAACTGCGCGATGCGCAGGTGCAAGCGCGCCATCAGGCGCTGGGTGGCCGGCACCGGGCCGATGCCCATGTACGCCGGCTCCACGCCCGCCGAGGCGAACCCCAATACCCGCGCGCGCGGCGTCAGCCGATGCGTCTGCACGGCCTGCGCAGAGGCCAGCAGCAAGGCGGCGGCGCCATCGTTGAGACCGGAGGCGTTGCCGGCCGTGACGGTGCCGGGCTGGCGGAACACCGGCTTGAGCTTGGCCAGCATCTCGGCGGTGGTATTGGGCCGCGGCGCTTCGTCGTGTTCGACGGTGGAGGCATCGCCGCTTTTGCGCGCGACCACGGCCACCGGGGCGATTTCCGCATCGAAGAAACCGGCTGCCTGCGCCGCCGCCACGCGTTGCTGGCTGCGCAGTGCGAACGCGTCCTGGTCCTCGCGCGCGATGGCGTACCGCTGCGCCACGTTTTCTGCCGTCTCACCCATCAATTCGGTGCCATAGACGGCCTGCAGGCGCGAATTGATGAAGCGCCAGCCCATGGTGGTGTCTTCCAGTTGCTGGGTGCGGGCGAAGGCGCTGTCGGCCTTGCCCATCACCCACGGCGCGCGCGACATCGATTCGACCCCACCGGCAATGGCAAGATCCAGTTCGCCGGCACGAATGCCGCGCGCCACCGTGCCGATCGCGTCCAACCCGGAGCCGCACAGACGATTGAGCGTGCTGCCCGGCACCGAAGGCGGCAAGCCGGCCAGCAACAGGCTCATACGCGCGACATTGCGATTGTCTTCGCCGGCCTGGTTGGCGCAGCCCAGGTACACATCGTCGATTGCAGCCGGCTCCAGCTGCGATTGCCGCGCCAGCAATGCGGCGATCGGCACTGCGCCCAGGTCGTCGGCGCGTACGCTGGACAAGGCGCCAGCGTAACGGCCGATCGGCGTGCGAATGCCATCGATCAGATAGACCTCATTCATGCCTGAGCTCCCGTTGCCTGGGCACCATGCGCTGCATCGGTGCGTGCCTGCAGCGCGCGCAAGGCGTCCAGCTCGGCGGCACGGGGCGGCGTGGTGTGTGCAAGGTCGGCGGCGAACCGGATCGGCCACCCGGTCGCCGCGCTGACCTGCTCGCGCGTGGTGCCAGGGTGCAACGAGGTGACGGTGAGTTCGCGGGTCACGGGATCGGGCTCCATCACGCACAGGTCGGTGACGACCACGGTGGGACCGGCGCCGGGGAGGCCGGCGCGCGCGCGCGCATCGCCACCGTCCAGATGCCCGACCGTGGTGATGAAGTCCAACCTCGAAACGAAGCTGCGTTCGGACTGGCGCATGATGATGAACACCTGCCTGGCGCTGGCCGCAATCTCCGGCGCGCCACCGGCGCCGGGCAAGCGCGTTTTCGGCGCATCGTACGGGCCGATCACGGTGGTATTGAGGTTGGCGTGCCGATCGATCTGCGCCGCGCCCAGAAAGCCCACATCCACGCGCCCGCCTTGCAGCCAGTAGCGGAAGATCTCTGGCGTGGAGACGACGGTGTCGGCAGTTTCTGCCAGCTCGCCGTCGCCGATGGATAATGGCAACACCTGCGGGCGCGCACCGATCGGGCCGGATTCGTAGATCAAGGTGACGTCGGGCGCATGCGTAAGCCGTGCCAGATTGGCGGCAGTGGACGGCAAGCCGATACCGACGAAACACACCGCGCCGTCGGGCAAGCGACGCGCGGCGGCTACCGTCATCATCTCGTTGGTGCTGTAGGCGCTCATGCGGCCACCTGCTGCTGCGACTGCGCATACACGCGCTGAAAACCGGCGAAATCGTCGGTGTCGAGAATATGCGCCTGGATCCAGGCATCGAAGCGTGCACGGTCGCGCGCGATCGCATCCCAGGCCAGATAGAAGCGATTGTCGCGCGCGTAATAGCCATGCGCATACGAGGGCGCCGCGCCACCGGGAACAACGCACACCGCATCGACGACCCAGCGCGGCAGGATGCAGGCATTGGGCGGCGCGTCGAGGCTGTCGACGATCTCTTCCACCGTCACGATCACCTTGCGCGCTGCCAATGCGGCTTCCTTCTGCACGCCCAGAATACCCCAGAGCAATACGTTGCCGCGGCGGTCGGCCCGCTGGGCGTGGATCACGGTGACATCGGGATTGACTGCCGGCGTGGTGGCCAGCGTTTGGCCGGTATACGGGCACTGCAGGAACTTGATGCTGTCGTTGACGCGCGGCAGATCCGAGCCGACATACCCCCGCAGTACTGCAAACGGCAGCCCCGACGCACCGGCCACATAGGCATTGGCCATATCGGCGTGGCTGTGTTCGCGAATCTGCAGCGGCTGCGGCCAGGCGTGTTCCACCGCATCGCGCAGCCGGTGCAACGAACCGACGCCGGGATTGCCGCCCCAGGAAAACCGCAGCGCCGCAGCGCAACCGGCGCCGATCAACTGGTCGTAGATCAGGTCGGGAGTCATGCGCACCAGGCGCAGCGCACGCTTGCGCTGGCGAATGACCTCGTGCCCGGCCGCATGCGGAATCAGGTGGGTGAAGCCTTCCATCGCCACACAATCGCCATCGGCGATCAGCTGCGACACCGCATCCGCGAGAGCGACGATTTCGGCCATTGCGTTCCCTTCCAGCACAGCGAGCGTGGGGTCACGGTAGGCGCGGCCGGCGAAGCGGTCAATCCGATAATCGGTGATTCAAATCGATATTCGCACAATTTTGGCGGGTGCGTAATGCTCTCACATTGTCTCCGGTGTATACATAACTTCGCTCGCAAGCAGACGCCAGCGTTGCGATTGCGCGCCAACTAGCTCCAGGCCGGCGCAAGCCGCGTCGCATCCAGGTTGCCTACACACCCAGGAGTCACGGTCATGTCGCAGTCCAAGCCGCTGTTTCCCCTCAACGCGTGGTACGCCGTTGCCTGGGACCATGAGATCAAGCACGTGCTCAGCCCGCGCAAGCTCTGCAACCTGGACGTGGTGGTCTACCGCACCACCGCCGGTGCGGTGGTCGCGCTCGAAGACGCGTGCTGGCATAGGCTGGTGCCCTTATCGATGGGCAAGCTGTGCGGCGACGATGTGGTGTGCGGCTATCACGGGCTGGTCTACAACACGCAGGGGCGCTGCGTGCACATGCCCTCGCAGGACACCATCAATCCCTCGGCCTGCGTGCGCAGCTTCCCGGTTGCCGAAAAGCACCGCTATGTGTGGATCTGGCCGGGCGACCCGGCCAAGGCCGATACACGCCTGATTCCCGATCTGCACTGGTCGCACGACCCGGCCTGGGCCGGCGACGGCCGCACCATCCATGCCAAGTGCGACTACCGGCTGGTGCTGGACAACCTGATGGACCTGACCCACGAGACCTTCGTGCACGGCTCCAGCATCGGGCAGGACGAGGTGGCCGAAGCGCCGTTCGATGTGGTGCATGGCGATCGCAGCGTCGTCGTGTCGCGCTGGATGCGCAATATCGACCCGCCACCGTTCTGGGCCAGCCAAATCGCCCGCCATCTGGACTACCGCGGCAAGGTCGATCGCTGGCAGATCATCCGTTTCGAGGCGCCCTCCACCATCGCCATCGATGTGGGCGTGGCCATCACCGGCACCGGTGCGCCAGAAGGCGATCGCAGCCAGGGCGTCAACGGCTACGTGCTCAACACCATCACTCCCGAAACCGACACCACCTGCCATTACTTCTGGGCGTTCATGCGCAACTACGCGTTGCACGACCAGTCGCTGACCACGCTCACCCGCGCAGGTGTGACAGGAGTATTCGGCGAAGACGAAGCGGTGCTGGAAGCGCAACAACGCGCCATCGACGCGCACCCGGATCACACCTTCTACAACCTCAACGTCGATGCCGGCGGCATGTGGGCGCGGCGTGTGATCGACCGCCTGATCGCGCAGGAACAACGCGCGCAGGATCTGTCGTTGCGCATGGTGGGCTGAGCACGTCGCATGCGGACCGCCATGTCATCGATCACAGCGACGCATTGCAGCGCCGTCACAGCTGGCGCCTGCCGGCAGACCTCATTGCCTGGAGCCCTTCATGCGTAAAGACACCCAGTGGCATCGCGCCCGCGTCGTCAGCATTGCCGATGCCTGCCCGGGCGTGCGCGAAATCGTGCTCGATCCCGGCAGCGCCGCACGCGGCTTCGAGGTGGGCAGCCATGTGGATTTCCGTGTGCAGTTGCATGGTCGCGACGATATGCGCTCGTATTCGTTGGTGGGCGAACCGCGCGCCGATGGCTACTACCAGATCGCAGTGCGGCAGATGCCCGACAGCCGCGGCGGCTCGTTGCATATGTGGACGCTTGCGCCGGGCGATGTGGTGGAGATGTCGCCGCCCAGCAACAACTTCGCGCTGGATGAAAGCGGCGAGGAAATCCTGCTCATCGCCGGCGGTATCGGCATTACACCCATCATCGGCATGGCGCAGCGGCTGGCGCGTCGCCATCGCGCGTTTCGTCTGCTGTACGCCGGCCGCTCGCGCAGCGCGATGGCGTATGTCGACACGCTGGAAGCACTGCTGGGCGAACGTTTGCAATTGCAATGCGACGACAGCGCCGGCCCGCCGGATCTGGCTGCCGAACTGGCGCGCCTGTCGCCCAATGCCGAGGTGTATGTGTGCGGGCCGCTGGGCATGCTTGAAACGGTGCGCCAGCACTGGCACGCCGCCGGCCGGCCGCGTGCGCGCCTGCACTTCGAAACCTTCGGCAATAGCGGGCGGGTGCCTGCGCAGGCGTTCGTGGTGAAGTTGCCGGGGCTGGGCCTGGAAGTGCCGGTAGCTGAAAACGAATCGATGCTGGACGCATTGGCCGATGCCGGGGTGGAGCTGATCGCCGAGTGTCGCCGTGGCGAATGCGGCCTGTGTGCAGTGGAGGTGCTGGACAGCTCCGCCGATATCGATCACCGCGACGTGTTCCTCAGCGACGAGCAGCGCCGGGAGAATCGCAAGCTCTGTGCCTGCGTGTCGCGTGCGGTAGGCGGCAGCATCAGCATCGACACCGGCTATCGCAGCGAGCTGGGCTGAGTCCGCATCCGGCCGGCTGCACTCGTCGGGGCGACGGCGCGGCGGATGTCTGGACCCGGCATGTGCGGCTCCTACACTACCGCTGCGGCGTGCCGATCTTCAATCGCCTGCATGGGTGAGCACGGCGGCGCTGAATCCCAGATCCCGCCCGTTCGTAGGAGCGCACCCGGGCGCGATGAAGCGTTACCGGTAATCCCATCGCGCCCTGGGGCGCTCCACGGTATCCGGTTGCTCCGGCGCGAGCTGCAGGCGCCCCCGTCGGCCTCTGGCTGACGGCGTGTCGTTGCGCATGGCTTGCCATGCGGTGATTGGCGCTCTCCCCGGGCGCAGACGGCCGGCAGCGATCTCTCTGCGCGCTTGCCGAGCCTACGCCGTACGCGGCCCAGGCGCGCAGGCTCGATCGCGGCAGGCGGCGCTGTGTCAGGCCGGTGCTCGCCATCGGGCGGTCACCGCTGGCGGCACGCACGCGCGCGTGTTTTGCATCCTCACGCGCATGCGCGATCATCTGCGCATGGAGTCGACTCACTACAGGACTGTCCCGGCGCCGGCCTTGAACCCGCGTCAGGAGCAATTGGTGGCGCTGGTGCGGCAGCAGGGCTTTGCCGAGGTCGAAGGTTTGGCCACACGCTTCGAGGTGACGCCGCAGACCATCCGCCGCGATCTGACCTTGCTCTGCGATGCCGGCGTGCTGCGCCGCTATCACGGCGGCGTCAGCATGCCCTCCAGCGTGGAGAATCTGGCCTACACCGCACGCAAGGCACTGCAGGCCCGCGAAAAGCAGCACATCGCCGCGCGTGTCGCGCGTTTCATTCCCGACGATGCCTCGCTGTTCATCAACCTGGGCACCACCAACGAAGAAGTCGCACGCGCGTTGCTGCAGCACCGCGGACTCCGGGTGATCACCAACAACCTCAACGTGGCGGTGATGCTCAGCGCCAACCCCAGCTTCGAGGTGATCGTGGCCGGCGGCGTGGTGCGCGGGCGCGACCAGGGCGTGACCGGCGAGGCGACGGTGGAGCTGATCCGCCAGTTCAAGGTGGACTTCGGGGTGATCGGCATTTCCGGTATCGATCTGGACGGCACCCTGCTGGATTTCGATTACCAGGAAGTGCGCGTGGCGCAGGCCATTATCGAACACTCGCGACACGTGCTGCTGGCCGCCGATCACAGCAAGTTCGGTCGCAACGCCATGGTGCGGCTGGGCGCCATCGCGCAGGTGCACGACTGGTTTACCGACCGGCCGCCGCCGCAGGAGTTGGCGAGCGTGCTGGCCGAGGCCGGCACCCGGGTGCACCTGGCAGACGCGGACGGAACCGATTGAGGCCCATGTTCGTTTTTGAGCGTTTTACGTGTCAGCTGCCAAAAGCCACTGTGCCTGATAGGTCCGCTACATATAAACCTGTTTTCCCATAGCCGATCTGCGTGGCGAACGCTGTTGGCACAGGCCACGGACATCTTCACGTCTCCGCAAGGTTCGATGTTCGAATATGTTCGAACATGACAACTTGGGTTCGCTCATCGGCGCACCCTGACGGAGGCACCGATGGGCGAGATGTACGATCTTCTGGTAATCGGCGGCGGCATCAACGGGGTGGGCATTGCCCGTGATGCGGCCGGGCGCGGTCTGTCGGTGTGCCTGTGCGAGCAGGACGACCTGGCTGCGCACACCAGCAGCGCCAGCACCAAACTCATTCACGGCGGCCTGCGCTACCTGGAGCAGTACGAATTCGCCTTGGTCGGCAAAGCACTGGCCGAGCGCGAAGTGTTGCTGCGGCTGGCCCCGCACATCATCTGGCCGTTGCGCTTCCTGCTGCCCCACCAACCGCACCTGCGCCCGGCATGGATGATCCGCGCCGGGCTGTTCCTGTACGACCATCTGGGCGGCAGCAAGCGCAGCCTGCCGCGCTCGCGCCGGCTGTCGCTGCGGACGCACCCGGTCGGTGCGCCGCTGCAGGAGTCGCTGCGCACCGGCTTCGTGTATTCGGATGCGTGGGTGCAGGACGCGCGACTGGTGGTGCTCAACGCGATGGACGCCGCCAGGCGCGGTGCCAAGATCCACACCCGCACGCGCTGTGTCGGTGCCTGGCGCGATGCGGGCTTCTGGTATGCCGAGCTCGAAGACCGCCAGGGCCGCCGCCGCACCGTGCAGGCGCGTGCGCTCGCCAATGCGGCCGGCCCGTGGGCGGTGTCGTTCCTGGACACCGTGGCCTCGGTGCCGCACGAACATGCATTGCGGCTGGTCAAGGGCAGCCACATCGTGGTGCCCAAGTTGTTCGATCACGACCATGCGTACATCTTCCAGCAACCCGACCGGCGCATCGTGTTCGCCATCCCCTACGAGCACGACTTCACCTTGATCGGCACCACCGACGTGGACTACGAAGCCGACCCCGCCGCGCCGAAGATCGATGCGGCCGAAGTGCAATACCTGTGCGATGCGGTGAACCTGTATTTCCAGCAGCAGATCTCCCCCGCCGATGTGGTGTGGAATTACAGCGGCGTGCGGCCGTTGCTGGACGATGCCGAAGACAACGCAGCCGAAGTGACCCGCGATTACCAGCTGGAAGTGGTCACCGAGGGCGCGCCGTTGCTCAACGTGTTCGGCGGCAAGCTGACCACCTATCGCAAGCTCGCCGAAGAGGCAGTGGACCGGCTTACCCACGCGCTGGGCGCACGCAAGCCTGCGTGGACCGCGCGTGGCGAGGCATTACCAGGCGGCGAGCAGCGCGATATCGCCAGCCTGCTGGAACGCGTCGGCCGCGCGCGCCCCTGGCTACCGGCAGCGACCGCGCAGCGGCTGGTGCGTAACTACGGCACCTGCGCCGAACACCTGCTTGGCGATGCGCAGAGCCTGGCCGATCTGGGCACGCACTTCGGCGCGGACCTGTATCAGGCCGAGGTGGATTACCTGCGCCAACACGAATGGGCGGCGGCGGCCGACGATATCCTGTGGCGGCGCAGCAAGCTCGGCCTGCGGATCGATGCGGCCGGACGGCAGCGCCTGGAAGACTATCTGCAGACGCAGTCGATCCGGCAACGCGACGTCGTTTCTGCTTGAACACACCGCGTTGCCGGCGAGGACGGGTCGCCCGGCAGCGTATTCCGGCGCTTCAGCCAGCATCACCTGAGTCACGTGGAGGGCACCCCAGATGAGCATCACCAACCACCGCTGCGCGCGAGCAAGCGCGCTGCACGCTGTTATCCGCATCATTGACCTTGCGGGCATGCACGCATGAGCCGGCAACTCGTGGGTGAGTTGATCTCCGAAGCGGTCGCAATGTTCATCATCATCGCGCTCGGCGATTCGGTGGCGGCGATGTACATCCTGTACGACCCCAGCCCCTATCAGAACGCCTACTGGGGCGTGTGTATCGCCTGGGGCTTGGCGGTGACGCTGGCGATCTACGTCACGGGCTCGGTATCCGGTACCCACGCCAATCCGGCGGTCACGCTGGCGCTGGCGCTGTTCCGCGGCTTTTCCTGGAAGAAGGTGCTCCCCTACTGGGTTGCCCAGGTCATCGGCGCGTTCCTGGGCGCAGCCATCGTCTATCAGCTGTATGGGCCGGTAATCGATCACTTCAACCAGCTGCATCAACTCACGCGTGAGGCTGGTGGCGCGGCGGGCGTGTTCTTCACCGCACCGGGGCTGGCGGTGACGCCGATGCATGCGCTGGTCGATCAGATCATCATCACGGCGTTCCTGATCTTCGGCATCTTCGCCATCACCGAGCAGTTCAACGAGGCCGCACCGACTGCCAACTCCGGCGCGTTGATGATCGGCTTGTTGGTCGCCACGCTGGGCGCGTCGATGGGCTATCTGGAAGCCTGGGCGATGAACCCGGCACGCGATTTCGGACCGCGCCTGTTCGCGTACTTCGCCGGTTGGGGCGAGGCCGCCTTGCCGGCCAAGGACAATTATTGGTGGATCCCGATCGTTGGCCCGTTGATCGGTGGTCCGATCGGCGCGCTGGCTTACCAGTGGCTGATCCTGCCGTTCCTGCCGGCGCGGGTGCGCCATCTGCAGGGCGGGCCCAAGCCGCTCGATCCGCTGTGATGGTGCTGCGCCAAGCCAACAATCACTCCGAAAGTGGGTGAGGTCACCTGTGGCCAGCCCCTATTGGCCACGCGTCGTCACCCGCCTGAACCGACCTTTCTCGCCGTGCGCCACCGCCGGCATTGTTCGAGGAATCTTCGATGGAAAAGCAGTACGTCCTTGCGATCGATCAAGGCACCACCAGCTCACGCGCGATGTTGTTCGACCGCCAGGGCAAGGTGGCCGGCGTGGCGCAGCGCGAATTCGGCCAGATCTTCCCGCAGCCTGGCTGGGTGGAACACAACCCGCGCGAGATCATGACCAGCGTCTATACCACCATCACCGAGCTGCTCAACAACGCGCAGATCGATGCGCGCGCGATCGCCGGGATCGGTATCACCAACCAGCGCGAGACCGCAGTGGTGTGGGACAAGGCCACCGGCCAGCCGATCTACAACGCCATCGTGTGGCAATCGCGGCAGACCAAGGACATCTGCGCCCAGCTCAAGGAAGCCGGGCATGAGCAGATGGTGCGCGACAAGACCGGTTTGCTGATCGATGCATACTTTTCCGGCACCAAGGTCAAGTGGATTCTCGACCATGTCGAAGGCGCGCGCGAACGCGCGCAGAAAGGCGAACTGGCGTTCGGCACCATCGACAGCTGGCTGATCTGGAATCTCACCGGCGGCAAGGTGCACGTCACCGACTACACCAATGCCTCGCGCACCATGATGTTCAACATCCACACGCTTCAGTGGGATGCTGAACTGCTGGCGATGTTGGACGTCCCCGCGCAGATGCTGCCGGAAGTGCGTTCGTCCAGCGAGGTGTATGGCATGACCCAGACCCAGTATTTTTACGGCGAACAGGTACCCATCGCTGGCATCGCCGGCGACCAGCAGGCCGCGTTGTTCGGCCAGGCCTGTTTCGAGCCGGGCATGGCGAAAAACACCTACGGCACCGGCTGTTTCATGCTGATGAACACCGGCGACAAGGCGGTGGCATCCAAGGCTGGCTTGTTGACCACGATTGCCTGGGGCATCGACGGCAAGGTCGAATACGCATTGGAAGGCGCGATCTTCGTTGCCGGCTCGGTGGTGCAGTGGCTGCGCGACGGCTTGCGCATGCTGGGCAAGGCCAGCGACTCGCAGGCCTACGCCGAGCGTGCCGGCGACAACGATGGCGTGTACATCGTGCCGGCCTTCGTTGGCCTGGGCGCGCCGTACTGGCGCAGCGACATTCGCGGCGCCGTGTTCGGGTTGACGCGTGGCACCACCAAGGAACACTTCGTGCGTGCGGCAGTCGAATCGATGGCCTACCAGACCCGCGATGTTCTTACCGCAATGCAGAGCGATTCCGGCATCGAACTGAAAGAGCTGCGTGCCGACGGCGGCGCCATCGCCAACGACTTCATGGCGCAGTTCCAGAGCGACATCCTCAATGTGCCGGTACTCCGCCCGGAGGTGGCCGAAACCACTGCACTGGGCGCGGCGTACCTGGCCGGGCTGGCAACCGGGTTCTGGAGCAGCCGCGAAGAAATCGCCAAGCAATGGGCAGTGGATCGCCGCTTCGAACCGGCCATGGCCGACGACAAGCGCCAAGCCTTGTACGCCGGCTGGCAGCAAGCAGTGGAAGCGACGATGGGGTTCCGCATCAGCTGACACTGGTGCCCCGATACGACAGCGCCCACCGTGAGGTAGGCGCTTATATTGATTGACCATACGCATAGAAAACTGCAGGGCTACGCAACCAAGCCTGGTGTGCAGCAGCGGTTACTGGCCGCCGGTGCTGGCACGGCCGGCGATGGTGTCCGGGTCCCAATGTTCCTTGATCAGGCCCTTTTCGATCCGGAACATGTCGAACCAGGTAGTGGTGTAGGTGGTGCCGGGCTTATTGGGGTTGGGCAAGGTGCGCACCGACACCAGGGTGACCAGATCGCCATCGGCCGTGATGGCGACCAGTGGCAGTTGCACCCGCGGCTGCACCGGCGTCGGCTTCACGAATGCGGTCAGGAAGGCGATAAACGCATCGCGCCCATTGGCCACGTTCGGATTGTGCTGGATGTAGTTCTTGTCCATGTACATCGGCGCGTACTGCACCTGGCCAGCTTCGAACACGGTGCGCCAGAAATCGTAGACCAGCCGCTTGTTTGCAGTTTCATACCAGGTGCTGCCGAGCAGCATCTTCTGATGATTGGGATTGGCCGTCACCGCAGTCTGCGCGAACGCAGCCATTGGCGCGACCAGCATGACCAGCAACAAGGTACGGGAGAGCAACTTCTTCATGGAGTACTCCTGGGTGGAGAGTGGCATTGCGCTCAGCGGGGATGCCGGCAACGTGTCCGTTGAGCGGGGGAAGACGCGCGCGCGCGCACAGCCGCATTAACGCGTCATCGCCACCCTACCGGCGCCGTTCACCGGCCCGCTAGCCGCCTGGAAATGCACCTGGATACTTGTGCAACAGTTGGTGAGAAAAACATCACCCCAGTGGGGGCGCCAGCATACTGCCGCACTGTGCGCGGGATGGACCGGATGTTGCGGTCGAGCGGGCGATGACTGCAGTGGAAGCGACGCATGTGCGGCTGACGCGCATCACTCAGGTGGTCTGTGAGGACGCGCTGTTGTGCGCACGCATCGCTTTTATCGAGCTGAGGCGACGTTGAATCCGTATAGAGTCGAGCGCAGTGATGGGGACTCGCTACGTGGCGCTGGTATTACGCAATCACCAATGCCCCATCAATCAGACAGCGCAGCCAAGGGGAGACCTGCATAATTTTCCGCCAGCGTCGCGCGGCCCGCCTCGCTACCGAGCAGATAGTCCAGCTCCGCTCCGTGCAGCCGCGCGGTGAATGCGTCTTCGTCGTCGAAACGGTGCAACAGCGTGGTCATCCACCACGAGAAACGTTCGGCCTTCCACACCCGCTGCAAGGCCAATGTCGAATACTGCTCCAGCGCACCAGCATCGCCGCTGGCCTTCCAACGCTGGAACAGCTGCGCCAACAAGCCGACATCGCCAAGCGCCAGATTCAGCCCCTTGGCGCCGGTGGGCGGCACGATATGCGCAGCATCGCCGGCCAGGAACAGCCGACCATACTGCATCGGCTCGGCAACGAAACTGCGCAGCGGTGCGATGCTCTTTTCGATCGATGCACCGGTGACCAGTTGCGCCGCCAACGCAGGCGGGAGCCGCGCACGCAACTCGTCCCAGAACGCCTGATCGCTCCAGGCCTCCACCTGTGCGCTGGCTGGCACCTGGATGTAATAGCGCGTACGGGTGGGCGAGCGCATCGAACATAGTGCAAACCCACGCGGGTGGCGTGCGTAGATCAGTTCCTCGTGCACGGGTGGCGTATCGGCCAGCACACCGAGCCAACCGAACGGGTACACGCGCTCGAACAGACGCAGCCGCTCGGCGGGGATGCTGGCACGGCTGATGCCGTGATAACCATCGCAGCCGACGATGTAGTCGCAGTGGAGGCGTTTGCGCTGGCCGTCCTGTGTGAACTCCACGGCGGGCGTCGCGCCTTCCACATCGCACAGGGTCACATCCTGCGCGTTGTAATGCGTGGGCGCCCCGCTGCGTTGGCGCGCGTGCATCAGATCGGCGGTGACCTCGGTCTGCCCGTAGACCGTAACGCCACGTCCGCAGCCGCGCAGCAGATCGATGCGCTCGCGCTGACCGTCGAGGCACAATTCGAAGCCGTGATGCAACAAGCCCTCGCGCTGCAACCGCTCGCCGACGCCGGCCCGCTGCAGCAGTTCCACACTGCCCTGCTCCAATACCCCGGCGCGGATGCGCGCCAGCACATGCTGGGGCGTCTGCCGCTCGATGATGACGCAGTCGATGCCGGCGAGCCGCAACAGTTCGCCCAGCAACAAACCCGATGGTCCGGCGCCGATGATCGCAACCTGCGTTCGCATGCCCTGCTCCTGGCCTGGATGGCGATGCCTGCAGTGTCGGTAGCCAAAGCGCCGCATTGAAGGGATGATTCCGTGCAGTCCTTGGACTTTTCGACGATGGCCACATCCGTTCCCGACACTGCCGCAGTCCCTGCATTCGGCTTGTATGGCGAGCAACACGCCGACGCTGCTGAATTGCTGCATTGGGAGTCGATCGCCGCACGCAGCCGGCTGCACGACTGGCAGATCGTCCCGCATCGACACGAGGATTTAGCGCAGCTGGTCTATGTGCAACGCGGGCCGGCCACGCTGCAGCTGGATGGGCGCACGCAACGCCTGCGCCGCGCCAGCGTGGTGTGGCTTCCGCCGCTCTGCGTGCATGGCTTTGCCTTCGACCCGGCAGTGCGTGGCCACGTCATCACCCTGTGCATGCCGCTGGTCAGGACGGCGCTGAACGCTGCGCCGTTACTGCAACAAGTCATGACCGCGCCAGTAGTTGTGCACGCCCAGCATGCGCGCAAATGGCTGGATGTGTTGTTTGGCAGCATTGCGCAGGACCACGCACGCCGGTCGATCGGCTATGACGTCGCAGCGCAGGCCGCAGCGGCGCAGCTGGTCATCTGGATGGCGCGTACGGCACTGGAGCGCGCCCGGCATGCCGCAGCAATCAGCCCGCACGCGGACCCGGCGCTACGCCATCTGCGCGCTTATCAAGACTTGATCGACCAGCACTATCGCGCCCACTGGCCGATTTCCCGCTATGCCGATCAACTTGGGGTGACGCCCGGTCATCTCAACGCGTTGTGCCAGCGCCTGGCTGGCGCCTCCGCATTGCAGCTGCTGCAGCGCAGGATCATGCTGGAAGCACGCCGCACACTGCGTTACACCAGCCTGAGCGTGCAACAGATTGCCGCCAGCCTTGGATTTTTCGACGCTGCCTATTTCAGTCGCTACTTCGCACGGCACGCCGGTTGCTCGCCGACGCGCTTTCGAGTCGGTGAATAGAAGCGACCAACAGGACGACTTCACTCAATCGCTGTGCGCGTGGTAGGGGACGATCTGCAGACGTGCTGCAGGGCCCTTGCGCGCCCGCCATCGCAGGACACGCTGCAAATGCGTCCCTATAAGCTCCTTGGCGGCATGAATGCCGCCATCGAGCCTCCATGGATGGATTCACGGCGTGTCCCGCGAGCGGTGAGGGCACCACGCGCTCGACTCACCAAGCTTACGCCTGCATCTAGAAAAACGATGCCAGGCCTACACAGACGACGAAGGCGAATAGGCTCAGCACATACCGTCATCCTGCAACGATGGAGAGGCAGAGCCAGCCACTCCATCACCAAGCCATTGCGATCAGAACGGATACTGCGGCACTTCGTTCTTGATCGTCAGCCATTGCCAATGCGTGTACTGCTCCCAATCGGCGGGGCCGCCGACGCTAGTGCCGTTGCCCGACGCACCGGTGCCGCCGAATGGATTGACGACCTCGTCGGCCACCGTCTGGTCGTTGATATGCAGCAGGCCGGTGTGCAACTTCTCGCCCAGGGCCAGCGCCCGCGAGACCGATGCCGACAGAATGCCTGCCGCCAGCCCGTACTCGCCCTGGTTGGCCAACTCGGCAGCTTCATCATCAGTGTCGAACACGGTGATGTTGATCACCGGGCCGAACACTTCTTCGTCGAACGCGCGCATGCCAGGGCGAACGTTGGACAACACGGTTGGCGCATAGAACAGGCCCTCATGGGTGGCGCCGGCCTCCACGACCGCGCCGGCTGCGACGCTATCGTTGACGATGTCGACGACGCGCTGCAGCTGGCGTTGATCGATGATCGGACCCAGTGCCACGGTGCCGCTGACCGGGTCGCCCACCGGCAAATGGCGCGCTTTTTCGGCCAGTTGCTGGGTCAGTGCCTGCGCCACACTGCGGTGCACCAGGACACGCCCGGTCGCCATGCAGATCTGGCCCTGGTGCATGTACGCACCGAACGCGACAGCCGAGGCAGCCTTATCCAGATCCGCGTCGTCAAGCACGATCACCGCGTTGTTGCCACCCAGTTCCAGCGAGACTTTCTTCAGATGGCGTCCGGCGATTTCGCCGATGCGGCGGCCGGCGGCCGTGGAGCCGGTGAACGCAATCATCGGGACATCCGGCGATTCCACCAGCGCCTGGCCAAGCTGCCCATCGCCGTGCAACACGTGCAGCAGACCCTTCGGCAGACCGGCTTGTTCCAGCACCTGCGCGATGATCACGCCACCGGTGTAGGGAGTACGCGGGTCCGGCTTGAGGATCACCGCATTGCCCATCGCCAGCGCCGGCGCCACCGAGCGCAGCGACAGAATCAAGGGGAAATTGAACGGCGAAATCACCCCAATCACGCCCAACGGCAGGCGGCGCGCAAGGCTGAGTTGACCAGCTGATGTCGGCAACATCTGGCCGCTGGCCTGCAACGGCATTGCGGCGGCCTGCTGGTAGAACACCACCGATTCGTCCACCTCGCGCTGCGCCTTGGGCAGGATGCCGCCGGTTTCGCGCGCAATCAGCAACGCGGCTTCGGCACTGCGCGCCTGCATCGCCTGCGCAGCACGATGAAAGACGGCCGCGCGCTCGCGCGGCGGCGTTGCGGACCAGGCACGCTGTGCCTGCTTGGCCTGTGCGATGGCAGCGGCGAGATCGGACAGGTCGGCCTTGCCGACTTCATGCAGCAAGGCGCCGGTTGCCGGCTCGTGGATGGGCAGGCTGCCACCACGACCGGGAACCCAGTCGCCATTGAAGATGCAGCCATGCCACGCGGGCGTGTCGGTCGCAGCGGCTGTTGCGCTGGTAAGAGCATTCATGGTCTAGCCTCCTGCTAAAAACGTGTGGGGATTACAGCGTTGTGGAAGCCAGCCCGCCATCGATCGGCAGGGTGATGCCGTTGATCCAGCGGGCTGCGTCGGATGCGAGAAACACGATGCCCTCGGCTACTTCATCGGCATACGCCGGGCGGGTCATGCGCTTGGCGTCTGCCTTGACGCGTTCCTCGCCGAGCATGGCAGCAAAATCGCCCAGGATTGGGGTAAACACCGGGCCCGGAGATACGTTGTTCACGCGCACGCCGTGGTCGGCGAACCAGGGCCGCGATTGCAGCAAGGTCCACACGATCAAGGCCTCTTTGAAGTATTGGTAGCAGGTGTCGTGCGCCACCGGATGCGCCGCCAGCCACGCGCTGCCGCTTTCGAAGCTGTCGGTTGCCGCCAGCTGCTTGTGCAGGTCCAGACGCTGCGGCCATTCGGCGCCCAGGATCGAGGCCACATTGATGATGGAACCGCCCGACACGATGCGCGGTAGCAGCCCCTGGGTCAGATGGCGCAAGCCCAGATAGTTCACTCGCGCCACCACATCCAGCGGCGCGGTGCCGGGCACGCCGGCAATATTCGCCAACGCATCGATCTGGTTCGGCAACGCCTTCACCAGGGCATCGATGGACGCCGGGTCGCCAAGATCGGCCTGATGAAAGCCGTGCAGGGTCATCTGCACGGGCGTGCGATCGACCCCGATCACCTTGGCGCCATGAAACCGTGCCAGCCGTGCGACCTCCGCGCCAATGCCCGACGCCACGCCGGTCACCACGATCGTCTTGTTCTGCAAATTCATCGCCATCCTCCAAAGGAGCCAGCCGTGCCGGCGCTAGAACACATGGACATACTCGAAATTGACGTTGTTGCCGGACGCGGCATTCCTGACCTCCACCGGTAGATAGACGTTGGCGAACAGGATGTTTTTCGCATCAAAGCGCCACACGCCGCCCGGCCCTGCATAGAACGCGCGCTGACGGCTGTCCGGCACGCGCTGGTCGTTGGTGCGGTTGTCGCGGAACTGGGCCAGGTAATAGGCATTGATGCCCAGCCGCAGCTTCGGTGCCACTTCCCAGGAAGTGGCGAAATTGATCCATCCCGCATCGCCTGCCTGACCATTGCGGAAGTCGAAGCCTGGCGGCAAATTCGGACGGCGCTCGCTGCGAAAGTTGTAGATGTAGTTGATGCGTGCGCTGAGTTCCCATGTGGGCGTGGGAAGCACCGTGAATGCGTAGCTTGGAATGAGCGACCAATAACCGGAGCTCTGGTTGAGATCGCGATTGCCGTCGTACTTGCCAATCGGTGCCACGGCGTCGAATTCGAACCGCTGCGAGAACACCGGTCGCCCGTTTCGTATCAAAGGTGGCATTTGCAGATACGGTCCGAACGTCACATCACCCACGCCGGCGCCATTGTCGCGCAGCGTGGCAATGCTGTTGCGGCCGAAAGAGGCATCCAGATTGACCAGCGGCACCAGCGCAGTGATGCCGAGCGAGCCGCCGAATACCTGATAGGGCGTGACGTAAGCGAACTGGGTCAGCAACACGGTGGAATCGATCCGCGGATTGTCGAACACCGGGATATCGTTGCCACGTGCGTCCTTGATGGCATCCAGCGCGTTGTGCCGCAGATAGGTGACGACCGCCAAGCCGGGCGTGGTGCTGGTAAAGCCATCCAGGAAACTGGTGCCCCCGGTGTTGATGCCATTGGTCAGCGCCGCGCTCTGTGGCGCACTTTGCGCAGGCGCCGCGCCCGCTGCCAGGCCTGCCGCCAGGCAGAGCAACGCGCGCAGCCGCCAGCCTGCTGCCACACCCGCGCCACGCATCACCGATGATCGAATCACTGCAGGGATCTCCAGCGTTGGAAAGGAACAGCGGTGCGTGCCACATCACAAACGTCAGGCAAGCGCGCGCCCCGCGCGACGCACAGCACGTGCAGTGGAAACGTTCGTTGAGAATCGCTGCCGGGCGGCGGGCCGCCGACGGAGGCGGGTTACGGCGTGTCCAGACGGTCCAGACGGTCCAGGGCGCGCAACAACGGGGCTTCGCTGGAACCGAGTACGGCACTGAGTTGCTGTTCCATGCGCAGTACTTCGGCCTCGGCGGCGGCCAGGAGCGCGGCACCGGCCGCGGTGAGCGAAAGGTGCTGCATGCGCCGGTCCTGCCGACCACGCACCTGCCGCAGCAAGCGACGCTTGACCAGCCTGGCCACCACGATCGCCAGATTCGGCGGCGACACGTGCAGCACATCGCCGATCTGGCGCTGGTTGATGCCCGGGTTGCCATCCACCAGCATCAGCAGCGAGAAGTCGACCGGCTTGAGGTCGAACGCGGCCACGCACTCCTGGAACATCCGCCGCACCATCAATTCGGTGCGGGTGATGCGATACCCCAGCAACCGCAGCAGCCGCGCCTGATCCACCGTGGTGACGGCATCGGGCAAGGGCGTAGCAAGGGCGGTGACGGGCATGGCGGTTCTCGCGACGAAGGCAGCGGGCGGACCGGTACGCGCAATGCGCCGCATCCGCAACGCCGATCCACGGCGTGCACCGCATTGTAGACGCCACCGGGCCCGCCCATGTGGACAGGCCCTCTGCTGGTGCACGGGCGGTGGGTGTGTCAGCCACACCACCGTGCCACGCACCCAGCTTGCAACGGCGGGCCAGCGCTGCGGCTGATGGGGGGCGGCGGTGATCCGGGCAAGGCTGAGACATGATTCCGGTCGGCAAGTGATTGCGTTCCAGAATAGTTATTGATCATAACTACCTTGCCAAGCTGCAGCGCAGCATGGTCGCGTTCGCTAGCAGGAGCGCCCGCGGGCTTGGCGGCCGCGGGCGCGGCCAGGACCGCAAGCGCATCGCATGGGCTGGGCGCTACCTGTGCAGGTGGTGTCACGGTGATCGGCGCGCATGACGCACCGCGCGCATTGCAGCGAAGGCCATCGGCTCAACGCCTGTGCAGCCCGCTCAGGGCAGCCAGAGCTTTTCCAGATCGCGGAAGCCCCATTCGGCAGGACTTTCCATCTGCGCAATGCGGTCATGGCAGTCCGGACGCGACAGGTCGATGTCCTGCACCAACACGTGGCTGCGCAGCTTGGCCGAATAGAACACGCGCACCTTGGGCTTGAGCAGCGCATCGGGCGTCTGTTCGATGACCACCGCAAGTTTTTGCGACTCCAGCCGCACCAGCGAGCCGACCGGATAAATCCCCAGCCGGCGCACGAAGGCCTGGAACACCACCGGATCGAAATGGCCCTTCCAGGACGCCATTTGCTTGAGCGATTCGGCCGGATCCCAACCGCGTTTGTAAGGCCGGTCCGAACTGATGGCATCGTAGACATCGCAGACCGCGCCCATCCGCGACATCAACGAAATATTCTCGCCCACCAATTGATTCGGGTAGCCGCTGCCATCCATCTTTTCGTGGTGATGCAACGCGATTTCCAGCACCACCGCGTTCTGCACGCCGCCGGCCACCAGCAGCCGATGCCCGTCCAGCGGATGCTTGCGCATGACCTCCATCTCTTCGTTGGTGAGCCGGCCGGGCTTGTTGAGAATTTCCAACGGTGTCACCGCCTTGCCCATGTCGTGCAGCAGGCCGCCCATCGCCGCTTCCACCACCTGCGATTCGGGCAGGCCGAGCTGGCGCGCCAAACCGCTCATCAGCCCGGCCACGGCCATCGAATGCAGATAGGTGTAGTCGTCGGCGGTCTTGAGCCGCGCCACGCTGATCAAGGCCTGCGGATGCCGCAGCACCGAGTCGTTGATGGCTTCCACCAGCGGCATGGCCGCTTCTGTGTCGACGGTGCGCCCCAGCCGCACATCGCGGAACATCGCCTCGACCATGTCGCGGCCGTCTTCGAAGATGCGCCGCGCGCGCACCACCTCCGCTTCGATGCCGACCTGGGCGGTCACGCTGTTGGTGCGCACGCTGCGGGACGTGGCAGCAGGCTCCGGCGGTTCGGGCGCTGCCGGCGCCGGGGCAGGCGCCGGGCTCGGCGGCACGCCCGGTTCGGCGGACGCGCCAGAGGTGATGGGCGCCTCCACATCGAGCCCGCGCGCGGTGTCGATTACCAGCTGCTCGATGCGGCTGTCATGGATCTTCTCCACATCGTCGGAATCGACCAGAAACGATGTCTTCCAGAACGGATGGTGCACCCACGCGCCCAGCAGCTTGTAGACATACATGCCGGGGCGGAGTTGATCTGAGTCGATGGTTCTGAGCATGCCGGCGCTGGTCTGCACAATGTCCAGGGAAAGCCCGCCACGACTTGGCGGTCTGCGGTGTTATCGGCACACAGCACGATTTCTTTGGCGCGCGACCGGATCGACGGAAGGCCTGGAGGTGACGCCGGACGCGGCTGTGGGCGGGCCGCTCAGCGGTTCGGCAGCCGCATCCCCAGCACGGCGACGACGGCGAACAGCAACGGCACGCTGCAGGCCAGATACAACATGGCCGGCGACCATCCGGCGTCCAGCAACGTCCCGGCACAGAACGGCGACAAGATCGCACCGAAGCGCCCCACCCCGATCGCCCAGCCCAGCGCAGTCGAGCGCACCGCAGCGTTGAAGACGATCGGCACAATGGCGTACATGCCGCCCACCGCAGCGAACATCGCTGCCCCGGTGAGCAAGGCGACGGCGAGCGCCCAGCTCAACTGCGTACTGCACAGGCCGGAGGCCAGCATCGCCAAGCCCATCAGCAACAGGGATCCGACCGTCAGGCGCGACAGCCGCACGCACGATGCCAACCCACTGAACAGCAAGCCGCCGCAGATGCCTCCAAGATTCAACAGCACCCCGCCCGTGACGCCCTCCGTGGCCGACGAGCCAGCGGTCACCAGCAGCTTCGGCGTCCAGCTGATCACGAAGTAAAACGCAAACATCAGCGAGAAAAAGCCAAGCGCGATCAGCAGCGTGTGCCGCCGCATGGCAACGTCAAACAGGGCCGAATAGCCTTGTGGCTGCGTGGCAGACTGCGGCGGTAGCGGCGGCAATGCGTCGTGCGGCGACAGCCCCATCCGGGCCAGCACGGCGTTGAAGCGCGCGAGGGCATCGGGTGGCCGGCGCATGATCAGGAACTCCAGCGACTCGGGCAGGAATGCAAGCACCAACGGCACACACAGCAACGATGCCACCGCCCCGAGGACGAACACCGCGGGCCACGACCATTGCTGCATCAACAGTTCGGCAATCATGCCACCCAGCGTGGCACCGACCGGGTAGCCGGTCACCTGCAGCACGATGGCAGTGTTGCGCCAACGGGGGCTGGAAAACTCCCCTGCCGTGACCGCAACGCAGGCCAACATACCGCCGATCCCCAGACCGGTCAGGAGCCGCAGCGCCCCGAGCTGCCATGCAGTGCTGGCCAGTGCGGACATGCCCATGCCGATGGTCAGGATCGCCAGACATGCCAGCGTCAGCGCGCGACGGCCGATGCGGTCTGCCAACGGCGCCAACCCCAGTGCGCCAAGCGCCATGCCGATCAGGCCCGCGCTGAACAGCATGCCCAGCAGCTTGCCCGACAGCTGCCAATCCGCCGACACGTGCGGTGCGGTGAACGCCATCGCCATCACATCGAAGCCGTCGAGCATCGTCAGCAACACGCACACCGCCACGGCCCTCCACTGAAACGGTGTCATGCGCTCCAGCACGAAGTGCCCAAACGATGCAGTGTGCTGACGCATTGGCATGCCCTGTAGTGCGAGAAAGGATAGGCCCGAAGGCGCTGCAGTCGCGTTGAACGGCGCAGTGTGCAAGGCCGGCTGCGCGGCGGGGCAGCGATGCGTGCAATCACCGATGCGCAGTCGGTCGCGACCGACTGCACACGCTAGCCGATTGCACACCCGGTTCAAGACGAATGACCGCAGCGCTGTGCGCTTATCGGAAATGCGCCAACGCGCTTGGCCAGCGCTGCGATGTCCTCGGATGCATCGCGTGACGTGCTGTCCGCGGCTTTTGGAATATCCGCCGGCACGACACAATCCATTGGACGTTGCCCCACCCGGCCACGTCTGCCAACGACCTCGCACGTATTGCATCCGGGTGTTCGTTGCTTCAGCGCATTGCCGCTGCCGCAGCGGCAACCGCAGCGCAGGTATCATCCGCAGCGTGTCCGCAGTGGGCGGCACGCTGACCTGACGGAGATGCCGTGACACCGATTCGCTCCTTCCTGGACCACACCCCGCAGCTGGGTGCCCGCGTTTACGTCGATCCTGCCTGCACCATCATCGGCAAGGTGAGCCTGGGCGATGACGTCTCGATCTGGCCGGGCACCGTGATTCGCGGGGACGTCAATCATGTGCAGATCGGCGCGCGCACCAACGTGCAGGACGGCACCATCATTCACGTCAGCCACCACAGCCCGTTCAACAAGGCCGGCTACCCCACCGTGATCGGCGAGGACGTCACCGTCGGCCACGGCACCATCCTGCATGCCTGCACCATCGAAGACCTGTGCCTGATCGGCATGGGCGCCTGCGTGCTCGATGGCGCCACCGTCAGGCGCTATGGCTTCGTCGGTGCCGGTGCGGTGGTCGGCCCGGGCAAGGTGGTCGGCGAAGCCGAGTTGTGGCTGGGCAATCCTGCACGTTTGGCGCGCACGCTCAGCGACAAGGAAATCGAAAGCCTGCATTACTCCGCGCAACATTACGTGCGGCTCAAGGACCAATACCTGGGCGCCTCACCCGCCAGCTGAGCCGCAGCACAGGCGCACCTGTCTGCGCGGGCGCGACGACCGGGGTGCGCGCAGCTAAGGCTGGGTGGCGTGCTCCAGTGCCGTCAACGTGGCCAGCGCCTGCGCGCGCGAAGCACCGCACATGTCCGGGGACGGACGCAGGCTGGTGCAGACCGCTGGCCGCGTCGGCAGGCCGAACAGGCGGCAGCGGCCCTGCCCGTCCAGTTGCACGCATGGCACTCCCGCCGGCTTGCCATGCGGCATGCCGGGAATGGCCGAACTGATGGATGGGGCGATACAGCAGGCCGCGCAGCCAGCGCGGCAGGGGATGTCCATGTGCATGCCGCAGTGTAAGCCGCCGCCACCTCCCGGCAGCGGCGGCGCTGCCGGCTAGCGGGGCGGAATGTAGCTGGACAGGCGCACGTCGAAGAACGCCTGTACGGCGGCGAGATTGGCCTTGGCCTGGATGTCCGCACCCACGTCGCGGCTCATGCCAAGCACGTCGTCGTCCGGCCACCCGGGGCCGAAGCACCATTGCGTGCTGGGAATGTTGTAGGCCTGCAGATGCGCCAGCATGCGCGTGGTGGCGATCTCCGCGCTGCGATTGCCGGCCGGATAGCCGTGCTCGCCGAGATAACCGCGCTTGCCGGCCTGCTGCAGCGCTTCGATAAACGGGCTGACCATGTTGATGCCGGTATCCGGCTGGATCACCTCGTTGCGCCCACCGGGGCCAATCCAGTTGCCGCCCCCACTGCCGTTGTTGTCGAGATAGTTGTGCGCCTCGTACACGATGCGATCGTACGGGTCCGGGATGTCGAACAGGTCCATCGAATCGTCCTGCCAGCGCCGGGCGCTGGCATAGCCGTTGCCGCACACGAAAACGAAATGGTTTCGATCGCGGTCGATGATGGTCTTGGAGCAGGCGGTGGCGGTCTTCTGCCAATGTGCGGCCATCGACAGCACCGTGCCATCCGCATTGCGCTCGGCGCCCTGGTACGGCTCGTTCATGACGCCCCAGCCGAACATCGCCGGATGCTGCTTGAACCGGTTGACGATACGCGCCCACAGATCCGGCAGGCCGGCGTCGTTGTAGAGCGTGCACCCCGGCGTTCCGATCACCCGGTATTCGTAGAGCTTGAGCAGCTGGTCGCGACCGTCCAGATAGCCCACGTAATTGAAGTTGCGCAGCGGATAGGTGTCGGCCCACAGCTCGGCCGCCGCCAGATCGCCCACACGATTGCCGCGCGCATCGACGACTGCACCGCTGGCGTCGCGCCGGTATCCGCTCTTGGCCGCCACCCGCTGCGGCAGCCGCATGTAATCGTGCAGCTCCACGATGGCGCGCTTGCCGCGCGCTGCGATATTGTCCAACGCGTCCTGCACCTGCTTGCAGTAGCTCTCGTTCAACGGCGCGCCCTGCCCACGCGTGAAGCGCGCGGCGGTGGTCGGCAGACGGAAGAGCGGGCTGCTTCCTGCCGCGGCCACATGCTGGGCAGTGATGGCGCGGTAATGCGTGCCGATCTCGGCGTTTTCCACATAACTATTGGAGGCCAAACCGGACAGGTTGAGGCCAGCGAACGGCAGGCTGGCGCTTTGCGCGGCTGCGCGGCCTGCCCAGCCGGCAGTGGCCACGACCGCGGCGCCGGCCGCCCCTTGCAGGACGCGACGGCGGGTGATGCCGCCGGCGACCGGTGGCGTGGTGGAGTGGGGCGCTGCCGCTGGTGCACGGCGTGGAGATGGATGGTCGGACATAGGGGCGCCTCCTGCGGTGCCGTTGGAAAGATCCTCGCCGGCGCAGCTCCCCTCGGCCGCACCGACCCCTCTCGATAGTGGCCGCGCCCCAGCGCCCGGATCTGCGCGCCGGTTCGCACTCCTGCCACTGCATGCCCGGGCGCATACGTTTACATCGCATTACATGACAGGCCAACGGCGCTGCGCAGGTGCGGGCCCATGAGCCGATGGCGCCGGAGCGGCAACTGCGCGGCATGCCGGCAACGCCCGCCGCTGCACTGCGAGTGCACGCCGGCGGGCGTGCTAACGTGCGGACCCTGCGCGTGCGGTGACGGTTGCAGCAGCAACAGTCACGACGCGCTCTAATTGCCAGCCACCGCTCGCCAATCAGCCGTCGAATTCGCCATGCCCGAGTACCGTTCCAAAACCTCCACCCACGGCCGCAACATGGCCGGCGCCCGCGCCCTGTGGCGTGCCACCGGCATGCGCGATGGCGACTTCCACAAGCCCATCATCGCCATCGCCAACTCGTTCACGCAGTTCGTGCCCGGGCATGTACACCTGAAGGATCTTGGCCAGCTGGTCGCGCGCGAGATCGAACGCGTCGGCGGCGTGGCCAAAGAGTTCGACACCATCGCCGTGGACGACGGCATCGCGATGGGCCATGACGGCATGCTGTATTCGCTGCCCAGCCGCGAGATCATCGCCGACTCGGTCGAATACATGGTCAACGCGCATTGCGCCGACGCGCTGGTGTGCATCTCCAACTGCGACAAGATCACCCCCGGCATGTTGATGGCCGCGCTGCGGCTCAATATCCCCACCGTGTTCGTCTCCGGCGGCCCGATGGAAGCCGGCAAGACCAAGCTGGCCGAGCACAAGCTCGACCTGATCGATGCGATGGTGATTGCCGCCGACGACAGCGCCTCCGACGAAAAGGTGGCCGAGTTCGAACGCAGCGCCTGCCCCACCTGCGGCTCGTGCTCGGGCATGTTCACTGCCAACTCGATGAACTGCCTGACCGAAGCGCTGGGCCTGTCGTTGCCCGGCAACGGCACGGTGGTCGCCACGCACGCGGACCGCGAGCAACTGTTTCTGCGCGCCGGACGCGTGGCGGTGGAACTGTGTCACCGCTGGTACGGCGGCGAAGATCCCACTGCCCTGCCGCGCGGCATCGCCACCTTCGAAGCCTTCGAAAATGCGATGACGCTGGATATCGCCATGGGTGGCTCGACCAACACCATCCTGCACCTGCTCGCCGCCGCGCAGGAAGGCGAGGTTGCCTTCGGCATGCAGGATATCGACCGCTTGTCCAAGCGCGTGCCGCAACTGTGCAAGGTCGCACCGAATACGCCCAAGTACCACATCGAAGATGTGCATCGCGCCGGCGGCATCATGGCCATTCTCGGTGAACTCGCACGCGGCGGCCTGCTGCATACCAACGCCGCCACCGTGCACGCACGCACGCTGGCCGATGCCATCGCGCAATGGGATGTCACCCAGACCGACGATGAAAACGTACACACGTTCTACAAAGCCGGCCCGGCCGGCATTCCCACGCAGATCGCCTTCAGCCAGGCCACGCGTTGGGACAGCCTGGATACCGACCGCAGCGACGGCTGCATCCGCGATGTCGCACATGCGTTCTCGCAGGAAGGCGGCCTGGCTGTGCTGTACGGCAATATCGCCCGCGACGGCTGCGTGGTGAAGACTGCAGGCGTGGACGAATCCATCCACGTGTTCGAAGGCACTGCCCGCGTGTTCGAGAGCCAGGATGCTGCTGTGAAAGGCATCCTCGCCGATGAGGTGGTCGCAGGTGATGTGGTGGTCATCCGCTACGAAGGCCCCAAGGGCGGCCCCGGCATGCAGGAAATGCTCTACCCCACCAGCTATCTCAAATCCAAGGGCCTGGGCAAACAATGCGCCCTGCTCACCGACGGCCGCTTCTCCGGCGGCACCTCGGGGTTATCGATTGGTCACGCATCGCCGGAAGCCGCCGCAGGCGGCGCGATCGGCCTGGTGCGCGAAGGCGACAGGATCCTGATCGACATTCCCAATCGTTCGATCAATCTGCTGATTTCGGACGAGGAACTCGCGCTGCGTCGCGCCGAGCAGGACGCCAAGGGCTGGAAGCCGGTGGAGGTGCGCCCACGCAAGGTCACCACCGCGTTGAAGGCGTACGCGTTGCTGGCCACCAGTGCGGACAAGGGTGCGGTGCGGGATAAGGCGTTGTTGGACGGTTAGTGCCAGCGATCGCGGCGTGGTGAGCTGGCTTCTTGTGGTAAGCGCAATGCGACGCATCGGTGGGCCATGCTGATGCAACGCAGTTATCGCCGCTTGCTTGCAGTCAGCCGCTGGGTCGCTGCAAGCCAGTGCGGCGATTGGCCGTCGTCATCACGTGCTCTGGTTATTCAGAGCACGCGATGTCGATATCGATAACGTGGTGGCAAGCGTTCTATCACTGCATCGCTCGCCCCGCATGTTCCGCGTCACTATCAAGACGGCTGAGCCCGTCCAGCGGACCACATACCGCAGATGCTCGCGTCCCAGCCATCGCGCACTGCAATTTCGCCGCGAACTATGTCCATCGCCTTGCTCCGCAAGCGCAGGCATTCCAGCAACCGCATCCCGCTGACATACAGCAGCCCCGCCACCAGCCGACAATTCCCCTCCAGCATCGTCAGCAAGCGCGCGACCTCCTGCGTGCCGGCCGACACCTGGCCCCGCGCCGCCAATTCGGTGAGAAACGCCTCGCCCTCTACTTGTCCCATCTGTCCTGGATGCCGTTGGCCACTTGCCAGAATGAAGCGTCGGATCCAGCTTACATACGCCTGCTCAGTCCGCAGACTGTAATGGCGAAGCCTGATACGCCCAGGATTTCCTAGACATCTCAAGGCCATGGAAAATGGCTGATTCGGAGGTGTCCATGAGCAGTAAGCGGTATACGGATGAGTTCAAGATCGAGGCGGTC
>NZ_QEYV01000044.1:0-12815 GCF_003992815.1 Xanthomonas sp. DAR33341 | reverse complement strand
ACGGGACTGCTAGCCGAGACCCGCCCGGCCGCCACGTTGGTAACGGTGCGCTCTTTACCCGCAGCACCCACGCTGACGGTGCTGACCGGTTCAGTGCCGGCATAGGTGTACAAGGTGCCGTTGATGCTGCCGGATACCGTGGCCACGACGGCCGCGGTGGTACTGGAAGCACCCAACGCAACCGAACCATCCTGACCCGCCGATGCGCCGTTGCCGATCGCAATAGAGCTATCGCCACTGGCTTTAGCAGCTACGCCCAAGGCAGTGCTGTCAGCACCAGTGGCCTCGCTGTCGTCGCCCGTCGAGTTGGTATTGACGTACTTCACGCCCTTGCCATCCTGCAGATTCTGGATCGTCGTATTGATCGTGGTGATCTGGTCACCCACTTCCTTGACCTTGGTCCCGACCGAACCGACCTCCGTATTGGTCGCAAACAACTGCGAACCGTTCACCGCGTCGGTACTGTCTGCACTCAGGCGACCGGCAGCAACATTCTGGATCTGGCGCTCTGCTCCAACCGCGCCCACGCTGAACGCACCAATGGGAGCGCCTCCGGCAAAGTTGTAGGTGGTATCACCAAGCTTTACGGACTTCACCGCGCTGACCGCCGAGCTGCTTGCGCCAAAACCGACCGCCACGTCCATGGCCTGCCCCGCAACGGCTCCGGCACCGATCGCGACACTATCAGCGCCAGTGGCAACGCTTTCCGCACCATCCGAATTGACATGCAGATATTTCATACTCGTTCCGCTCTGGATACCATCGATAGTCTCGCCCAGCTTGCCGATTTCGACATTGGTCGCAAACAACTGCGAACCGTTCACCGCGTCGGTACTGCTAGCCGAGACCCGCCCGGCCGCCACGTTGGTAACGGTGCGCTCTTTACCCGCAGCACCCACGCTGACGGTGCTGACCGGTTCAGTGCCGGCATAGGTGTACAAGGTGCCGTTGATGCTGCCGGATACCGTGGCCACGACGGCCGCGGTGGTACTGGAAGCACCCAACGCAACCGAACCATCCTGACCCGCCGATGCGCCATAGCCGATCGCCGTCGAATTTGCAGACGCAGCAGCTGCACTCGCGCCCATTGCGGTGGATTGGATTCCACTAGCCTTGGCATCGGAGCCCATGGCGACTGCCTCGCTGGATGACGCTTCGCTGTTGACACCCAAGGCGATAGCGTTCAGGCCGGATGCGACACTGCCCTTGCTTTGCGCAATCGAATTTTGACCTGAGGCCAGCGCACCGTTGCCGATGGCGATCGAGCTCTCGCCACCGGCGTTGGTACTTCCCATGCCGATAGCGATGGCTTCTGCGCCACTCGCAGTGCCCGTCGCCTGAGACGAGGTCACTGAGAAATATGGAATATTGAGATCACCGGTCAGCGTCAGATTGTTGATCGTCGCGTTATTCAGATATGCCGCGGTATTGGCATAAAGCTTCCCGCCAACAGTCATGTTGACCGCATTCGAGTTGTCGTCGTTAGCCCAAACAAGAATTCTGTTCTGCTGGGTTGCGGCATCACTAAAACCACAAGTTGTCTTGAGACCGTAGTATTTAAAAGAGTCTCTCACCCTTCCCCAGTTATCCTGGGATTCACCATTAGCGCCATAACTGTAATTCTGCTGATTGGCAACCTTCCAGGAAAGAACATTGCAGTACGGCTGGCTACTTTGTGACCCATACCCGTAAGTAGCGAATATTCCGCCATTGTACTGGTGTGCTGGATCCTGAACGTCGGTGGCTTGAGCTATGCTTATGAAGCCAGCGAATGAAAGCAAAGCGCAACCCAATGAGGCGCTCCGGGACAACCTCCTGGATACTACCCGCTTACCTTTGGAATTATTTGCCAACTCTGACACGATCACCCATGCACTGACTGCATGGCTCCATATGATTTTGAATGTAGCGTTCATGGCAATAGCCTGAATTTAATAGGGCCTTTACTATCCTCTGCAAGACTTTGAATGAGGATAGGTGCCACCCCAAGCAGCCATAGGCGATAGCCTAAAGAAACTCTGAACAACCCATCCTGATCTGCCACAATCGACCAACGACCCGAGTGGAAAATTTGATGCAACTGACCTTCGGCGACGCGGAGTACAACGGCAAGCGCAAGCGGACGCTGCGTGAGGTGTTCTTGGCCGAGATGGACCAGGTCGTGCCGTGGAAGGACCTGCTGGCGCTGATCGAGCCGCACTACCCGACGTTGGGGCAGCCAGGGCGCCAGCCGTATCGGTTGGAAACGATGCTGCGTATCCACTTTTTGCAGCAGTGGTATGCGCTGAGCGATCCATCGGCGGAAGAAGCGCTGTACGACACGGTGCCGATGCGCCGTTTCGCCAAGATCGGCGGGCTGGATGAGGTGCCGGACAAGACCACGATTCTCAACTTCTGCCATCTGTTGGAGCACCACGATTTGGCGCGCAAGCTGTTCAGTCGGGTCAACGCGCACCTGTCGCGCAAGGGGCAGAGCTTGCGCGGTGGGACCGTAAGCTCCCCCGATCCGCAGACACCGCATAAGTAGATCTTTCTGGCATCGTTCCAAGTCAGGAGGTTCCATGCGCACATCGAAGTTCACCGAGACACAGATCATCGCCACGCTGAAGCAGGCCGACGCAGGCGTTCCAGTCAAATACATCTGTCGCCAAGTCGGCATCAGCACGGCGACCTATTACCAGTGGAAGAGCAAGTACGGCGGCTTGGAGGCGTCCGAGCTGCGGCGGGTCAAGGAGCTCGAGTCCGAGAACGCCAAGCTCAAACGGATGTACGCCGAGTTGGCGCTCGACAACGCGGCGATGAAGGACCTGATCGCAAAAAAACTCTAGGGCCGGCGCGTAAACGCGAGGCGGTGCGGTTCCTTATCGAGGTCCACGCGCGGCCGTTGCGCCGGTCCTGTGCATGCGTCGGGCTGTCGCGTGCCGCTTGGTATGCACCGCCTCTGGACTGGACGGTGCGCGATGCCGAGCTGATTGCCGAGATCGCGCGTTACGTTGAAGCGCACCCCAGTCGTGGCTTCTGGAAGTGCAGCGACTACCTTCGCAAGCAGCAACCAGGTTGGAATCCCAAACGCATCTATCGCGTTTACAAGGCCATGAAGCTCAACCTACGCCGCGCTGCAAAGCGTCGCCTTCCCAAGGTCTGTTTGCGCTTGCCTAGGCCCTCAGCGTCACCGAACGTCAGTTGCATGGATCACTCCTCAACATGAGGCGGGTCGTGTCGCGTATCTGTGGTCCGTTGTTCAGAGCTTCCTTAGTTCGAGGCTGCTGCGGTCTGATACAGGTTACGGATTGCTGACGTCCACTGAGGACCGAACGAAGCGTGGGTGAACTGCTTATAGGCAAATGAGGTCATGCCGACTTCGACGTCCTGCACGGGATCCTCGTCGGTCGAAACCCACGGTGAGCCGCTGACACCGGAGCGTGCGTCCCACTCCAGGCCTTCAATGGCATAGTCCTTGTTCATCCATGGGTTCGGCTCTGCTGTGCTGGTCACGCTGACAGGCGTGTTCCCATTGGCGCCAGGGTCGGTGTTGTAGCCAGTTACCCGATATTCGTTGTCGTCCTGCTGACCGTCAAAGCGAACGCCAGACGCTCCTACAGTATTCGACAAAGTGGCGCCAGAGAGCTTCATTGTCATGGGAGCTTGCACCTGGAAGAAGGCCGTATCGTAGTCCACGGCTCGCTCTGAGACCCAGCGATCATCGGCCGTGATGGTCGTCGCAGGCCAAACACCATAGGGGGCGGTACCGTTGTAGGCTGGCACGAACACCAAGTCCGACACAAACTTGCCTGCTAGGGCAGAGACGCATCGCCCCGAGGTGGCTACGACGTTCCCGGAATCGGAGACGACCGCATTGCCAGTGCAGCGCTGATCTATGCCGTTCGCTCGAAAGAAGACCACGCCGAGGTGGGCTGCGGGGGAGAATCCTGGAACCGGCACGGACGGAACCGTCTTCGGCGTTGGCACCGATCTTGTCACCAACTTCAACTTTCCGCTCCGGTTTTTCCCATGGGCCAATGCCGAATTCTGCAACTCTGGCGGGTCGCCGTCGACCGGGTTGGCATCCACGAATAATGCGGAAACAGCAGCTTGCATCCGTCCGAGGGTCCAGTAGGAAGCACTCTCATCTCGCTGAGCAGTCGGAACAACGTGCTGCACGATGGTGCCGGCGGAGAGGTTGACCGAATTTGTGCTTGCAGGCACGTCGGTAATCACTAGGAAGGCTAGGGCCGCGCAGGAAGCACGCAGGAATGTAATTTTAGGCATATATGTCATTATTATCTTAACCTGTATGTTTTTCTTGGAGTTGGGCGATCTGAGTGGATTAATTAAAATTATATAAAATAAATAATTTACGATTAAATCGCAGTGTGTGCCCATGTTTATGGCTGATTTTCGTCGCTTCTACCATCGGCGCTACTGTTTTTTCTTTCGCGCGCAGATGCGCTGCATCAGTAGCGTTTGTACTATAACCGTGATCCGCTTATTTGATTCTTTTTTTGCGAATGCAAGGGTGCGTGTGCGAAGTTCGCCACCATCCTCTGCCAAGGCGCGCGCTGGTGACGATGTTGGTATTGGTGCCCAAGCAGAATTGCGTTGTCGCAATGTGTAGAACGAGAGTGCGCATCGTCACATGCTGTGGTCAGAGCGAGTTCCAGACTGGCTCACCCGCGTATCACGCGCATGTCAGGAATCGAAATGGCAGACACCAAAGAGTTGCAGGAAAAATTCTGGAAGGCGCTCAAATCAGATCGCACCGTGATGCTGGGCCTGGACGGTGTCGAAGACGGCCACGCGCGTCCGATGACCGCACAGATCGAAGGCGATAGCGGTGGGCCGATCTGGTTCTTTACATCTAAGGACAACGCGCTGATCGCCATGCTGGGGCAGGGCCGCCGCGTCATCGGCGCCTTCAGCAGCAAGGGGCACGATTTGTTCGCCAGCATCAGCGGCTCGCTGCGTGAAGACACCGACCCGGCCACGGTCGACCGGTTGTGGAATCCGTATGTCGCCGCGTGGTACGAAGGCGGCAAGACCGATCCGAACTTGGCGCTGCTGCGCCTGGACGCCGACCATGCGCAGATCTGGCTCAACGAGTCGAGCCTGCTGGCAGGAATCAAGGTGTTGTTGGGCGTAGACCCGAAGAAGGATTATCAAGACAAGGTGGCGGACGTTCCGCTGCGCTGAAACCTGCCTCGCACACGCCACCGTCAAGGTGGCGTGTGCGCGCTAGTTGTGCAATCGGTACCGCTCACCGCTGTGCGACGGCCGCGTTGCAATGCTGGCCCGCCAAGCGGAGCGCGCCGATGCGCGTGCATCACCTCAATTGCATCTCCACCTGCCCGTTGGGCGGCCATCTTATCGACGGCCGTACGCCGGGCGTACTGGATCGCGGCCATCTGTGTTGCCATTGCTTGCTGGTGGAAACCAGCGCCGGGTTGGTCCTGATCGATACCGGTTTCGGCCTGCGCGATGTCGCGGAGCCACGCGCGCGTCTGAGTCGATTTTTTCTGGCGCTGGTCAAGCCAGACTTGCGCGAGGACATGACCGCAATCCGGCAGATACAACGGCTCGGGCTGGATCCACGCGATGTGCGGCATATCGTGCTGACCCATCTGGATTTCGACCACGCCGGTGGGCTGGACGACTTTCCGCATGCGCGGGTGCATCTGATGACGAGCGAGCGCGATGCCGCACTGGCACAGCGCACCTGGATGGATCGCCAGCGCTTTCGTCCGCAACAGTGGTCTACGCGCGGGCAGTGGCGCACATACGATGGCGCAGCAGGCGAGCACTGGATGGGGCTGGAGTGCGTGCGCGACCTGCATGGACTACCGCCAGAACTGCTGATGGTGCCGCTTCCCGGTCACACTCTGGGTCACGCCGCGGTTGCGGTGCATACGCCGGAGCGATGGCTGCTGCTGGCAGGTGATGCATATTTCTTCCATCGCGAAATGGATGCAGATGCGCCTTACTGCACGCCAGGGCTGCGTGCTTACCAATGGATGTTGGAAAAGGACCGGGCCGCGCGCTTGACCAACCAGCAGCGTCTGCGCGCTCTACGGCAACAACACGGCGGTGAGGTGGAGGTATTCTGTTCGCACGATGCAAGCGAGTTCGAGCGCGTTGCCGGGCAGCCGGCCCGTCTGCCGAGCGGCGCCTTGCTGCACGCACCCACGCCACAGTGATCTGCGCTTCACCGCGCGCCAACGCACCGCAGCGCGATGATCTGCCACCGGCACAGCGCGCTTGCGTGATGACGCCATTCCAGGAGATCGAACATGCAGCAGATTGAAATTGGCCAGATGGTGTTTCTACGCGATGGCGAAGTCGGCGTCGGTGCCATCCGCGACATCCGCAACGAGGGGGACGAGCTGGTCATCAATATCGAAAATGGCGGCGACTTCGTACTGCCTGCATCGGTGGTGCGTGATGTGCATTCGGGCAAGGTGATGCTGGATGTCGACAAACTTCCTGATGATGTACGCAATGCCCTGCGTCATCCGCATGACAACGAGTTGCAGACCAGCACCTATGCCGCCAGCAATATGCAGGATGGTGCGTTGAAGTAACGGATGGATTTCTTGCTGAGCGGTGTCGATTCCGGGTCCGCACACGCCGCGCAGGTCAGTCCGGCAGCAAGAACGTGCGCGGCGCAACATCGGCAGGGCCTGCCAGCAGCGCGGGTTGCTCGGCTTCGTCCTTCAGCTGCACGCCAGAGAGTTTGCGGCGGAATGCTTCGCGCAGCAGATATCCCAGTTTGTGCGTCGCCTCGGCGTAGCTCAGTCCCTCGGCGCGAATGTTGGAAATGCAGTTGCGCGCTGCATCGGTGAGCCCGACGCGGGGCGTGTAGGTGAGATACAGGCCCAGGCTGTCGGGCGAACTCAGGCCCGGGCGTTCGCCGATCAGCACGATCACGGTACGCGCGTCGAGCAGCTCGCCGACCTCATCGCCGATCGCCACGCGCCCTTGTCTCACCAATACCACCGGGGCGAGTGACCAACCTTCTTGCGAGGCCAGTGCGTCGATCTGGTCGAGCATGCGCGCCGCGTGCCGATGCACGGCCAGCGCCGACAGCCCGTCAGCGACCACCACCGCAACGTCATGTCTGCCGCCGTGCACGGCCGTGAGGCCGCGTAGCTGGGCGGCGGCTTCTTCGGCCAGGCGCCGTCCCAGATCGGGACGTTGCAGATACTGATGACGATCGGCCGCAGCGCTTTGGAGCAAGATGCTGCTGCGCCCGCGTTGCTCCAGTGCGGCCTGAAGCGGTGCCGGGTCGAATGCCAGATGCACCGCATCGCGTGCCTGCGCATGCGCCAGCTGGAACTCCAGGTGCGCGTCCGTCGGCAAACTGGTCCCCACCCGGCCCAGCGCAATGCGCGCGGGGGTCAGTTGGCGCAGTTGCGCCCAGGCATCGCGTGGCGGTGTGGAGGGTACGCTCATGGCGCCGCTCTACCGCTGGCCTGTGCCAATGCACGCCGAAATGGCGCCGGTACCTCGCTGCCAAGCTCGAAGCGGCCATCGCGCAGCTGCAGGATGTCGTGCTGCTCCAGCCACTGTTCGAACTCGGGCGCAGCGCGCAGGCCGAGCGCCTGGCGTGCATACAGCGCATCGTGAAACGAGGTGGTCTGGTAGTTCAGCATCACATCGTCCGAGCCGGGAATGCCCATGATGAAATTGATGCCGGCAGTACCGAGCAGGGTGAGCAACATATCCATGTCGTCCTGATCGGCTTCGGCATGATTGGTGTAGCAGATGTCGCAGCCCATCGGCACGCCGAGCAACTTGCCGCAGAAGTGATCCTCAAGCCCGGCGCGGATGATCTGCTTGCCGTCGTAGAGATATTCCGGCCCGATGAAGCCAACCACGGTGTTCACCAGCAGCGGTTTGTAGTGGCGCGCCACCGCATAGGCGCGCACCTCGCAGGTCTGTTGATCCACGCCGTGGTGCGCATTGGCCGACAACGCGCTGCCCTGGCCGGTTTCGAAATACATCACGTTATCGCCGACGTTGCCGCGGCGCAGCGACAGGCCCGCTTCGTAACCTTCCTGCAGCAAGGCCAGATTGATGCCGAAGCTGGCATTGGCCGCTTCGGTGCCGGCGATCGACTGAAACACCAGGTCCACCGGCACGCCACGACCGATCGCTTCGATGGTGGTGGTGATGTGCGCAAGCACGCACGATTGCGTGGGGATCCGATAACCGCTGATCACCGCATCGAGCATGCGCAACAAGGCCGTGGTTGCGGCCAGGCTGTCGCTGGCCGGGTTGATGCCGATCACCGCGTCGCCGTTGCCGTACAACAAGCCGTCGAGCACGCTGGCGGCAATGCCGGTGGCGTCATCGGTGGGATGGTTGGGCTGCAGGCGCGTCGACAGGCGTCCGCGCAACCCCAGCGTGTTGCGAAAGCGGGTGACGACCCGGGTTTTCTGCGCCACCAGGATCAGATCCTGCACCCGCATCAATTTGGACACCGCGGCCACCATTTCCGGCGTCAGGCCGGGTGCCAATGCGGTCAATGCGGCTTCGTCGGCCTGCGCACTCAGCAGCCAATCGCGGAAGCCGCCCACGGTGAGATGCGCCACAGCGGCAAATGCAACGGCATCGTGCTGGTCGATGATCAGCCGGGTGACTTCGTCTGCTTCATAAGGCACCACCGCCTCCTGCAGGAAATGCTGCAGCGGTAGATCGGCCAGCGCCATCTGTGCGGCGACGCGCTGCAGGCCGGAGTCGGCGGCAAGGCCGGCCAGCTGGTCGCCGGAGCGTGCCGGCGTCGCCTTGGCCAGCAGCTGCTTCAGATCGGCAAACCGAAAACGCTCGCCGCCTGCGGTGAAGGCAAAGCCGCTCATCCGGCACGGGCCGCGGGCGTGTGCTGGGTGCGCAGGCTAAGGACGCAACACGCCGCGCCGAACAGCAGCAGGCCCAGAAAGATCAACGCCACAATCGGGTTGAACCACACCATCGCCACCAGGCACACCAGCGCCAGCAGCAGCGCAATGGCCGGCACCACCGGGTACCCCGGTGCGCGGAAACTACGCTCCAACCCCGGTTCGGCGCGACGCAGCTTGAACAGGCTGAGCATGCTCATCACATACATCACGATCGCCCCGAACACCGACATGGTGATCATCGCTGCGGTCAACGACATGCCCTGGATCTTGACCACGCTGTCGCTGCAGATTGCCGCAATGCCGATGACGCCGCCGGCCAGAATGGCGCGATGCGGCGTGCGAAAACGCGACAGCCTGGCCAGCCCATGCGGCAGGAAGCCGGCACGCGCCAGCGCGAAGAACTGCCGCGAATAGCCCAGGATGATGCCGTGGAAACTCGCCACCAGCCCGAACAGGCCGATCCACACCAGCATGTGCAACCAGCTGGAACTGTTGCCGACCACCGCCTTCATCGCCTGCGGCAGCGGGTCGTTGATGTTGGACAGCTGGCGCCAGTCGCCGACGCCGCCGGCAAACACCATCACCCCCAGCGCCAAGATCACCAGGGTGAGAATGCCGGCGATGTAGGCGCGCGGAATCGTGCGCGTGGGGTCTTTGGCTTCTTCGGCCGCCATCGCTGCCCCTTCGATCGCCAGGAAAAACCAGATCGCAAACGGAATTGCGGCGAAGATTCCGGAAATGGCCGCCGGCCCGAACACGTTGCTGCCGGCCCAGCCGTTGGCGGCGAAGCGCGCCACGCTGAAACCCGGCGCCACCACACCCATGAACACCAGCAACTCGATCACCGCCAGCAAGGTCACGATCAGCTCGAAGGTCGCTGCAATCGCCACGCCCACGATGTTCAAGCTCATGAAGACCAGGTAGGCGCCAATCGCTGCGATGCGCGGATCGAGCATGGGGTACTGCACGTTCAAATACGCGCCGATCGCCATCGAGATGGCCGGCGGCGCGAAGACGAATTCGATCAACGTGGCCAGGCCCGCCAGCATGCCGCCATAGGTGCCGAACGCGCGCAGGCTGTAGGCGAAGGGCCCGCCCGCATTGGGAATGGCGGTGGTCAATTCGGTGAAGCTGAAGATGAAGCAGGTGTACATCACGGCGACCAGCAGCGTGGTCGCCAGAAACCCGAGCGTACCGGCGGTGCCCCAGCCGTAACTCCAGCCGAAATACTCGCCTGAAATCACCAGCCCCACCGCGATGCCCCACAGCTGCCAGGTGCCCAGGGTCGGTTTGAGGTGCTCGTTGCGCATGTCGCACATCTCCTGCAGTCGGGGGAGGGGAGATGAAGCACGCCCGACGCCGAAGCGACGGACCGACCGTCAGCAACTCAAGCGTTCAGATGCAGCGACGCGCGACGGTCGCCTCGGTTATACCCCAAAGCCCGCTGGCGAACACAGGCACAACGGGTAGGTCGCCTCTGACCGGGTATGTAGCGTTCCGGCGCAATGGTCGTGGGTTGCGTTTTTCTTCTGGCGCCGCAGGGTGTGGCCCGTTGTAAATTGAGGGGGCCTGATCCAGTGGTCGCGATGCATCAAATAGTGGGGTCATCGCAGAATGACTCTGCAGCCGCACGCTAAGGCGGATCGGGATCATGGTCCATCAACGGGGCGGGGATGCGACCATTCGGTGTCATCCCGCCGACGACTGCGCCGGTCGTTGGGGCGCGCCGGTTCTGTCACGGTCCAGCGGGCTGCATGAACTCGATGGAAATATGGTCGGGACCAGACACGTAGGCGGTGAGCGTTCCTGTTCTCGGACCTCCCGGAATCGGCAGCGGCCTGCCCTTCGCCTTCCATCCGGCCGCCTCGACACGGCAGATGGCCGCATGGATGTCCCGGACGGTCAGCGCCAGATGGGCAGCCCCGATCGCACCCGCGCTTTCCGGCGACTGCCCATTCCGACGACCTTTGGAATATTGCAGCAACTCGACGATGAATCCGTCCGGAGCCTTCACGATTGCCGTTCGCACGCTCGGATCATCCACGCCGGTGACCTGATGCAGGAAATCGCCGCCCATCTCTGCCTGTCGTTCGAGCGTAAACCCCAGGGCCTCGGTCCAGAACCGGATAGCCTCGTCAAGAGATGAAACGGCAAACCCGATGTGATCAACGTTGGCCACGCCTGCATTGCTATCCACTGTTGCGGCTCCGTTCCAGTACGTCCGAGACGCGATAATTTGTGTGAGGGAACCTCGAGTCAGCAGAAGACCGGGCTGGCCAAGCAGGCTCTTATAGGGCGCGTATAACAGCGTCTTCAATGCCACCGCGCGTCAAAGAGGCGATCTTTCGAACGCTCTACTTCGTCCGCTCAAGCACCAGCAACGGATCGATGCGGGTGTCGAACCAATTCATCCCCCAATGCAGATGCGGCCCCGTGGCGCGCCCGGTGGCACCAACCGCGGCAATCACCTGGCCTTGCTCGACCCGGTCGCCCACCTTCACGTCGATACGCGACAAGTGCAGGAAATTCGAGCTTACCCCGAAGCCGTGATCCAGCAGCACCGTGCCACCGGTGAGATACAGGTCCGGCGCCGCGAACGTCACCACGCCGGCAGCCGGTGCCTTCACCGGGGTGCCGGTGGGTACGGCGATGTCCATGCCCGAATGGCCGGCGCCGGGCTGGCCGTTGTACACGCGTGCATTGCCGAAGCGGCCGCTGATGCGTCCCTGCACCGGCCAGATGAAGGGTTGGGCGAAATCGGTGCGTGCGTCATCGCGGTCGCGCGCCGCCGTGACCTGCGCCTGTTCGCGTTTGATGCGCGCAGCAATCTCGGCCGGCGGGTTGACCGTCTTGGGCGGCACGCCATTGACGCGTTCCACCGGCCAGTCGCGCGGCGTCACTGCGATGCTCACGGTCCGCGTGCTGCCATCGGGTTGGGTGACCTGCACCTGCAAAGGCCCGGTCGCATCGCGGCCGATACCGAACACGACGCTTCCATAACCGCTCACACGCAAGCTGCGGCCGGCGTATTGCACCTTGCTATCAGCCGGCACCTTGCCGATTACCAGCGCACCTTGCGAAGCGCTTTGCGGAAACACGACATCAGTTGCGACGGCCGCACTCTGCGCATCGGCGCGTCCTGCAACCAGCGCGACTGGCGCCAGGATCAACCAGGCGCCAAACAGGACTGCGCGCATCAGCGGTCGAAGGTCAGGCGCTGGCCGGCAGCGCTGCCCACCAGCTGTTCGCCATCCCACACCTGCTGGCCGTTGACCCAGGTTGCGGCAATGCGCGAACGGAAGGTGGTGCCTTCGAACGGCGACCAGCCGCACTTGGACAGCACCTGCTCGCGCTTCACGGTGAACGGCGTGTTGTCGATCATCACCAGGTCGGCGAAATAGCCTTCGCGCAGGAAGCCGCGTTCTTCCACATCGAACAACTGCGCCGGCGCATGCGCGAACTTCTGCACGATACGGGTGATCGGCAACTTGCCTTCGTGCACCAGCTCCAGTGCCGCGACCAGCGCGTACTGCACCAGCGGCAGGCCCGAGGGCGCCTGCGCATAGGGCTTTTGCTTTTCTTCCCAGGTGTGCGGGGCGTGGTCGGTGGCGAGCACGTCGATGACGTCTTCGGCCAGCGCATCGATGAGCGCCAGACGATCTTCGGCGTCCTTGATCGCGGGGTTGCACTTGATCAGGTTGCCCAGTCGCGCGTAATCGCTGCGATCGAAGCGCAAGAAGTGGATGCAGGTCTCGGCGGTAATGCGCTTGCGCAGCTTGCCGTCGGCATCGACCAGCGGGCCGGCTTCGAACAGCGACAGCTCGTCGGCAGTGGAGATGTGCAATACGTGCAGGCGGGTGTTGTGCTGGCGCGCCAGCGACACCGCCAGCTGCGACGACTTCAGGCAGGCTTGACGCGAAC
>NZ_QEYV01000022.1:0-14846 GCF_003992815.1 Xanthomonas sp. DAR33341 | reverse complement strand
GCCTGCGCAATTTCGGTCACGCGCCATCCCATCCAGTACAGGAACTTGGCCTGTCTGCGGGTGTCCATCGGGAGCTGGGTGGCAACGCTTTGCATGCCGACCAGGGTGCGGCACACCTCTTAATCCCGACAGTTGAGCGACGCGTAATCACCTTGTTTACACGGTGATTTCGTTGCTGCGCTATGCGTCGCATTTGACCATGGGTCATCGCAAACGCATCCAGCGCAGAGGACACCCATGTCGGGCAAGACCAAGAAGTTCCGTTCCAACTGGTTCCGCGTGGCCGTCGAAGGCGCCACCACCGATGGCCGCACGATCCAACGCAGCTGGATCGACGACATGGCCGCCACCTACAACCGCGAGACCTACAACGCCCGCATCTGGATCGAGCACATGCGCAGCCTGCTGCCGGACTCACCGTTCCGTGCGTATGGCGATGTCACGGCAGTGAAGGCCGAAGAGGTCGAAATTGATGGCTCCAAGCGCCTGGCGCTGTTTGCCCAGATCGAGCCGACCGCTGACCTGATCACCATCAACAAGTCCAAACAGAAGCTCTACACCAGCATCGAGGTGCAGGAGAAGTTCGCCAACACCGGCAAGGCATATCTGGTCGGCCTGGCCGTGACCGATTCGCCGGCCAGCCTGGGCACTTCCATGCTCAGCTTCGCCAGCCAACACCCCGACGCCAATCCGCTTGCCGATCGCAAGCAGTCACCGGGCAACTTGTTCACCGTCGCCGAAGAAACCGCACTGGAATTCAGCGAGGTCATCGACGGGCCGGTCGCTAGTCTGTTGAGTCGGATCCGCACCGCGCTCAAGAGCGAGGACGCCACCAGCATCACCGCAGAGCAGTTCGCAGACCTGGGCGAAGGCATCGAACAGATCGCCGAGCACGTGCGCGGCCAGGACGAACGCTTCAACCGCCTGCAGGCCGAGCACAACGAGCAGGCGACCAAGCACGCGCAGCTGGCGGACGACCTAGCGCAGCTGCGCGCCTCGCTCTCGCAGCAGCCTGACCCCGCACAGCCCGCACGCCCGTTGGTTGCCGGCTGCGGCGCGGCCGTGCTGACCGACTGCTGATCCCACACCACACAAACGCCGCAGCGCCACATTCTTCGGAGCCACCATGCAAAACGCCACCCGCCTGCAGTTCAACCAGTTCGCCGAGCAGATCGCCAAGCTCAACGGCGTCGCCTCGCCATTCCACTCCTTCGCGGTCGATCCGACCGTGCAGCAGAAGCTGGAATCGCGCATGCAGGAATCGAGCGAGTTCCTGTCCAAGATCAACATCATCCCGGTGGACGAACTGTCCGGCCAGAAGGTGGGCATCGGCGTCACCGGCAGCATCGCCAGCCGCACCGATACCGGCGCCGGCAAGACCCGCACCCCGCGCAATGTGGCCGCGCTCGACAAGAACGAGTACCTCGCCAAGAAGACCGACTTCGACACCGCGATTCCGTATGCGCTGCTCGATACCTGGGCCAAGTTCCCCGACTTCCAGGCGCGCCTGCGCGATGCCATCGTCAAGCGTCAGGCGCTGGACCGTCTGCAGATCGGCTTCAACGGCACGCACGCCGCTGCCGACACCGATCGCGCTGCGTTCCCGCTGCTGGAAGACGTCAACATCGGCTGGTTGCAGCAGTACCGCACCAATGCCGCCCAGCGCGTGCTGGCGAGCGGCAAGACTGCCGGCAAGGTCGTGATCGGCGGTGCCGGTGCCGACTACGGCAACCTCGACGCGTTGGTGTACGACGTCGTGAGCAACCTGCTGGACCCTTGGCACCGCAAGGATCCGAGCCTGGTCGTGGTGCTGGGCCGCGACCTGATGCACGACAAGTATTTCCCGATGGTCAACAAGGACCAGCCGGCCAGCGAGAAGATCGCCACCGACCTGATCTTGAGCCAGCGCCGTGTCGGGGGCCTGCAGGTGGCCGAGGTGCCGTATCTGCCGGACGGCGCGCTGATGGTGACCTCGCTGGCGAACCTGTCGATCTACTACCAGACCGGCGGCCGTCGCCGCTACATCCAGGAAGTGCCCGCACGCGATCGCATCGAGAACTACGAGTCCTCCAACGATGCCTACGTGGTCGAAGACTACGGCCTGGGCTGCGTGGTGGAGCACATCGAGATCGAGGCCTAAGCCATGGCCGACAGTCCCGCCAAGCGTCACCACAGCCGCGTGCTCGCCGAGCTGGAAGCCGCCCAGCGTGCACCGCACCAGCTGATGGCCGGCGCCACCGCCTACGAGCAGCACATGGCGCAGCTGCAGAGCGATCGCCTGCGCCTGAAGCAGATCCAGTCCGACCAGGGCAAGGCCGCGCTGAAGGTGCAGCTGTTGCCCGGCTATGTGCCGTACCTGGCCGGCGTGCTTGCCGGCGGTCAGGGCGCGCAGGACGAGATCGTTACCACGTGCATGGTGTGGCGGATCGATGCCGGCGACTATGCCGGCGCGCTGGAGCTGGGCGCCTATGTGCTCAAGCACCAGCTGCAGATGCCCGACCGCTTCACCCGCACAGTGGGCTGCGTGCTGGCCGAGGAAATTGCCGAAGCCGCGTTATCGGCGCAGAAGACCGGCCAGCCGTTCGATGCGGCCGTCCTGGCCGACACCGCAGCGCTGACCGCCGAGCAGGACATGCCCGATGAGGTGCGCGCCAAGCTGCACTTGGCACTGGCCCGCGCATCGCTGGCAGGCATCACCGATGAGACGCCCGCCGACCAGGCGCAGCCCATCGCCGCCGCCGCTGTGGCCGACCTGCAGCGCGCCATCGCACTGCACGGCAGCTGCGGCGGCAAGAAAGATCTGGAGCGCGCCGAGCGCCTCTTGAAGAAGTTCAGCGCTGAGCCTGCAGGCACCAGCGCATAACCGAGCGTCCCCGCAACCCTCGCCGGCTCGGGGCTGATCCACAGCACGTCATCGCTGCGGTGACGCCCTGACCACCGGCGATCTCTTTCGAGCCATCCATGAGCGGATTCACTGCCACCGGCACCACCAGCGCCACGCCTGACGCGATCGCCAACGCGCCGTTCTGGCCGGCGATCGCACCGGCCGATGTGCGGGCGAGCATGCGCCTGGATGGCACCGTGACCGACGCGCGCCTGCGCCAGGCCATCGTCGCCGCGATGCTCGCGGTGAACGATGCGCTGGATGCCTGGGCGCAGGCGCAGCAGGCCGCCGGCTGGGCCGCGTTGGCCGATGTGCCCAGCACCACCGTCGACGGCGTCTCGCGCCGCGTACAGCTGTATTTGCGCGCCGTTGCGTGTGCCACCGCCGTCGAGGTGGCAGAGCGTTACCGCAGCTTCGATGCGACCGACAGCGCCAACCAGCGCGCCGATGACTTGTCACCCAGCATCACCGAGCTGCGCCGCGACCAGCGCTGGGCTGTGCGCGATCTGCAGAACCTGCCGCGCAGCACGGTGGAGCTCATCTGATGCGCGTGCACGCCATGCAAGGCGACACCGTCGACCTGCTGTGCTGGCGCCACCTGGGCAGCACGGCCGGCTTGGTCGAGCGCACCTACCTCCTCAATCCCGGCCTGGCCGAACTGGGCGCCGTGCTGCCGCATGGCACGCCAGTGGAGTTGCCCGAGGTAACCACCACCACAGCGGCGATGACGCCGCTTGTGCAGCTATGGGACTGATCTGATGACCGAACCCACCTCCGTATCGAGCGGCTTTTTGATCGCCACCGGTGTGGGCCTTGCCTCCGTGCTCCCTGGCATCGACGGCGATGCGCTGATTGGCGCCTTCGCCGGCGGCGCGCTGTTCGTGGTGTCCGCCGCCAAGCAGCCGCTGCTGGCGCGGCTGATCTATTTCCCGGTGAGCGTGATCGCCGGCTACCAGTTGGCGCCGGAGATCCTGCGCTGGTTGCCGATCAAGTCCAGCGGCGTGGCAGCCTTCGCCAGCGCGGCGTGCGCCATCACGGTGACGCTGGGCCTGATCGAAAAGAGCAAATCGTTCGACTTTTCCTTCCTACGTCGTGGAGGTCCGCCCAGTGCATAGCCTGGTCACCGTCCTGACGTTGATGGCCTCGCTCGCCATCTGCGTCCGTCTGCTTACCTACCACCGCCCGGTCGATGCCCGCCATCGACGCGGCGCGGGCTGGTGCGCGTGGTTGCTGATCGCCAGCACCGGCGGCCAGGCGCTGCACATCTTGCTGGCCGGCGCCGGCTCGCAAGTCAGTCTCTGGCACCTGGGCACGTTGATCGTGCTGGCGGTGCTCACCTACCGCGCCCAGGGCAATGTGGCGCGCATCCTGAAGGTCGATTGATGTTCACCAATACCCAGCTCGCCTCGATCATGCAGTGCTCGGTCCAACGCGCACAGCGCTGGCACGGCCCACTGCTCGCCGCCGCCAACCGATTTGGCATCACCACCAAGCGCCGCGCCGCGCACTGGCTCGGCCAGCTCGGCCACGAAAGCCTGAGCCTGTCGCGCATGGAAGAAGGGCTGACGTACACCACCAGCGCACGGCTGTTAGAAGTGTTTGGCGCGCGTATCACGCCGGCCCAGGCGCCCAAGTTCCTACGCAACCCGGAGGGCCTGGCCAACTTCGTCTATGCCGACCGCCTGGGCAACGGAAACGCCGCCAGCGGCGACGGTCACCGCTACCGGGGCCGTGGCCCGATGCAGCACACCTTCCGGGGCAACTACCGCCGTATCGGTGCACTGATCGGCCTGCCGGTGGAAGAGCAGCCGGATCTGCTGCTGCAGGTCGAACCGAGCGCACTGGGTGCGGCGGCGTACTGGCACGACAACGGCCTCAACGTGCTGGCCGATGCGGGCGATGTGCTCGGCCTGGGCCGCAAGATCAACCTGGGCAACGCACGCGCTAAGCGCTTGCCCGAAGGCCACGGCGATCGCGTCACGCGCACGCAGCGTGCCCTGCAGATCCTGGGTGTCAGCTGATGGTCACGCGCCTGATCATCCTGCTGGCGCTGATTGCACTGCTCGTTGGTGGCTGCGTGTGGCAGGAGCAGCGCGTCAGCGCCGCGCAGAAAGATCGCGACGCCGCGCTGCAGGCCAAGCGCCAGGCCGAGGCGGAACGCGACAGCGCCAAAGGCTCCACCACCGTCGTGACGCAGTACGTCGACCGCGTGCAGATCGTGCGCGAAGCCGGCGCCACCATCACCCGCGAGATCCCGATCTATGTCACCCAGAAAGCCGATGCTGCTTGCGCTATCCCTGCTGGCTTTGTGCGGCTGCACGACGCCGCCGCCACGGGCCACCCTGCCGGGCCGCCCGCCGGAGATCCTGATGCGCCGGCCGCCGGCATTACGCTCTCTGGCATTGCCGGCACCGTTGCCGACAACTACATCAGCTGCCACGCTACCGCCGCGCAGCTGAGCGCGCTGCAGGACTGGATCGACCTGCACGCACCAGAGCCGGCGCCATGATCAAGCCCGCCAGCCTGCGCGCGCATCTGGTCGCGGCATTGCCGGACCTGGCACGCGATGCCGACCGGCTGCTGGTGTTCATCGACGCCGGCAGCCTGGTCAGCACGTTCCAGCCGGGGCTGTCGTTTGAGTACCAGTACACCCTCAACCTGATCGTGACCGACTACGCCGGCCATCCAGACAGCGTGATGCTGCCACTGCTGGAGTGGGTGCAGGTCAATCAGTCCGAGCTACTCTCCAACCCCGCGCGCCGTGGCGACATCGCCTTCGAGGCCGACATCCTCGCCAATGATGCGGTGGATCTGTCGATCAAGTTGCCGCTGACCGAACGCGTGGTTGTGACCGCAAAGGATGGCGGCGGCTACGACATCACCCATGCACCCGAGCCGCAGATCGATCCGACATGGATGACCTGACCGCGCTGGAGACCTGGGCCGCACCGCTGCTGGCGCGCCTGCAAGAGGGCGAGCGGCGCAAGCTGGCACGCAAGATCGGCACCGCGTTGCGGCGCTCGCAAAGCCAGCGCATCGGTAAGCAGCAAGCACCGGACGGCACTCCCTACGCACCACGCAAGCAGCAACTGCGGGATAAGGCGGGCAGAGTCAAACGCAAGAAGATGTTTGCCAAGCTGCGGCAGGCTAAGTACTTCAAGGTCAGTACTAGTCCCAATGTAGTAAGCGTGGGGTTTGTAGGTCGCGTGTCGCGAATTGCGCGTGTGCATCAAGAGGGGCTCAAAGATCGTGTGCGACCAGGCGGCCCTGAGGTGCACTATTACAAGAGGGTAATACTCGGCCTAACTAAAGCAGACAGAGAGGCGTTCCATGACTTGCTTAGTTTGTACTTTGCTGGAGGGTTGTGACCCTAAATTCCAGTTAGCTTCCTATTGACATTTAGCCACTAAATGCTAATAGTACGTTAATAATTTGCGTTCACATTAAATTAATAAATAAAGTCATGGAGGGCTAGTGAAAAAAACTCATATTTTTACTGCTGTGGGGTTGGTTGCAGCTGGCTTAGCTATCTTTTTACTTGTGAAGCCGTCGCCACCGGCGGACGCATCGCGTGGCTCATCAGATCAAGCTGAAGCCCGTAGAGCCGACGAAGTATCGATTCCTGGAAGCGGCAGTAGTGCCATCAACCAGCAGGCATCGGACTGGGCATCAAAGCCTTCAGATGAGCTGTATCGAAATTTTCATGACACTAAAAGCCGCGCGGAGGCGGGTGACGCTGCTGCACAACGCCGGCTAGCGGAGATCTACGAACAATGCGCCATGTTCAGTGTCTCGCCAAAGAATTTCGCGAGCATGCTGGACTCATATTCGAAGATTAAGAAAGAAAATTCATCTCGATACGAGCAAATAAAGGGTCGATTTTTTCACTATTGCAGCGAGGTTGATGGAGGAGAAGTAATTCCTCTGGAGGCAATTGAGCTTTGGTATAAGGAGGCTGCGAAACGCGGGGATCTAATCGCGCAATTGAAGCTTGCCTCCGGAAAAACAATGAGTTCGGAGGAGTATCAAAACCTAGTTACAAAGGCAATTAAGAGCAAAGATCCAGAAGCAATTTTTGCGGTTGACGAAATGCTGAATAATCCGAATGCCTCAATAGAGCTTGGATCTTATGCGCCGGATAACTCAGGAAATTACACTGAATTCGCATGGGCATTGGCGGCCTGTGAAGCTGGCGCTGCATGTGGACCGGGATCTTATCGGTCAGACATGATCTGCCTTAACTACGGAATCTGTGGTTCACGTTATGAAGATGCTGTCAGAACCAAAATTGTACCACCTGGACAATTGAAATTACTTGATAATCAGGTTGAAAAAATCCAATCAATCATTAAAACGGAAAAATAAAAGGGATTTAAATGAAAGCCAAAGAGAGAGTGGTTTTTAAGCGCTACCTGGCAATTTTTGCGCTCCTAATTTCAAGCCTGCCATTCATAGCTTCAGCCGTTACCATTCGTGCGGGTTACGCACCCTATAATCAAGTTGCACCAGCTCAAGGAATCACGGTTCTGGACGACTCTGTTTTAAGGGTGGCGGCAATGTATGGCCTTTGGGGAATGTACAGAACAGTGAATGGCCTTACCGCCCTGCCAAGAGGTTCTACCTTCGACGTTGTTTATTCTGACGGGTCAAGTGAGAAAGCTACGGTTGCATGCATAGGAGCGACCGTATGCGTTATTCCAGTTCCGGGAACTCAGAGACGGGACGATGGCACCCTGATCAGTAACGGCGGCGGTGGTGGTGGCGGTGGTAGTAGTGGTGGCAGCGGCGGCGGCGGCGGCGGTAGTTGGGGCGGTGTCGTGGTTGTCGGCCCACCAACGCAAGAGCCGTAAGAAACCACAAGACGATTGGATAATTAAACCTTTTTTATGACCGCACGTCGCAAGTGCGGTTTTTTTTGCCAAAAATTTACCTCATTAACCCTGACCATCAGCTGGACTTTTGTTGCAGTCGTGCCAACAGCGTCATTTTGTTTTCCTTGATTTCCGGTTTCGGCGCCGCTGGCGCGAGGAGTCGGTTAAATGTTGTTTCAACCAGGGCGCAATCGCAGCCTTGCATCGGGTTGGTTTGGCGATATGCGTGCAGGTCCTGTACCTGAAGGTCAGGGCTAATCTGGAAGTTTTAGAACATTGCGGCCCGAAGGCGCGAGTGTTTGTAGCGATTGAGTTAACGTGGGGCGTCTCTTTCTGGGACTGACTTCTAAAGCAACACTGACACAACCCCTCAAGCTCGTCTGCAATGGCCTCTTTTACTGCCGTCGATCTTTCAAAGCTCCAAGCTCCCGACTTGATCGAGACCCTAGCATTTGAGGCGATCTTCGCCGAAGCGCTCGCGCAGTTTCGTCGGATGATGCCTGAATTCTCCGCACTCACCGAAGCAGATCCGGTCTACAAGCTCCTGCAGCTGTTCGCAGCCCGCGAGCTATTGCTCCGCCAGCGCGCCAACGACAAGGCGCGGCAGACGATGCTGGCCTTCGCTACCGGTACCAACCTCGATCACTTGGGCGCATTGTTTGGCGTCGCGCGCCTGGTGCTCGATCCAGGCCAGCCGGAGATCGGCACTGCACCGACCCATGAGTCGGACGAGGACTTCCGCCGCCGCATCCAGTTGGCACCGGAGGGCTTCAGCGTGGCCGGCCCCGAGGGCGCGTACATCTATCACGCGCTCAGCTCGGCGGCTGACGTCATGGATGCCAGTGCCACCAGCCCTGCGCCTGGGCAAGTGCTGGTCACCGTGCAATCGCGCACTGGCGATGGCACCGCACCGCAGGAGCTGCTCGACAGAGTGGCGGCCGTGCTGACCGATGCCGACGTGCGCCCGTTGACCGACGAGGTGGCGGTCCAGAGCGCGCAGATCGTCCCGTACGCCATCCGTGGGCGCGTCTATACCTACGCTGGCCCGGACTCGGCGGTGGTCATGCGCGAGGCGCTGCGAAGCCTGCAGGCCTATCTCGCCGAAGCTCACCGCATCGGCCGCGACGTACCGGAATCCGCCATCAAGGCCAAGCTGTTCGCCGATGGCGTGCAGCGCGTCGAGCTGGACTCGCCCGCAGCCGACATCCGGATCAGCCGCACGCAGGCTGCCTACTGCACCGCGATTGACATCGTGCACGCCGGCATCGATGAGTAACTCCCCGCTGCCGCCCAACGCCACGCCGATGGAGCGCGCCCTGGCCGCCGTCACCGAGCGCCTGGAAGCCATCCCGCTGCCGTACCCGGATCTGTGGAATCCGGACACGTGCCCAGCCGGCCATCTGCCCTGGCTGGCCTGGACGTTATCGGTAGACGACTGGAAGGCCGACTGGAGCGATGCGGTCAAGCGCTCGCGCCTGCGTAGCGCCATGGCGATCCAGCGGCGCAAGGGCACGGCCAACAGCGTGCGCATGGTGGTGGCCTCGTTCGGAGGTGCGGTGACCATCCGCGAGTGGTGGCAGCAACAGCCGCGCGGCCAGCCGCATACGTTCGAGCTGACGCTCACGCTCAATGGATCCGATGGCAGGGCTGCAAGCGCTCGTTTTGTAGATGAGGTCATCGCCGAGGTTGAGCGCACCAAGCCAGTCCGCTCGCATTTCGGCTTCGTGCAGGGGCTGCAAACCACCGGCAACGTCTCGCTGGTGACTGGTATTCGCATCATCAACTACCGCCGTCTGTCGATGACGGCGCAGGGATAAGCCATGGCATTACAACTGGTTCTCACCACCGCAGGTCGTGCGGCGTTGATCAACGCCGAGAAGAACGGCACCACTTCTACCAAGGTGGCCAGCATCGGTTTCACTGCGGCCGCATTCGCTGCAACGGAAGACCTGAAGGCAGTCCCAGGCCAGCACCTGACGCTCTCCAGCATCTCGGGCGGCACGACGTCGTCCACCACCATCCATGTCACTGTCAGCGACACGAGCCGGGCAACCTATGAGGTTCGCGGCTTTGGGCTGTACTTGGAAAACGGCACGCTACTGGGCAGCTATTCCCAGCCCGAGCTGATCATGGAGAAGGCCGCCGCCTCGGATCTGCTGATGTCCGCCGACATCCTGTTTTCTGGGGTCACGGTGTCTTCGGTGACGTTTGGCAATGCCAACTTCGCCAACCCGGCCGCGACCACCGAGAAGGAAGGCATCGTCGAACTTGCCACGCGCGCAGAGACCATTGCAGGCACAGATGCGCAACGTGCCGTCACACCCGACGCTTTGAAAGCAGCGATCGACAGCCGCAGTGGCCGTGCGCGCTTCGAGGCGTCCGGCACCTTCGTCGTTCCGGCCGGGGTAACTGGGATCTACGTCAGCGGCTGTGCAGGCGGCGGTGGTGGCGGTGGCGGCGGAACCCGCGCCGAGAAGTCCAATGGGTCGGGGGTCTACACCGCAACTGGCGGGGGCGGCGGAGGCGCTGGGCAGTCGATTCAGCGCGTGCGCTTTGCGGTCACACCTGGCGTCAGCCTTCCGATCGTCATCGGTGCCGGTGGATCAGCTGGCGCAGGCTCACGGACGGATGGTGCATCTGGAGCCGCCGGTAATGCTGGGGGTGCGACGGTCATCGGCAACCTCATCACCCTGGCCGGGGGTCAGGGCGGCGGAGGTGGGTTCGCCGGCGCCAATCAGGTGGGTGGTGCAACCGGCGGAGATGGCTACCCAGCCGGCGGGGACTCCGCATCAATCGCTGCGGTCGCTCCTTATGGCCCTGCAGGAACCGGTGGCTCGTGCCCGTTCGGCGGCGGCGGGCCTGGCGGTCGCAGTGCAGGCGACACCACGTCAGCCAGTCGCAAGGGTTTCGGCTTTGGCGCTGGCGGCGGTGGTGGTGGCGGTGTGTCCAACGGCGCCGGCGCTGGCACGTTCGGCAAGGATGGGGCCACCGGGTGCCCCGGCTTCGTTTTCATTGAGTGGTGCTGAGATGACGATTGGACGTTACGCGATGATCCAAACCGGGACCGATGTGGTGGTCAACATCATCGTTTCCGATAGTGGCTTCACCATTGACGGCTTTGAGTTCCGCGCACTCCAAGACAAGACTGTGTGCGAGCCTGGCATGTACTTCAATCGCGGCGATGGGCTGTACTACTTCGACGCGCAGTTCACCCAGCGCGAGGTCATCGCACCTGAGCCGCCCGCGAATTTGTAGCACCGCTGCGCTGCGTAGATCACGCAGCTACAGCACAACTGCGGTGTCATCCTGCACGCGCGCGACGACCATGACTGCATGGGCAACGCATCCTCCGCATTGAGTAACGCCATTCGCCTCGGCACCGTTGCCGAGGTGAATCTCGCCACCGCGCGATGCCGCGTGCAGGTCGGCGAGATGCTGACCGACTATCTGCCCTGGGTGGTCACCCTGGCCGGCACCACCATCATCTGGTCGGCGCCGGCGATCGGCGAACAAGTCGTGGTGCTGTCGCCGGCTGGCGACCTGGCCGATGGCGTGGTGCTACGGGGCCTGTACTCCGACCAATTCGCAGCGCCTGCCGCGTCAGACACGCTCCACGTGCTGCGCTTTGCCGATGGCGCGCAGATCCATTACGACACCGAGGCGCATGCGCTGCAGGCCACTCTGCCCAGCGGCGGCACCGCGTCCATTACTGCCGATGGCGGCATCACGCTCAATGGCCCGCTGACCGTCAACGGCAAGACGATGCTCAATGGTGATGCGACCATCACCGGTACCGCGAAGGCGACCACCGATGTCATCGGCGGCGGGATCAGCCTCAAGAACCACAAGACCACCGGCGTGACCGCCGGTAGCGCACTCAGCGGCGGCCCGCAGTGATCGGCGTGGATGCCACCACCGGGCGTGTGATCGAGGGCGAGCAGCACCTGGCCCAGTCGATCGCCTGCATCCTCACCACACCCATCGGCACGCGCGAGCAGCGCCGCGACTTCGGCTCGCTGCTGCCCGAGCTGATCGACCAGCCGTTCAATGGCGCCACGCGCACGCTGCTCTACGGCGCCACGGCCACCGCGTTGATGCGCTGGGAGCCGCGCCTGCGCTTGACCCAGATCGACCTGGTCATCGGCGATCTACCCGGCAGCTTCGTGCTGACCATCGAAGGCGAACGCACCGACGTTGCTCCCGCCAATGCGCGCTCGCGCATGACCATCCCGCTCCGCTTCCGCTCGTCCTGATCGAGGAACCTATGTCTACTGCCTACCACCACGGCGTCCGCGTCATCGAAGTCAGCGCTGGTGCGCGCGTCATCCGCACCGTCTCCACGGCCATCGTCGGCCTGGTTGCTACCGCGTCCGATGCGGACGAGAAGGTCTTTCCGCTCAACAAGGCCGTGCTGCTCACCAACGTACTCGGTGCAATCGCCAGTGCCGGCACCAAAGGCACCTTGCGTGACACCCTGCAGGGCATCGCCGACCAGACGAATCCTGTGACCGTGGTCGTGCGTGTGGCCGAGGACGAGGACGCAGACAAGACATCGTCCAATGTCATCGGCAAGGCCGAGTCCAGCGGCTACACCGGCCTGTATGCGCTGCTCGCGGCGCAAGCACAGCTGGGCGTGCGCCCGCGCATTCTGGGCGCACCGGGGCTGGATACGCTGCCGGTCGCCAAGGCACTGGCGACGATTGCCAAGAAGCTGCGCGCCATGGCGTATGTGCGCCCAGTCGCCGACACGTTGACCGAGGCTGTGGCCTACCGCGGCCAGTTCGGCGATCGCGAGTTGATGCTGATCTGGCCGGATTTCCTGGCCTTCGACACCGCCACCAGCACCACGACGGCGGCGTATGCCACTGCACGTGCGCTCGGCCTGCGCGCCAAGATCGACACCGAACAGGGCTGGCACAAGAGCCTGTCCAATGTGCCCGTGGCCGGCGTCACCGGCATTTCCAAGGACGTGCACTGGGATCTGCAGGATCCGGCTACCGATGCGGGTGTGCTCAACGAGGGCGACATCACCACGTTGGTCAACTTCAACGGGCAACGCTTCTGGGGATCGCGCACGTGCGCGGAGGACAACATGTTCGCCTTCGAGACGGCCACGCGTACCGCCCAGGTCCTGGCAGACACCATTGCCGAGGGCGTGGCGTTCTACGTCGACAAGCCGATGCATCCCTCGCTGGTCAAAGACATCGTCGAAGACATCAACGCCAAGTTCCGCGACCTGAAAGCGTCCGGCTACCTGATCGATGCCACCGCCTGGTTCGATGGCACCGTCAACAGCGCTACCACGCTGGCCGATGGCGCGCTGCGCATCGACTACGACTACACGCCGGTGCCGCCGCTGGAGAACCTGCAGCTGTACCAGAAGATCACCACCAGCTACCTGGCCGACTTCGCCGAACGCGTCAACGCGTAACGCACTCGCCTTTGATTCCCGGAGAAACCCATGGCTTTGCCCAAGAAACTCAAAGCGCTCAACCTGTTCAACGACGGTGAGAGCTATCTCGGCCAGGTGGTCGAAGTGAAGCTGCCCACGCTGTCCCGCAAGATGGAGGAATATCGCGGCGGCGGCATGAATGGCCCGGTCGATATCGACTTCGGCCAGGAGAAGATCGAGCTCGAATGGAAGTGCGGCGGCATGATGCGCGGCGTGCTGAATCAGTACGGCGCCACCACGCACAACGCCGTGCAGCTGCGCTTTGCCGGCGCCTACCAGCGCGACGACAGCGGTGCGGTGGATGCTGTCGAATTTGTGGTGCGTGGCCGTCACAAAGAGATTGATCCCGGTACCGGTAAGTCCGGCGACGACACCGAGTTCTCCGTCAAGACCTCCGCCAGCTATTACAAGCTGATGATCAATGGCTCCACCGTGATCGAGATCGATCTGATGAACATGATCGAGATCGTCAACGGCGTGGATCTGCTCGCCCCGCATCGCCGCGCCATCGGCGCCTGACCCTTCCGGCCTGGCGCCGCCAGGCCTCCGCCCTGAGACCTTCCGATGACCCCGACCTTTTCCCCAGCCATTCCCCTCGACCAGCCAATCGCGCGCGGCGAGCAGACCATCACCGACCTCAAGGTGCGCAAGCCCGGCGCAGGCGAACTGCGCGGCCTCAAGCTGACTGACGTGCTGCAGCTGGATGTCACCGCGCTGGCAACACTGCTGCCGCGCATTTCCTCGCCCACGCTGACCGCCGCCGACGTCAATGCGATGGATCCGGCCGACCTACTGGCGGTCGGCCAGGAGGTGCAGGTTTTTTTCTTGCCGAAGGCACAGAGGGAGGTGGATTTCCCGACTGCGTAGAGGATGCGATGGCCGACATCGCGGCCATCTTCCACTGGCCGCCGTCTGAAATGGACGGCTGGTCGCTGCACGAACTCACGGCGTGGCGCGAGCGTGCCCGCCTACGAAGCGGAGCCGAATGATGCCCCACCCAACGAACGAGGCCGCCTAAATGGCGGCCTCCGACAATCTGCGCCTGCAGGTCATCCTGGCCGCCGTCGATCGCGCCACCGGCCCGTTCCGCCGTGTGCTCAATGGCAGCCGTGGCGTTGCCACCGCACTGCGCAGTCAGCGCGACGCGCTGCGTCAACTCAACAGCCAGCACCGCGACATCGGCGCGTATCGCGAACAGGTGGCGTTGGCACAGCGGGCCAAGACCGCGCTCGATGCGCAGCGCCAATCGGTGCGCACGCTTGCTCAGCAGATCAAGGCCACCGGCACGCCCACCGCTGCCATGAATGCCGAGTTCGAACGCGCCGTGCGCACCGCACGCGAACTCAAGACCGCACACGGCGCGCAGGAGGCCGGCCTGCAACGCCTGCGTGGTCGTTTGGAGACGGCCGGGATCAGCACACGCGAGCTGGTCACGCATGAGCGCCGCCTGCGTAGCGAGATTGAGAGCACCAACACCGCCATGCGCGCCCAGCAGCAGCGCCTGGCGGCGATCGATGCTGCACAGCGTCGTAGCGCCCGGATCCAAAGCGCCGGTCTGCAGGCGAGCGCCTACGGCGCCGGCATGGCCTTCGCCGGCCAGCGTGCTTTGGGCGCGTCTGTGCTGCCGATCAGCGATGCG
>NZ_QEYV01000052.1:0-15742 GCF_003992815.1 Xanthomonas sp. DAR33341 | reverse complement strand
GCGACAGCTCGTCGGCAGTGGAGATGTGCAATACGTGCAGGCGGGTGTTGTGCTTGCGCGCCAGCGACACCGCCAGCTGCGACGACTTCAGGCAGGCTTGACGCGAACGGATGTCCGGGTGCATCTCCGGTGTCAGCGCATCGCCATACTTTTCCTTGTACTGCGCCATCGTCGCATCAATGGTCGGGGTGTCTTCGCAGTGAGTGATGATCGGCGTGGGCGCGTCGCGGAAGATGGCGTCCAGCGTTTCGGGGTTATCGACCAGCATGTTGCCGGTGGAGGCGCCCATGAACACCTTGATGCCTGGTGCAGTCTTGGGGTCCAGCGATTGGATGTGGGCCAGGTTGTCGTTGCTGGCGCCCATGTAGAAGCCGTAGTTGGCCCAGGCGCGCCCGGCGGCGGCGTCGTACTTGGCCTGCAGTGCGGCGGCATCCAGGGTCGGCGGATTGGTGTTGGGCATGTCCATGAAGCTGGTCAGGCCACCAGCGACAGCGGCGCCGGATTCGGTCGCGATGTCGCCCTTGTGGGTCAGGCCGGGCTCGCGGAAGTGCACCTGGTCGTCGATCATGCCTGGCAGCACCCAGCGTCCGGCGGCGTCCACCACGGTATCGCCAGGGGCAGGGACGATCTTGCTGTCGATCTTGGCGATGCGGCCGCCCTCGATCAGGAGATCGGCGTCGAACTCCTTGCCTTCATTGACCAGGCGGGCATTGACGATGACGGTTCGGCTCATGGATGGGGTCCTTTGCAGCTGCAGGAAGAAGACGGGGAGGGCGAGGTGGGCGCATCGGGCACCGGATCGAATCCGCCCGGATGGAAAGGATGACAGCGGCCGAGCCTGCGTGCGGCAAGCCAGCTGCCGCGCAGCGGGCCGAAGCGGCCGATGGCGGTCATCGCGTAGTCCGAACAGCTTGGTGCAAAACGGCAACGCGGCCCGAGCAGGGGGCTGATGACGAGCTTGTAGACGCGCAGCAGCGCGATGAGCAGGCGTGAGATCACTTGCCAATGATATGCCACTTGCATTAATAGGTGGTTGCCGGGGGTCCGCGGGGTACGTTATAAAGGCCCGCTTTCCCGGGCCCCGGGGGAACCAAGGATGAGCGTTTCGTGGCTGCTAAAAAACCTGCAAAAAAGGCCGTAGAGGCCGCCAAGAAGTCCGCCAAACCCGTTGCGAAAAAGGCAGCGACGTCTGCTGCTGCGAAACCGGCCGCAAAGCCGGCGACCAAGCAGCCGGCTGCCAAGAAGGCACCCGCGAAGAAGGCACCTGCGAAGAAGGCACCTGCGAAGAAGGCCGCCGCCAAGCCGGCGCCGGCTTCCAAGCCCACCGCGTCCGCAGCCCCCAAGGCAGTGAAACCCGTCGCCAAGAGTGCTGCCAAGCCGGCGGCGAAAAAGGCAGCTCCGGCTGCCGCCAAACCGGCTGCCAAGCCGGTGGCGTCCAAGTCCGTACCGAAGCCGGCCACCAAGCCGGCTCCGGCCAAGTCAGTCCCGGTCAAGGCCGAGAAGCCCGCGCCCGCACCGGTCCCCAAGGCCGTCCCTGCGAAGCCGGCAAAGCCTGCGACCCCGTCATCTAAGAATCCCGTGCCCGTTTCGAAATCTTCCGCAAAAACGCCAACCAAAACCGAAGCCCCCGCCAAGCCTGCTGCGACCCGTCCGGTCGGCAAGGTGGCCGTGGCCGTGACGTCCAAGCCGTCCAGCTCGGCGCCCAAGACCAAGTACAAGGTGGTCGAGTACAAGACCGACGAAGCCACCGGTCGCCCGATCCTGCCGCAGGGTTACAAGCCTGCCGCGGACGAGGAGTACATGAACAAGCTGCAGCAGGAATATTTCCGCCAGCGTCTGCAGAGCTGGCGCAACGAGATGGTGGAGGAATCCAAGCAGACCATCGAAAACCTGCGCGAAGAAGTGCGCGACATCGGCGACGAAGCCGAACGCGCCACCCGCGAGACCGAAAACTCGCTGGAACTGCGTGCCCGTGATCGCGCCCGCAAGCTGATCTCCAAGATCGACAGCACGCTCAAGCGTCTGGAAGACGGCGACTACGGTTACTGCGTGGACACCGGCGAAGAGATTGGCCTGGACCGCCTGGAAGCGCGTCTGACCGCCGAGCGCACCATCGACGCCCAGGAGCGTTGGGAGCACTTGCAGAAGCAGCAGGGCGACTGACCGTCCGCCCGGCTCGCCGAAAGACCCCGCCATGTGCGGGGTTTTTTTTATGGGCGCCTGATACGTCGAATTAGCGCTTGGTCAGTCAGCGCCGTTTGTGGGACGCCGTCGCACGCAGCTGCGTGGCGGCACGTGACTGCGGCCCGCAGCTCGAACACCTTCGCACCGCAGCGGCGCTGTGGGCACAGGCAATCACGCGATCGCGCAGCTCACTGCAGATCGCGCAGGTCCAGCTTGCGCAGGCGCGGCGCCTTCCAGGCGGTGGTGGCCACCACGCCCAGGGTGACACAGCCGCCGATGACCACCGCCGGCACCAGGCCGACCAGGCGCGCCATGACGCCGTCGTAGAACGCGCCCAGCTCGTTGGACGAGCCGATGAAGATGCCGTTGATCGAAGACACCCGGCCACGCATGGCATCGGGGGTGGCCAGCTGCAGGATGGTCTGGCGCACCACCACCGAGACGCCGTCGCACATGCCGTACACCAGCAGGATTGCAGCGGACAGCCAGAAATGGCGCGACAGTCCGAAGGCGATGGTGCAGAGTCCGAAGCCGGCCACCGACAGCAGCAGGACGCGTCCGGCATTGCGCTGCAGCGGGTGCCGCGCCAGCCACACGCCAACCACGATCGAACCCAGCGCCGGCGCGCCGCGCAGGATGCCCAGGCCTTCGGGGCCGTAGTGCAGGATGTCGTGGATGAAGGCCGGCAACATCGATACCGCGCCGCCGAGCAGTACCGAAAACATGTCCAGCGCCATCGCGCCCAGCATGATCTGGTTGGACAGTACGAACTGCGCGCCTTCGGCGATGCTGCGGAAGATCGGCGCACGTGGGCCCTCGCTGACCGGCTCGCTGACACGCAGCAGTGCCAACGCCAGGATCGCCAGCATCGCCACGCTGGCGGCGACCCCGTAGGCCAGGCCCTTGCCGCCCCAGCCGACCAGCACACCGCCCAGCGCCGGGCCGATCACCATGCCGGCCTGGAAGGTGACGCTGCCGATGCTGGCACCGCGCGCGAATGCCTCGCGCGGCAGCGCCCGTGCGAACAAGGCGTTGTAGACCGGCGACAAGAAAGAGCGCGCCGCGCCGGTGAGCGAGATGGCGGCATAGATCGGCCACACGCCTTCGACGGGCAGCCAGCCTTGCGTGATCGCCAACAGCAGCAGCGCGGTCGCGACCAAACCCAGCACGGCGACCATGCCCAGCCGGCGGCGCGGCAGGTGATCGACCAGGTAGCCGGCGAAGGGGGCGATGCAGAAGAACGGCAGGATTTCGGCCAGGCCGATCAGCCCCAGCGAGAGCGGGTTGCCGGTAATTTCGTAGATATGCCAACCGACCGTCACGGCGACGATCTGGTAGGACAGCATCGCCGCCACGCGGTAGAGCAGCACCAGGCCGAAGCCTGGATGGGCAAGCAGCGTCCGCAGCGAATCGGCGGGCGACGGGGCGGGCGTGCTCACTGCTGCGCGCGCGCGGTATCGCGGATGAAGGCCAGCATCGCCGCCACGCCGTTGCTGCGGGTCGGCGACAGATGCTTGGCCAGGCCGATTCCGGCGATGTAGTCAGGCTCGGTGGCCAGTATCTCTTGCGCGCTACGCCCCGAATACACGCGCAGCGCAAGGTAGATCAGCCCGGAGACAATGGCCGAATCGCTGACGGCATGGAAATCCAGCCGCTCGGCGTTGCCTTCCGGCACGATCCAGACCATCGATTGGCAGCCGTGCAGGCGGTGCTCTTCGGTTTTCCATTGTTCCGGGAAGGTGGGCAACTTGCGGCCAAGATCGATCAGGTACTGGTAGCGCTCGGACCAGTCGCCAAAAAAGGAGAATTCCTCGGCAATGGCGGCCTGCGCCTCGGTGGCAGTAGGTTCAAGCGGGAAGGGGGAGGTGGTCATCTAACATCCAGAATCAGTCGGTGATAGCCCCTCTCCCTATGGGAGAGGGGTTGGGGTGAGGGTACGGGCGGAGCCACGTGCATTAACTTCTCTCATGCGGCTTCGCCCGTACCCTCATCCGCCCCTGCGGGGCACCTTCTCCCGGCGGGAGAAGGGAGGAGGTCAAGCGCGTTTCCAGCGCACGCCTTGCGGGGTGTCTTCGAGCACGATGCCTTCTTCTGCCAGTTGCTTGCGGATGGCATCGGCGCGGGCAAAATCCTTGGCTTTTTTTGCCGTGCTGCGTTCTTCGACCAAGGCGGTGATGCGTGCATCGTCGCCGGCATCAGTGCCGCGCGAGAACCAGGCGGCCGGATCTTGCTGCAGCAGTCCCAAGGCCAAGCCGGCGCCCAGCAACTTCGCGTGCACCGCATGAAGGTCGCTCATACGCGTCGAGGGTTCGCCGCCATGAACCAACTCATTGCGCAGCGCGCGCGCTTCCGAGGCGATGCTGGCGATAACCGACAAGGCCAGCGGCGTGTTGAGATCGTCTTCGAGCGCGGACTCCACCTCGACGGGAATCGTCCTCGATGGCGCGACATCGTTGCCGCTATCGGCTTGCAGCGCAGCCAGATCCCGCAACGTGCCATACAACCGGTCCAGCGTGTTTTTCGCCTGCTCGATCAGCCCATCCGACCAATCCAGCGGCTGACGGTAATGCGCGCTCAACAGCGCATAGCGCAGCGCTTCGGGCGGATGCCTGGCGATGAGCTCGTGCACGGTTTCGATATTGCCCAGCGACTTGCTCATCTTCGCGCCGCTGAAATTGAGCATGCCGTTGTGCAGCCAGAACCGCGCAAAGGTGGCGCCGCCATGCGCGCACTCGCTCTGCGCAATCTCGTTTTCGTGATGCGGAAACTGCAGGTCCACGCCGCCGGCATGAATGTCGATGGTGGGGCCCAGATGCGCCGCAGCCATCGCCGAGCATTCGATATGCCAACCCGGGCGGCCGCGGCCCCAGGGCGATTCCCAGCCGGGCAGGTCGGCGCTGGAGGGTTTCCACAGCACGAAGTCGCCGGGGTCGCGCTTGTACGGCGCCACGTCCACGCGCGCGCCGGCCAGCATTTCGTCCGGGTCGCGCCGCGAGAGCTTGCCGTAGCCGTCGAAGCTGGAAACCGAAAACAGCACGTGGCCTTCTGCGGCGTAGGCATGCCCATTGGTGATCAGCTGCTCGATCATCGCCACGATCTGCGGGATATGCGCGGTGGCCTCCGGTTCGATGTCCGGTGGAACCACGCCAAGCGCCGCCATGTCCTGCCGGTAGATCGCCGCGAAGCGGTCGGTGATCGTCGAAATCGGCACACCCTGCGCCTGCGCGGCGGCGTTGATCTTGTCGTCCACGTCGGTGATGTTGCGCGCGTAGCGCAGCGCGCCGTAGCGTCGCCGCAGCAATGCGGCAAGCACATCGAAGACCACCGGGCCGCGGGCGTTGCCGATATGCGCGTAGTTGTAGACGGTGGGACCGCAGACATACAGGGTGGGGCTGGACGGATCGAGCGGCGCGAACGGCTCGACCCGCCGCGTCAGGTTGTTGTGCAGGCGCAGGCTCATCGGCATCCGAAAAAGGGCAATCGCGCGATTCTAGCCCGTTGTGGCGCGATGGCGAATCGCCAGCCTGACAATGGCGACCGGATGGGTTGCGTTCAGCCCACGCGGCCGCAAGCTCCATACACTTACGTACTGCCTGGCTGCGCGTTCCCGGTACTGATGCGACCTTCTCCGTTCTTCATGCTGCTGTGTACGTTTGCCGGGCACCTCATTCCGGCGTACGCGGCAGAGCCCGACCCCAAGAATCGGGTCGTGGTGATCGAGAACGTGAAGCTGGATTATGCGCAGGTGCTCAACGTCGAGCCGGTCTACCAGACGCTTCGCGCCACGCGTATCGAAGAGCAATGCGAATCCGAACAGGCGGTACAGGCTGCTGCAGCGCCGTCCGAGGACGAGGGCCGCATCAACCGCATGGTGGATTCGGTCAAGGAAATGTTCTCGCGTCGCCCCGAACCGGCCGCGCCCGCTGCGGTGCCCCCGACCAGCACGCGACGCAACTGCAAGGTCGTGGAAGTGCCGCGCGAGTTCCGCCGGCCAATCGCCTTCGACGTGGACTATGTCTACAAGGGCACCAAATACCGTTCGCGGTTGCCGGAAGATCCGGGTAACCGGCTGCGCATCCGGGTTTCGGTGACCCCGTACATTCCCGACGCCATCGTCGCGCCGCCGCGATGAGATGCGCAGCGGTTGCGCCGTGCCCACATGCGTGCGAGGATTCGCGCCCTATGCAAGCAAACGCCTTTCAGCACGACACCAGCGCCGCCCGGATGGCCTCCGGCATGACCTCGCGTGCCCGCCGACCGGAATCCCACATGTTCGCTGGGTAAGCCGGGGCGTTTGCTGTTCCGACGTCGAAGACCCAGCTCCCAGGCTGGGTTTTTTCGTTTTGGCGTCACAAAAGTTTCAACCGCAAGAAACGCGCATGTCGCGCACCCCGTCGCTCCTGGCGGACAAACGCAGCAGTAGCACGCAGCAAAGGATCGATCGATGTCACTGAAGCACTTCTTGAACACCCAGGACTGGAGCCGCGCCGAACTGGACGCGCTGTTGACCCAGGCCGCGTTGTTCAAACGCAACAAGCTGGGAAGCGAGCTGAAGGGCAAGTCGATTGCGCTGGTGTTCTTCAACCCGTCCATGCGCACCCGTACCAGCTTCGAGCTGGGCGCATTTCAGTTGGGCGGGCACGCGGTGGTCTTGCAGCCGGGCAAGGATGCGTGGCCGATCGAGTTCAATCTGGGCACGGTCATGGACGGCGACACCGAAGAGCACATCGCCGAAGTGGCGCGTGTGCTGGGGCGTTACGTCGACCTGATCGGTGTGCGCGCGTTTCCGAAGTTCGTGGACTGGTCCAAGGACCGCGAAGACCAGGTGCTCAAGAGCTTTGCCAAGTATTCGCCGGTGCCGGTGATCAACATGGAAACCATCACCCACCCGTGCCAGGAGCTGGCGCATGCGCTGGCGCTGCAGGAACACTTCGGTACCCAGGATCTGCGCGGCAAGAAGTACGTGCTGACCTGGACCTACCACCCCAAGCCGCTGAACACAGCGGTGGCCAACTCGGCGCTGACCATCGCCACCCGCATGGGCATGGACGTGACCCTGCTGTGCCCGACGCCGGATTACATCCTGGATCAGCGCTACATGGACTGGGCCGCGCAAAACGTGGTCGAAAGCGGTGGTTCGCTACAGGTCAGCCATGACATCGACAGCGCCTATGCCGGCGCCGATGTCGTCTACGCCAAGAGCTGGGGCGCGCTGCCGTTCTTCGGCAACTGGGAACCGGAAAAACCGATTCGCGACCAGTACCAGCATTTCATCGTCGACGAACGCAAGATGGCGCTGACCAACAATGGCGTGTTCTCGCACTGCCTGCCGCTGCGTCGCAACGTCAAGGCGACCGACGCAGTGATGGATTCGCCCAACTGCATCGCCATCGACGAAGCCGAAAATCGCCTGCATGTGCAGAAGGCGATCATGGCGGCGCTTGCTTCGCAAGCCGGAATCGGGAATCGGGAATAGAGAATCGCAACAGCAACACCTTGGCCCCCACATTTACGTACTAAGGAACAATGATGAGCGCTGCTTCCACCAATCCCGAATTCCCCATCGCGACTTCCGGCACCAAGGACATCGTTCTCGCGTTTTCCGGTGGTCTGGACACCAGCTTCTGCATTCCGTATCTGCAGGAGCGCGGCTATGCGGTGCACACCGTGTTTGCCGATACCGGTGGTGTGGATGCCGAAGAACGTGAGTTCATCGAGAAGCGCGCTGCCGAATTGGGCGCGGCCAGCCACGTCACCGTGGACGGTGGCCCGGCGATCTGGGAAGGCTTCGTCAAGCCGTTCGTGTGGGCGGGCGAGGGGTACCAGGGCCAGTATCCGTTGCTGGTGTCCGACCGCTACCTGATCGTGGATGCTGCGCTCAAGCGTGCCGAAGAATTGGGCACGCGCATCATTGCGCACGGTTGCACCGGCATGGGCAACGACCAGGTGCGTTTCGACCTGGCAGTGAAGGCGCTGGGCGACTATCAGATCGTCGCGCCGATTCGCGAGATCCAGAAAGAGCACACCCAGACCCGTGCCTATGAGCAGAAGTATCTGGAAGCGCGTGGCTTCGGCGTGCGTGCCAAACAGCAGGCCTACACCATCAATGAGAACCTGCTGGGCCTGACCATGTCCGGCGGCGAGATCGACCGTTGGGAAGCGCCAGGCGAGGGCGCGCGCGGCTGGTGCGCGCCGCGCAGCGCCTGGCCGAGCGAAGCGCTGACGGTGACGCTGAAATTCGTCGAAGGCGAAGCGGTGGAACTGGACGGCAAGCCGCTGCCGGGTGCCAAGATCCTGGCCAAGCTCAACACCTTGTTCGCGCAGTACGGCGTGGGCCGCGGCGTCTATACCGGCGATACCGTGATCGGTTTGAAGGGCCGCATCGTATTCGAAGCGCCGGGCCTGATTTCGCTGCTCACCGCGCACCGTGCGCTGGAAGATGCGGTGCTGACCAAGCAGCAGAACCGCTTCAAGCCGGACGTGGCGCGCAAGTGGGTGGAGCTGGTGTACGAAGGCTTCTATCACGACCCGCTCAAGAGCGATATCGAGGCGTTCCTGAAGTCCTCGCAGGCCAAGGTCAATGGCGAGGTGACGCTGGAAACCCGCGGGGGGCGCGTCGATGCGGTGGCGGTGCGTTCGCCGCACCTGCTCAACACCAAGGGTGCGACCTATGCGCAATCGGCCGACTGGGGCGTGGAAGAGGCCGAGGGCTTCATCAAGCTGTTCGGGATGAGCTCCACGCTGTACGCGCAGGTCAACCGCTGAGCAAAAGGCCCCTCTCTCTTCCATGGGGAGGGGAGAAGAGGGCCACTGCGATGGAACCCATGCCCGCACTACGCATCAGTACCGACAAGCAGGAACTCGACCTGCCGTTGATCCATCGCTTCCTCAGCGAGCAGGCCTATTGGTGCCTGGGCATCCCGCTGGACACGGTGCAGCGGGCGATCGCCGGCTCGCTGTGTTTCGGCGGTTATTGCGAGGGCGTAGGGCAGGTGGCGTTCGCCAGAGTGATCACCGACGGTGCCACCTTCGGCTATCTCGCCGATGTGTTCGTGCTTGATGCACACCGTGGGCGCGGCTATGGCAAGCAATTGGTGGCGGCAGTAATGGCCCATCCGCATCTGCAAGGCCTTCGCCGCTTCATGCTCGCCACCTCCGATGCGCATGCGCTGTACGCACAGCACGGCTTCGCCGCGCCGGCGCGGCCGCAGGCGTTGATGGAAATCGCCTATCCCGATCTCTACCGCACCACCACCACCACGGCTGCCTGACACACATGACTGACCTGCTCACCTCCACGCTGGACCACCTGCAGGCGCTGGTAGCGTTCGACACCCGCAATCCGCCGCGTGCGATTGCCGCCGAAGGCGGCATCTTCGATTACCTGCGTGCGCAGCTGCCGGGGTTTGAGGCCGAGGTGGTCGATCACGGTGCAGGTGCGGTGAGCCTGTACGCGGTGCGCGGCACGCCGAAGTACCTGTTCAATGTGCATCTGGATACCGTGCCGGATTCGCCGTACTGGAGCGCCGACCCGCACGTAATGCGGCGTCTGGACGACCGCGTGGTGGGCTTGGGCGTGTGCGACATCAAGGGCGCGGCGGCGGCGTTGGTTGCCGCGGCCAATACCGGTGACGGCGATGCCGCGTTCCTGTTTTCTTCGGACGAAGAAGCCAATGATCCGCGCTGTATCGCCGCGTTCCTGGCGCGTGGCGTGCCGTATGAAGCTGTCGTGGTGGCCGAGCCGACCATGGGCGAAGCGGTGCTGGCGCATCGTGGTATCAGTTCGGTGCTGATGCGGTTTGCCGGGCGCGCCGGGCACGCCTCGGGCAAACAGGACCCCTCTGCAAGCGCCTTGCATCAGGCAATGCGCTGGGGCGGCAAGGCGCTGGACCATGTCGAATCGCTGGCGCATGCGCGCTTCGGTGGTTTGACCGGATTGCGCTTCAACATCGGACGCGTCGAGGGCGGCATCAAGGCCAACATGATCGCGCCGGCAGCCGAAGCGCGCTTCGGCTTTCGTCCGCTGCCGTCGATGGACGTGGATGGATTGCTGGCAACCTTCGCCGGATTCGCCGAACCGGCGGCAGCGCATTTCGAAGAAACCTTTCGCGGGCCGAGCCTGCCATCCGGCGACATCGCACGCGCAGAAGAACGTCGTCTGGCCGCACGCGATGTGGCCGATGCGCTGGACCTGCCGATCGGCAACGCAGTGGACTTCTGGACCGAAGCATCGCTGTTTTCGGCCGGTGGCTACACCGCGCTGGTCTATGGCCCGGGCGACATCGCCCAGGCGCATACCGCCGACGAATTCGTGACGCTTGCGCAATTGCAGCGTTACGCCGAATCGGTCCATCGCATCATCAACGGTTCCCACTGAACCGACACGCGCCTGGCGCTCCCTTTCCTCTTTCGAACACGGCAATGTCCTCTTCCGCACAGCCCCACAAACAGACCCGCCAGACCATCGTGCGCCTGCTCTCGAGCATGGCCAGCGCGAAGGAAATCAGCCAGTACCTCAAGCGGTTTTCGCAGCTCGATGCCAAGCGCTTTGCGGTGGTCAAGGTGGGCGGCGCGGTGTTGCGCGACGATCTGGACGCGCTGACCTCGTCGCTGTCGTTCCTGCAGGAAGTGGGGTTGACCCCGATCGTGCTGCATGGCGCCGGCCCGCAGCTGGATGCAGAGCTGTCGGCAGCCGGCATCGAAAAGCACACCATCAACGGACTGCGCGTCACCTCGCCGGAAGCGTTGGCGATCGTGCGCAAGGTGTTCCAGGCCTCCAACCTGAAACTGGTGGAAGCGCTCCAGCAGAACGGCGCGCGTGCGACCTCGATCACCGGTGGCGTGTTCGAGGCCGAGTATCTGGATCGCGACATCTACGGCCTGGTCGGTGAGGTCAAGGCGGTGAATCTGGCGCCGATCGAAGCCAGTCTGCAGGCCGGCTCCATCCCGGTGATCACCAGCCTGGGCGAAACGCCCAGCGGGCAGATCCTCAACGTCAATGCGGATTTTGCCGCCAACGAGTTGGTGCAGGAGCTGCAGCCGTACAAGATCATTTTCCTTACCGGCACCGGCGGCCTGCTGGATGCCGATGGCAAGTTGATCGACTCGATCAACCTGTCTACCGAGTTCGATCACCTGATGCAGCAGCCGTGGATCAATGGCGGCATGCGGGTGAAGATCGAGCAGATCAAGGACTTGCTCGATCGTCTGCCGCTGGAGTCGTCGGTGTCGATCACCCGGCCGTCGGACCTGGCCAAGGAGCTGTTCACCCACAAGGGCTCGGGCACGCTGGTGCGGCGTGGCGAGCGCGTGCTGCGCGCGACTTCCTGGGACGAACTGGATCTGCCTCGCCTGAAGTCGCTGATCGAATCCAGCTTCGGCCGCACGCTGGTGCCGGAGTATTTCGACACCACCACGTTGCTGCGCGCGTATGTCAGCGAAAACTACCGTGCGGCGGTGATCCTGACCGACGAGGGCCAGTTCGGTGCGGGCAGGTTGACCTATCTGGACAAGTTCGCCGTGCTCGACGATGCGCAGGGCGAAGGTCTTGGCCGCGCGGTGTGGAATGTGATGCGCGAAGAGACCCCGCAGCTGTTCTGGCGCTCGCGCCATAACAATCAGGTCAATATCTTTTACTACGCCGAATCCGACGGTTGCATCAAGCAGGAGAAGTGGAAGGTGTTCTGGTACGGGCTGGAAAATTTCGAGCAGATCCAGCATTGCGTTGCGCACTGTGCGACGCGTCAGCCGACTTTGCTGGGCTGAGTGCGATGAGCGCCGTCGGCTTGCCGCCCCTTTGGCGCGAACAGCCCAGCCTGCGTGGACGGCACGCGAGCCTGGAGCCGCTGCAGGCAGCGCATGCCGATGGGTTGCGTGAGGCAGTGGGCGACGGCGCGCTGTCGCGGCTGTGGTACACCAGCGTGCCCGCACCGGAGCAGGTCGATGCGTATATCGCTGCAGCCTTGGCCGCCTGCGCCGATGGCGCCGCGTTGCCATTTGCGGTGCGCGATGCGGCCGGCGACATCGTCGGTTGCACGCGCTACTACGCGCTGGATGCAGCTGTGCCGAGGCTGTCGATCGGCTACACCTGGTACGCACCGCGCATGCAGCGCAGCGGCGTCAACACCGAAGCCAAGCTGATGCTGCTGCAATACGCCTTCGAAACATTGGGGTGCTTGAGCGTGGCGTTCGAAACCAGCTGGTTCAACCACACCTCGCGCACGGCGATCGCGCGGCTGGGCGCAAAACAGGACGGTGTGCTGCGCAACCACACCCGCCACGCCGACGGTACGCTGCGCGATACCGTGGTGTTTTCCATCATCGATACGGAATGGGCAGGGGTCAAACGCCACCTGCAGTTCCGCCTGGAAGCAAACGCATGACTGTTCAACCAAAGACCATCGGCATTGTCGGCGCCCGCGGGCATACCGGCTCGGAATTGATCAAACTGGTTGCGGCGCACCCGCAGCTGCACTTGAGCTTCGTGTCCTCGCGCGAGCTGGCCGGGCAGCGCGTGGCCGAGCATAACGATGCCTACCAGGGGCAGTTGCGCTACGAGAACCTGGATGCCGACGCGGTGGCCGTCAAGGCTGCCGACGTGGTGATCCTGGCGCTGCCCAATGGCAAGGCAGCGCCCTTCGTCGCCGCGATCGACGCAGCAACGCCGCAGACGCTGGTGATCGATCTGTCGGCAGACTATCGCTTCGATCCGGCCTGGTACTACGGCTTGCCTGAGCTGACGCGCGGCAGCTACGCCGGACAAAGACGCATCAGCAATCCGGGCTGTTATGCCACCGCGATGCAGCTGACCATCGCGCCACTGCTCGACCAGTTGGCCGGGCCGCCGCAGTGTTTCGGCGTCTCCGGGTATTCGGGCGCGGGTACCACGCCCTCGGACAAGAACAACCCCGAGTTGCTCTCCAATAATTTGATGCCGTATGCGCTGACCAACCACATGCACGAGCGCGAGGTGTCTGCGCAGCTCGGCGTGCCGGTGGAGTTCATGCCGCACGTGGCGCCGCATTTCCGCGGCATCACCATGACCGTCAATCTGTGGCTGCAGCAGCCGCTGACGCGCGAGCAGATCCAGGCGCGTTATACGCAGCGTTATGCCGACGAGCCGTTGATCGAGATCGTCGACGAAGCGCCTTGGGTGAGCCGCATCGCCGGCAAGCACGGTGTGCAGATTGGCGGGGTGACGCTGGCGCCCGGCAACAAGCGCGTGGTGGTGGTGGCGACGCTGGACAACCTGCTCAAGGGTGCAGCGACGCAGGCGATGCAGAACCTCAACCTGGCGCTGGGCTGGGACGAGTTGATGGCAATTCGTTGATGCGAGTCCCTCGCAAGAGCCTGCACATCCCTGTGCAGGGATTTAACGATGCGAGTCCCTCGCAACAGCCCGCACATCCCTGTGCAGGGATTTAACGATGCGGGTCCCTCGCAACAGCCCGCACATCCATGTGCGGGGATCGAAACTGGACGACTTACTCGAGACGCTTTCCGATGACCAATCTGTTGTGGCAAAAACCTGGCGTTGCCGTGGACGCCAAGATCCAGAGTTTCCTTGCCGGCGACGATGTGATCCTGGATCGCGAATTCTTCCTGTACGACATCGCCGCCAGCAAGGCGCATGCGCAGGGGCTGCAGCATATCGGCATCTTGTCGTTGCAGGAGCTGGGTGGCTTGAGTGAGCAGCTCGATCTGCTGGCGGCCGACTTCCGCAGCGGCGCATTCGTGCTCGATGCGCAATACGAGGATTGCCACTCGGCCATCGAAGCGCGATTGACCGAGCGTCTGGGCGATGCAGGCCGCAAGATCCACACCGGCCGCAGCCGTAACGACCAGATTCTGGTCGCCACCCGCTTGTGGTTGAAGGACAAGCTGCAGCGCGTGGCCACGCTCAGCGCGGAGATCGCCGAGGTGGCGTTGGAGCGCGCACAGGCCGAGGCCGAGCTGCCAGTGCCGGGCTACACTCACATCCAGCGTGCGGTGGTGTCGTCGGCCGGCATGTGGTGGGCGGGCTGGGCGGAAGCCTTCATCGACAATGCCGTGCGCGCCGGTGACACCGTCCACTTGGTCGACAGCAATCCGCTCGGCACGGCCGCGGGCTATGGCGTGAATCTGCCGCTGGATCGTGCGCATACCACCGCCGAACTGGGGTTTGCACGCCTGTTGGTCTCGCCGATCTATGCCCAGCTTTCGCGCGGCAAATACGAACTGGCCGCGCTCGAAGCGCTGGGCAGCGCCACGCTGGATCTGCGCCGCATCGCCTGGGATCTGTCGCTGTTCACCAGCGGCGAATTCGCGTTTGTCGCTTTGCCGGCGCAATACACCACCGGCAGTTCGATCATGCCGAACAAGCGCAACCCGGACGTGATCGAGCTGATGCGCGCAACGCATGCCAGCGTGGCGGCAGCGCGCACCGAGATCGAACAGCTGCTGTCGCTGCCGTCGGGTTATCACCGCGATCTTCAAAGTAGCAAGGGCGCGATCGTGCACGGCTTTGGCCGCGGACTTGCGGCGCTGGAACTGTTGCCGGCCTTGCTGGCCAATCTGGAATGGCGCCCGGACAAACTGCGCGCAGCCATCGATTCGGGCATGTACGCCACCGACGTGGCAGTGGAAGCCGCCGTGGCCGGTGTGCCGTTCCGCGAGGCTTACAAGGCGGCAGCGCAAGCCTCCGAGACCGCAGGGCAGGGGCGCACGCCGGAGGGCAGCCTGGCTGCGCGCGTCTCGCCCGGTGCGGCAGCCGACCTGCAGCTGGATGTGCTGCAGGCGCGCTGGCAGGCGCTGCGCGCATGACGACCCGTTACCTGGTGCTTGCGCTGCGCAAGCCGGGGTTTCCCGCCGATGTGGTGCAGCCGCATCTGGACTTTCTCGATGCGTTGCGCGCCGCCGGGCAGCTTGAGCTGACCGGTGGTTTCAGCGATCGCAGCGGTGGGGCGTATGTGCTGGTCAACGTGGCCACCCTCGAAGACGCCCAGCAGATCGTTGCGCGTGACCCGCTGGTGCTGCGCGGTGCCTCTGCACTGACCGTGTATGAGTGGAACACGCACTGAGGACGTCATTGCCATGAGCACGCCTGCCAGCACGTCGTCGCCCTTTACCGAGCAGGCATTGCCGCCATGGCGCCGTGCGGTGCTCAAGGTCGGCAGCAGCCTGCTCGCCGCCGATGGGGGGGGGCTGTCCCCGCGCTTCGCGCTCGGTCTGGCGCAGTTCGTCTCCGCCAATCTGGCAGCCGGGCGCGAGCTGGTGATCGTGTCGTCGGGCGCGGTGGCCGCCGGCCGTGCCATCCTGCCCAAAGCGGTGGATGTCGGCGCACCGATCGCGGCACGGCAGGCACTGGCCGCCTTGGGCCAGGCGCAGTTGATTGCGTTGTGGCAGCGCTTTTTCGAGCGACCGGTGGCGCAGGTACTGCTCACGCATGACGACCTGCGCAACCGTCGCCGCTACCTCAATGCGCGTGCCACCTTGGGCGAGTTGCTGCGGCTGGGCGCGCTGCCGGTGATCAACGAAAACGATACCGTCTCGGTGGATGAGTTGAAGCTGGGCGATAACG
>NZ_QEYV01000018.1:0-16480 GCF_003992815.1 Xanthomonas sp. DAR33341 | reverse complement strand
GTCCAGAAGAAATTGTTGGCGCACTGCACGCGGTCGAACGTGCCTTGCAGGACGCCCGCCTTGACGATCTTCTCGGTGCTGCCGACGGTGTAGCCGGCCGCCTCCGGCAGCAACAGCAGATTGCCCTTCAGGCTGGCCTGGCCGGTGACGGCGAGGCCTTTGCCCAGTTCGATGGCCGTGGTGCCGGTCGCGTTGACCAGGCTGTAGTTGCCGTTGACGACACCGCCGCGCGATTCGAAGGTGGCCGAATTGGCCACCAGAAGATCCGAACGCAGGCTGCCGGTGAGCGACAGCACGCCATCCTGAATCGTGGTGCCGCCGCTATAGGTATTGGCGCCGCTCAGGGTGAGCTTGCCTGCGCCGCTCTTGGTCAGGCTGCCCGCGCCGGAGATGTCGTTGCTGAAGGTGCTGTCGTAGCCAGCGGTCACATTGGCCGCCCAGTTGCTTGCGAACTGGCCCGGGCCCTTGATCGCCTTGGCCGCATTGACCAGGCCCCAGCCGTACAGCGCGTCCACGCCCGGGTCGCCCAGGTCGGTGGCGGTGGTCAGCAGGGTTTGCTGCAGGTTGGAAGCGCTCATCCACGGATACACGCCCAGCACCTGCGCAGCGACACCGCTGACGGCGGCGGTGGAGAACGAGGTGCCGGCAATCTGGCCCTGCAGTTCGGTGCCGGCCAGGGCCGGGGCGGTATAGCTGCCCGGCGCGACCAGGCACCACTGCGCAGCGGCGCCGCAATGATTGGAATAGCTGGTCAGGCCGGCGGCATTGCCGGCGCTATCGATATTGATCGCACCGACGGCCAGCCAGTTGTTGCGCACGCTGGCTTCCTGCACCGGCGTTGCGGCCGGGTAGGAGGCTTCTGCCGCCCCTTCGTTGCCAGTGGAGGCCACGATCAGCGCATCGGCCTGCACCAACGGGGTCAGTGCGTACTTCCAGGCCAGCGCAGCGTTGGCACTGGCGGCGGCATCGGGGTAGGAGGCACCGATGGAAAGGTTGGCGATCCGCACGCCGGCCGCGGCCAGGTCCACCGCCGCGCGACGGGTCTGCTGCGTGCCGCAGGAATTTTCGGCGCAGATGCGCGCGTAGAACAGGTCCGCATCCGGCGCGACGCCACCGGCAAAGCCGTCCTGCGCGGAGCCCAGCACCAGCGCAGACACAATCGTGCCATGGCCGCGCAGGGCATTGGCCGACGATTCGGGCGTGCCCGGGCTGGCGGTGTAATCGTTGAAGCTGTCGACCTTGCCGCTGATCGGCGCGTAGCTCGGCACCAGGTTGTCGTCGAGCACCGCCAGCTTCACGCCCTGGCCACGCGCGCCAGCCTGCTGCGCCAGATCCGCATTGGTCGGCACCAGCAGATTGCTGCCCACGCCCTGGTAGCGTGGCGGGGCCGGCGTCGGTGCGGGTGCGGGTGCGGGTGCGGGCAGCGGATCCGCTGCCGGCGGCGGGGTCGTCGGTGTCGGTGCGATCACGGTGGTCTGCGGCGCGTCGCTACGGACGTTGCCGCCACCGCCGCCGCCGCCGCAGGCGGTCAGGATGAGGCAGGAGGCGATGGTGGTTGCGAGTAGCGAGCGATTCATTGGTTTGTCGATTCCAGTTTATTGAGTGCGCCGCTACTGCTGGTGATTCAAATTTGGCGCAGAAGGTCCCCGCGCCGGCGATCGCCAGCGAAGGCATTAATTTCACGCGTTATTCATTCTCAACCGCTGCGCCTTTCGTTCCTACGGAATGCGCTCGCAGAGCATCGGATATTGCGTTCGGCATTAGCCGAGTGCTTGCGGATTGTTTAACGGCGCTGTCCACGTTCTCTAAAATGTGAATGGACAGTTGCTATTCAGAGAACATTCGCGCACATCGGCTTTGCCGATTTAATCCATAGCCAAAACGAATTAGGAGCGCACTGGCGGGTCAGTCCGCAGATCAGTGTGGGAGCGTACTCAACAATAAGGCATCACAAATCTCGGGGGGCGGCTATCCTAAATGCGACTGCGGTCTTCGTGAATCAGGGAATGGCATCAGCGTTGTCAGTGAAATCACTACGCTGGTAGCGAATTCAAGCGCAGGTTAGCGGATCTAACGGACTCTAGCGCTGCGCCTTTGCGGCGGGATTGCTGGCCGCAAAATTATACTAATTTGCTCATTTCCATTTTTGTTTAATTCAATATATTTCTGGGAATATACCAAGCGAGGTCAGGTGCAGACGCCCATTGTGCGTAATCCGGTGCGTTAGGCGGGTCAAATTCACCAGTTCGCCACTCTGCTTAAAGATCGGGCAGGAATTTCAAATAAAGCGAGCAGCTGTAGGTCGTTGATATTTCAGACGGAGACGCAGCTGAATGGCGCGTATTTTTTCCCACGTGTGGATTTAAATTCCGACACGCGCAGGTCCATTCCCCGACGGCAGACGGATCAAACGCCAGCGATGGCGCTTGCCGTTATGGGCTGGGAGCGCATCGCCTGCCGCTGCGCGGCTGCGTCCGGTGTCGCCGTTCGGCGCACGCTGGCGGCCGAGTGTTGCCTCGCCCCATCGCGGTTCTACATCACGCAATGCCGATCGCCGCAGCGCTACCTGTGCCGGCGCCAGGTTGCGACACTCGCTGCAGCGCGGGTTGCGGTCGTGTAAACGGTTCAAAGTGTGCTGCTGCCACCCGGGCCGATCGTCGTTATGCTCGATGCGGATGAGCACCACATCGCCCGAGGATCTGCTGACGATGGAAGGCACGCTGCATGGCATTGCCTATGCCGTGGTGGCCCGTCAGCTCGAGCGCCAGCGCGTGGTCCTGGATACCTTGCAGGTAGGCGGGCAGTCGGTGCCGTTGCTGGGCTCGCCCACCTTCGGTTCGCTGCAGGCCGCCGTGGACATCGGCAGCAAACTGGCCGAGCAATACATCGGCGAATTGCTGAAGAAGCAAACGCGCCCGCGCTCGACCTCGCCCAATCACGTACAGGGTTAGCGCGCAAACGCCAGCATACGGCGACTGCGTTGGCGACCGGTTTGACCGGCGCTGCGGTGAGCAACGCATCGGCGGTCATCCACCTCGTGCAATCGCCTTCACTCGGCCCTATTCTCGGCCTCGGCATCAGCGGCAACGCGTCGCTGGCATGCCGGACAGAGATGAGGCCGCGTGACAGAGACAAGGAAAGACCCGGCATGCGCGGAGTAGGGCCCATGTTCTGGCTGATGCAGACGTTGGGCTGGTCGCTGTTCCTGGCGATTGCCTACGTGGCTCGGCCCAGCGAGGACGCGGTGCCCGATGGGCTGCAGTTGGCCGCAGTGGCTGGCTTTAGCGTGGGCGGGTTGTTGGGCAGCCTGCTGCTGCGCCGGCTCTATCGAACGCTGCAAGCCGATGGCTATGGCCAAGTGCGTTGGCTGGGCCTGTTGCTGGTTGCCAGCCTGCTGGCGGCGCTGGGCGTGGATGTGTCGGTCCACAGCGTGCTGCTGGGCTTGCGCGGATTCTCGCCGGGGTTGATGGCGCTGTCCGAGTCGCAGCCGATGATCTCGGGCACGGCCTTGCTATGGCCGGCCTACATCGCCTGGAGCCTGCTGTACCTGTCGATCAGCAGACAGACGCGGCTAGCCGAAGCGACCCGCCACCAGAACGATCTGCGGCTGGCGCTCAAGGAGGCGCAGTTGCAACGTCTGCTCGGCCATATCAGCCCGCATTTCACCTTCAACACGCTCAACAATATTCGAGCGCTCATCCTCATCGATCCAGAGCTGGCACGCGAACAGATCACCCGCTTTGCCGGCACGCTGCGCTACCAGTTCACCGGCGGCGAAGAAGCCCTGGTGAGCGTGGACGAAGAAATGCGGGTCGTGCGCGACTACCTGGGCTTGGTCGGCATGCAACTCGGCAAGCGCCTGCGCTATGCCGAACAAGTGGACGCAGCCGCATTGCTGCGACGGGTGCCACGATTCTGTGTGCAACTGCTGGTGGAAAACGCGATCAAGCACGGCCTGGGACTCAGCAGCAGCGTTGGCGACCTGCAGGTAGGCATTGCGGTGCAAGATGATGCGCTGCATCTCCGTGTGCGTAACAGCGGGCGATTGCAAGCCGGCGGCAGCGGAGGCACGGGTCTGGCGAATCTGCGGCAACGCCTGCGGCTCTCGTTCGGATCACGTGCCGGTCTGGAATTACATGAAGAAGGCACGTGGGTGGTGGCACATGTATGGATTGGAGAAGGCGCGTGATTGAAGCGGTGATCGTGGAAGATTCTGAGCTGGCCCGCTTCGAATTGGAGCACCAGCTCAAGGGCTACCCGCAGCTGCGTGTGCTGGGCCACGCCGATGATGTGGACAGTGCGGTGCAGTTGATCGAATCGGCTACGCCGGAGGTGGTCTTTCTGGATATCGACCTTCCCGGCGGCAACGCGTTCGATGTGCTGGAGCGCCTGAGCCGGGTACCGCGCATCATCTTCACCACCGCCTTCGACGCGCATGCGCTCAAGGCGTTCGGTTACAACACGGTGGACTACCTGCTCAAGCCAATCGAACCGCAGCGGCTTGCCCAGGCGATCGAGAAACTAGGCGACGCGGTTGCCGCCCCCCCGGTGCGGCGCGCGATGGACAGCGCCATCTTCATCAAGGACGGCGAGCACTGCTTCCTGGTCAAGCCGCGTGATGTGCGGTTGATCGAGGCGGTCGGCAACTACAGCCGGGTGTACTTCCAGAACCATGCGCCATTGCTGTACCGGCCGCTCGGCGCGATTGAAACGCAACTGGCGCCGGACAAATTCTTCCGCGCCAGCCGCAAGTACATCGTCAATCTCGACTTCGTGGAGCAGGTCGCACCGTGGAGCAACGGTGGCCTGATGCTGACCCTGCGCGGTGGGCTGGAAGTGGACGTGTCCCGCCGCCAGAGCGTGCGCTTCAGAGAGCTGCTTAGCCTTTAGCGTCCAGCCGCTTCTCAGTGGCTGGCAAACGTAACTGCCAGTGCCCAGCTAAGGGTGGATGGCGCACAGGAACCACCGAGCATACGTGTGGCATATGCGGACTCCGGGCACCGGTTACGCCGGAGGACAGCTGTGCACTGGTTTGTCAGTTGCCCTTGTTCGATTCGCGGGTGCCGCTGCTGTCACCCATCAAGCGATCGTGCATTGTCATGACTGCCTTGCCATCGCCGCCGTTCTTGAAGCTCAACGCATCCAGGCTCTCGCCCAGGTAGTAACGGCCGTCGGCATGCGGCAGCACTGCAACCGGGTCTTCTCCCTCGCGCTGCAGTTGCAGTGCGCCGTCCACTTCTGCAAGCACGCGTACATCGTCTGCAGCAAAGTGGTAACGGCCCAGCCATGCGCGGTCCTGGCTGCGCAGTGCAACCGTCGCCGCATAGGCATGCCCGGCGGCGATGGCGGCCAGACGCACGCTCAGGTTGGTCGGATCCAGGAACTCGGCATTGGTCAACACGGTCACGAAGACGTCCGGCTGTCTCACGCGCACCACATAGCTGTTGAAGCCGTTGATGAAGCCGCCATGCTCTACGTCGGCCATGCCGTTTACCTGGCCGATGATCCAGCCGAAGCCGTAGGGCGAGGCGCTGCCATCGGCCAACGTGGTCTTGCGCATCGCTTGCGCCAGCAGCGATGCCGACACCGGCAAGCCGTCGCGCAATGCGCGGTGCCAGATCGCCAGATCGTCCACCGTGCTGATCAGACCGCCCGCGCCTTGCGGCTGCGACATGCTGATGAAGTCCGCGTTCTGCAATTGGCCCTGGGCGCGGCGATAGCCATGCGCCCGTTTGGCGATCACGGTGAGATGGTTATCGTAGCGGGTATGCAGCATGCCCAACGGCTGGAAGACCGACTGCTGCATGTAGACGGGGTAGGGCTGAGCGGTGATGCGTTCGATCAGATAGGTCAGCACGATGTAGTTGGAGTTGCTGTAACGAAAGCGCGTGCCCGCAGCGAACTCCAGCGGCAGGTCCTTGAAGTAGTTCATCAGGCTCCGCGCATCGGTGTCCTCCCGCCGCGCCGCGCGCGAGGCGGCGATGCTGCTGACATTCTTGATGCCGGAGGTATGCGTGAGCAGCTGTTGCACGGTGACCTTGGCGAGCGGGCCGCTCAGCGCCGGGTCCAGCGACTCCAAGCAGGCATCCAGTTGCAACCTGCCCGCCTGCACCAGCTGCAGGACCGCCAAGGCGGTGAACTGCTTGCTGACCGAGGCCAGTCGCAATGCCGCGTCCGGTTGCATGGCCACGCCATTTTCGATGTCCGCCATGCCGTAGGCCTGGCGCAGCAGTACCTGATCAGCGCGCGTCACCAGCACTACGCCGCCGGGCTGGCTGTCCTTGAAAAACGCCGCGGCCTCGCGCGCCAATTCGACCGTGGCTGATGCCGGCGGTGTGGTCTCCGTTGCGCGGACCGTGCCAGCCATGCTCAGCGCGGTGGCCAGCAGAATCATCGCAATTGTCTTCATAAAGCTGCTCCTTCAGTGGATGGAGCGCAGCTTGGGAGCGGAGCCACGCAGCGCCCAGCGATGCATGACGTGCGGTCGGGACGGGCATCGAACGGTCGTTGGAGCGGATGAGCGGGCGCCGTGAGCGGAGGTCTGCGCTGCACGTGGCCGGGCATCGCGTGTTGTCAGGGTGTGGGCGCTGCAGACGCTTGCGGTGCACTTCCACAGGCAGCCCGCTGCCGGCCAGCATGCTGCCCAGGGATCGAGCGCGACAATAGATGCAGCCCCTGCGTTCGTTCGAAAGGCACAAGCCGGCGCCAGCCAACGTCATCTGCAAGGCGCGAATCGCGCAAATATCACGCCGCTCATCACATGCAAGCTGTCAGCATCGGAGCACGTTTCGCCATTGCCCCAATGAGTCCGCTATGAATTCAACGACCGTTCCGGCCCGCCCATGGGCCGTCCACCCGTTCCACGCAGCCGTGCTCGGCGGTATATGGCCGCTGTTTCTCGGCGCGTTGCTGAGCGATTACGCCTACTGGAGCAGCTATCAGATCCAGTGGAGCAACTTCGCGTCCTGGCTGTTGGTCGGCGCGATGGTATTGACCACGATCGCGCTGGTGTGCGCCATCGTCGCGCTTGTGCGCGGAAGCCGTAACCTGATCTACATCATTGCGCTCATCGCTGCGTGGATCGTGGGATTTTTCGACGCCTTGCATCATGCCCGCGACGCATGGGCCGTTATGCCGGCAGCCCTTGCGCTGTCCGCGATTGCGACGTTGTTCGCGTTGGTTGCGACCTGGGCAGGATTGTCCGGTCTGCGTGTAGGAGGTGCACGATGAAGCGTCAGGCCACCAGCCTCATCACCGTCTCCATTCTTGCTGCAGCGCTGGCCGCGTGCGGCAAGGCACCGGAGGTCAGTCAGCGCGGCGCAACGCCGGAACTACCGGAGCCGGATCGCGGTCTGCTGCCCGACATGAAGATTGCCGAGCCAACCGCCTGGAATGAGCGCAAGCCCACGGTGCCGGCAGGCTATCGCATCGCCGCGATCGCCAAGGATCTGGGCATTCCGCGCCAGACACTGGTGTTGCCCAACGGCGACATTCTGGTGGCAGAAGGCCGTGGCGGCGGCGCGCCGAACCTCAAGCCAAAGGATGTCATTGCCGGAGCGATCAAGGCCAAGGGTACCTCCAAGGCCAAGAGCGGCAATCGCTTGACATTGCTGCGCGATGCAGATGGCGATGGCACCTACGAATCGAAAACGGTGTTCGCCGACAAGCTCAACGCGCCCTATGGGTTGGCGCTGATTGGCAACGCGCTGTACGTGGCGAACCAGGATGCGTTGGTGCGCTTCGACTATCGCGAGGGCCAGACCCAGGCGAGTGGGGCGCCCACCAAAGTGACCGACCTGCCGTCGGCCATCAATCACCATTGGACCAAGGCGCTCACTGCCAGCGCCGACGGCCGCTATCTGTATGTGGCCATCGGCTCCAACAGCAACATCACCGAACGCGGCATGGCGGTCGAGCTCGATCGCGCGCAGATCTGGCAGGTAGATGCCGCGACCGGCGCGCACAAGCCGTACGCGACCGGTATCCGCAATCCCACGGCGCTGGCCATCCAGCCCGGTAGCGGTGCGTTGTGGGCAGTGGTCAACGAGCGCGATGAAATCGGCCCCAATCTGGTGCCGGACTACCTCACCTCGGTGCGCGAAGGCGGTTTCTACGGTTGGCCCTACAGCTATTGGGGCAAGAACGTGGACACGCGCGTCATGCCGCAAGATCCGCAGAAGGTGGCATCGCCGATCGTGCCTGACTATGCCCTGGGCTCGCATGTCGCCGCACTTGGCGTTGCGTTTTCCTCCAGCGCGATGGGCGCCAAGTTCGCCGATGGTGTCTTCGTCGGCGAGCACGGCAGCTGGAACCGCGATCCGCCGGTTGGCTACAAGGTCGTGTTCGTGCCGTTCCGCGACGGTCGCCCGGCAGGCGACCCGATCGACTTCGTTTCCGGCTTCCATGGCGAAGATGGCAAGACCCGCGGCCGGCCGGTCGGTGTCACGGTCGATCCGCGTGGTGCGTTGATCGTTGCCGATGATCTGGCCAACATCGTCTGGCGCATCACACCAGACACTGCGGCCGCTGCGCCGCAGTAGGCGGGACCAGCCGTGCAGGGACGATCCCGGTGTGCACGCTCCGGGATCGTCGCTGCAGTCGGTAACCTTGGTTGCTGCTTCCAACAGGGCACGATGTCGATTGCATGCATCGTCATACCTTGAGGTACTAGGCGTTCGCGCAGGCATCGATGGCCTGTAAGCAACGCATCCTCGGTGCTTCGTCGTTGACGTCATCGGCACTTTGCTAGCATCGCAACATCATCGATGCAGAGCACATCATCATGCTGCCGACGACATTCCCGACGCCGGATTTGTTCTTGCCGGGCCACGGCGAACCTGTATTGCGCTGGGGTGTGCTGGGGCCTGGCAAGATCGCATCCGCATTCGTCGATGCCTTGCGTCGCAATACCCGCCAATGTCCATTCGCGGTGGCCTCGCGCAGCCGCGAACGTGCGCAGACGTTCGCCGACACCTGGGCGATGGAACACGCTTACGACAGCTACGAGGCGCTCGTCCGCCACCCGGACGTCGACATCGTCTACATTGCGACCCCACACAGCGAACACCTGGAACATGGCCTGCTCGCACTTCGCGCTGGCAAGCATGTCCTGATCGAAAAACCCATGACCACCTGCGCGCAGGATGCCCGCATCCTGGTGCAGGAAGCGCGCGCGCGCGGACTGTTCCTGATGGAGGCCATGTGGAGCCGTTATCTTCCACACACCTCGGTAGTGCGCAAGCTGCTGGCCGATGGAGCGTTGGGCGAAGTCCGGCACGTGTTCGCAGACCTGAGTCAATCGGGGCCTCGCGATCCATTGCATCGGCAACGCAACGCAGCACTGGGTGGCGGTGCGTTACTCGACCTGGGCGTCTACACCGTGCAGTTTTCCTCAATGGTGTTGGGCGCGCCCAGCGCAATCACGGCCGTGGGCGCGCTCACCGAAACCGGTGTCGATGCCTATTCGACCGTGGTGCTGTCGCATGGCGGGCACGCGCAATCCACCCTGATCAGTTCCATCGTGGCCCGTAGCAGCTCCACCGCCTATGTCACCGGTAGCGCTGGCCGTATCGATCTGGCAGGCGATTTCCATAACCCGACCACGCTACGTCTGGTCGGCAACGACTACGCCACCGAGCCACTGCTCTGGACCGACCCCACCGGCGTTAGTGGTTATCGCGCGCTCTCCTGGCAAGCCACTGCGGCTGCTCGCTATATCGGCCAGGGGCTAATGGAATCGCCGCTGCACCCGCTCGACGAGATCGTACGGATCATGACGACATTGGACGTGGCGCGGTCGCAGCTAAGGATGGTGTAGGGCCGTAACCCGCTGTGCCGACGCATGGGGTAGGGCGGCCATCTATCCAGGAAGCCGCTGCCCTTCGGAGACAGGATTGAAGCGAGCATCTCCGACCAAATGCGTAATGCTCTGCACGCATGCATCGGCTGTTTCTTCCAAGAAAATTGTAGAACGGCCTGTGATTATTCTCGTGCGACAAGCATGAATCTTTCGTCCGAGAGAGCGTCTCGCGCATGTCCCGTATGTCAAGATCATGAAAAAGGCGCCCCCACCAAAACAGGGGCGCCAGTCCAGTTGCACGTTCCAGTGAGCCAGCGTTACGGGGCAAGCAAATGGAGCCGAAGTTATTGCGGTAGATCGCACTTGAGTTTGCCGTCGACGTAATACGGCTTGGGAACATCCGGATTCTTGCTGGTCTTCTCGAACACCACTTCGAATGAGCCCAGATGCGGCGTGCCGTTACGCGATGTGCAGGCCTCCTGCAATTTCTTCTTCACCGCCGCGATGCCCGCATCGCGATTGGCGCCTTCGGCGCTGTTGGTCAGGTTGGCAACCTCGGCGTAGGCGATCGAGCTTGACGCCATCAGGCAACCAGCCAGGATCATCGTCTGTCGCTGTTTCATACAATCTCCTTTGTCGTGCCGCTCATGCGCTGCAGCTACCCCGCAGCGCCGACAGCATAGGTGGTTCGCGTTAAGCGCTCGTGGGCACCGGAATCCGGCGCTTTCAGGCCGGGCAGCATCTGCAAAGGCAGCCAGTCATCAGGCAACCGCAAGGGTCGCCCATGCAACCACGGCATAACGCGTGGTCTTGGCAACGACCAGCAACGGCACCACCGCACGCAGCGGCTCGCGCATGACCCCGGCGGCCAGCGTGAGCGGGTCGCCGATGACCGGCATCCAGCTCAGTAGCAGCGACCACTTGCCATACCTGCGGTACCAGGCTTGCGCACGCAGCAAGGCGTTGGGCTTGATGGGGAACCACCGGCGCCCCTGGAAACGCACCGCCTCCCGCCCGATCCACCAATTGATCAACGACCCCAGGACGTTGCCGAGGCTTGCAACCACCACCAGGCCAACCGCGGAACCGCCGTCCAGCAGCAATGCCACCAGCACGGCCTCCGATTGCGCCGGCAGCAGGGTAGCGGCAATCAGCGACACGACAAAGAGCGAGAATTAGGTCAAGGGCAGCCTTGGGAAAAAGTCGGTGACAGCAGCATGATACGAATCAAGCCCAATCTTGATTGATCGCGTGTTTGTGAGCGGCCAAGGCAGGTCGACAACGCGCTGAGATGGCCGTGTGTTACCTGTTTCGACAGGGTGCCACGGCGCCTCTGCACGCGATCTTCAAAGACGCCATCCCGATGCCATCACCGATCAGGCAGCAGGCGCACCGCGGCTGTTTGCTGAGGCCGATGTGCCCTGGTCAGGCCATCCGCAGCGATCTACTCATAGCGCGGCAGCACGATCGATCTGGAATCCCGCGCGAATCGGTCGTTGATGAATTTCTTGAAGACCGGACTGCCAGCAATATGCATGGCACCGCGCAGCACCGCCAGCCCAACGCGTGTGTGCGGCCACAGCAGGCGTGGAAGCAGCTTGGGAATGTTCTGTCCCTCTTCGACGAACGGTCGCATGATCTGCTCGTAGCGGGCAAATGCGGCTGACGGCGTATCCGCTTTGGAAAGCTCTCCGGCAAGAACATAGCCACCCACGAGCGCAAGCGTCGTGCCGATGCCCGAGAGGGCGGTGGGGCACCAAGCCGCGTCGCCGGTCAGCACCACTCGTCCGTTTGACCAGCGTGGCATCCGTACCTGACGCAGCACATCGAAGTAGAAATCGTCCACCTTTTCCATCGCTTGGATGATGCGTGGGAACTCCCAGCCGAGCCCGGAAAACTGCGCATGGATGAAGGCGCGCTGTTCCGCCGCGCTCCAGGTATGTTCGCTCTCTGGCCGTTTCTGGATTCCAATGTGGACGCCCAACATTCCATCATGCGCCGGCTTCACCACTGCGCCTCGTCCACCTGGCGCGTTGTATTGCCGCGCGTAGGCGCTATCGTGGTCGCGTTGCGGGATGCTGAAATAGGCGATGGTCAGGTTCATCCAGCGCGGTCTGTTTTGACCCGGAAAGACCAATTCGAGGGCGGTTTCGCCGAGTCCGTCGATCCGTTCACCCCGGATCGCGATGGAACCTTCCGAAGGCCTGTCCAGGCCGGCGATCAGGTTGAGGAGGGTGGTCTTGCCGGAACCGGAAGGACCCATCAACGCGACGAAGTCGCCCTCGGTGATGTCGAGATCGACATGGTGGAGCACCTCGACCGACTGCTGACCACGTTGGTAAGTCTTCGAAACACCGCGAATCTCTATCAGGCTGGCCATCAACGTACCTTCATCGTCACGTCATTACTCCTGGACCCGCACCGACGCGCCATCGTGCAATGCGTCGGGCGGGGATATCACCAACCGGTCGCCGGTGGCGACACCGCTGGGAATCAGGCGCATGTCGTTGCCCTGTTTGGCGCCCGCTGTCACGCGCTGGGCACGCACCTTGCCGTCGTCGACGACGACGAAAACGGTATCGGCACCATCCCGCTTGACGATCGCCTGCGACGGCACCAGCACGCCTTTGGCCGATTCGATCTTGGCATCCGGGCGCGCGTCGAGGAAGGAAACGCGCACGCCCATGTCGGGCACGATCCGGGCATCCTTGCTTTCGAGTGCGACACGCACCTTCACCGTGGCCTTGCCCCGATCCGCCGCCGGCACGATGGCGATCACGTGGGCGGGAATGCGCCAGTCGGGATAGGCGTCCAGAACGGCTTCCGACGCCATGTCCGGCGTAACTCGACCGATGTAGGCTTCGTTGACGTCGACGTCGACCTCGAGCGAGCTCATGTCGACGATTGTGCCGATGCCCGTACGGGTGAATCCGCCACCGGCGGAGAAAGGCGAAACGATTTCCCCGACCTGCGCGTCCTTCGTGGTAATGACCCCGTCGAACGGGGCGCGTACCACGCAGTAATTGTAGTTGACCCGCGCCTCGGCCACTTGGGCATCGGCTGCCACGGCCTGCTTCTGCTGCGACGTCAGCTGGGCCTGCGTGCTGTGCGCCTGCGTGCGCGCCTGTTCCGCCGTCTGCCCGCTGACCATTCCACGGGCCGTCAGTTGTTCATTGCGATCAGCGTCGCGGAGGTCCTGCGCCAGTTGCGCCTCGTATTGCCTGACTTGCGCATGGGCTGCCTGCGCCTGTGCCACGGCCGTATCGAGCGCGGCCTTGTACTGGCTGTCGTCGAGTCGCGCTAGCACCTGGTTCTGCGTGACGCGGTCGCCTTCCTCGATGAGTACCGCGGTGAGGGTGCCGGTGATTTGTGCCGATACCGTGGCCTGCCGACGCGCGGTGATGTAACCGGTGGCCTGGAGAACCGCGCCGGCGCCGGCGCTGCTGGCGGCGGTCGCCGCGGTCGTGGTCTTGACGCTTATCGCCCGGCCGAAGAAGAACCAGACGGCGACCGCGGCGATGACGAGGGTGACGATGAGGACGAGTATCCACGGCCACCATGGACGGCCGGACGAGCGGTTTTCCTGGCCACGATCGATTCGCAAGCCTTCCAGCAGCTCGGCGTTGCTCATGTTTCCCCGGCGCATTGACTTTTTCGACTTATAGCACACAAGGCTTTGCCGATGTGCGCCACGCACGCGGCGTACTCGCTTGTTGCCTCCAATGCTTTCACCTATGCTTCGGCCCATTGCCGTGCCGATAACAAGGCACGCCCGCATTCCGTTCAACCAATGGAAGGAGCTTCGACGATGTGGGATTCTGAAGACACCCGCTTCGAAGTCGTGATGAACGCGGAAGAGCAATATTCAATCTGGCCCGCGACCATGGATGTGCCCTCGGGATGGAGCACGGTGGGGAAGGCCGGCACCAAGCAGGAATGCCTCGCATACATCGAGGAAGTGTGGACGGACATGCGCCCGTTGAGCCTGCGTCGACACGTGGACGGCACGACCGGCGTCTGACGCGAAGTGTGGCCCGGACTCTCCCCAATCGACACGAAACGGTGGCTGCTGTCCACTCGCACGGACGACGCCGCGCACCGGCTTTACTGCTTCAGCTATGCCGGAGGCAATGCGCAGGCGTTCCAGGGATGGCAGACAGCTTTCCCTGTGGACATCGAGATCTGCGCCGTGCAATTGCCCGGCAGGGGGCCTCGATTCGACGAACCCGCCCACACGTCGATGGCCACGCTGGTGGCGATTCTCGCCGAAGTGATCGATGCCGATGCGCCCCGGCATTTCTCGTTCTTCGGCCATAGCATGGGCGGACTCATGGCGTTCGAGTTGGCGCGCCATCTGCAACGCCATGCCCGCCCCATGCCCGACAGCCTGATCCTCTCCGGCTGCGAAGCACCCCGCGACCGTGCGCCACCGCGCGGACTCAGCCGGATGGACGACGACAGCCTGATCGCCGCGCTTGCGGAGTTCAACGGCGCGCCAGCGGAAGTACTCGCCCATCGTGAACTGATGGCGCTGTTGCTGCCCATGACGCGAGCCGACCTCGCCATCGTGGAGGATTACGCATACATGCCTGGTCCGCCGCTCGATCTTCCCATCGACGTACTCGCCGGCGCGGCCGACCCCCATGTGGACGGCGGAACACTGGCACACTGGGCCGCCGAGACGAGCGGTCCATGCCATGTGCACTGGTTTCCCGGCGATCATTTTTTTATTCATGCCCAACGCGACGAAGTGTTGCGGCATGTTCGCCAGCGTCTGATGGATCGGTTGTCGACCGCCGGGGGCGGGGGACGGGCGCAAAGGACGCGTTAGCCGACAGGCCTCGTGCGACGAAGCGACTCATTGCGGTCTGACGCTGCCGCGATCCTCCCAATTGGGGACAGTGCGCACGCTGACGCCCAGCCGCCGGGCACGGATCGGAGGCCGTCCATCCCGTCATAACCACCGGCTAGCAAGATGGGCGCAGGTGCGGACCGAGCTGGCCAGTGGAATACCTCATAGCCCAGACCCGTGACAGGCAGCGGCAAGCGAGGACGTCAAACGCTAGGGCACCTTGAACTATTTGCCACCAAGCACAAGCTATCGAGCAAGGCCAAGCGCGGCATCATGCTCGCCATCGTGGCTGCGTGCTTGGTCGGCTATGCGGTCTGGAATGGTAAGAATTTGATGGGTGGCGGTGACAAGGAGCAAGCCGGCACGCCGGGCACGGGCGCGTCAGCGACCGGGTCTGGCGTGCTGGGTGGCGACAATAACGGCCAAGTCAAATATGCCAGTAAGAGCGATTACGCCGCCAAGCACCTACCGCGCTTCGACACAATGCCGTGGACCGCTGAGGTGTTCGATCAGCGCCCGGTTGTCTTTGATCCGCAGGTGTTCTGCATGTCCAGCATGCCGACCGCCTCAGATCCGCGCGAGGCGTCCTATACGTGCATGACAGAGCAGGGCAAAAGTTACGATCTGCCGCAGCCGATGTGCCGCATGCTTGCTCGCAATGGTGCGCCGTACAACCCGTACAAGGATGTGCGCCAGCAGCACCAGCAACAGCAGCAGGAGCAGACCGGGCAGGTGGCCCATCAGAATCAGCCGCTGCAGCTCGGCGGATCTGTGATTGCTAGAGGCACACGTGAAGTCGGCAGCTTCCCCGAGTCGGGGCCTTACGCTACTGCTACTAGCGTTCCTTCGACCACCGCTGATCTGTAGAGCATCAGCAGGGATCGTGCGGCAGCTGCACCCAGCCATTTGAGACGCGCTTGAAGCGGCGACCCTGTAAGCAGCGTTCGCCGTCATCTAATGGCCTGGGTGGTGCAGAGTCCCGCACGTCCTGCGCTTGCTTGGGTGCCGGCGCGTTCTGTGTGAGTGCGCGCCGCATCTGCTGTGTCGCCAGTTTTGATTCTCTCTCAAGCTGCGCCATCGCTTGGCGTGTTTCGTACCTGCTGTACAGCCCAATGACGATGCTATGCGCTAGTAACGCGATGAAGCCGCCTAGAGCGATCTGCCACCATAGGTCTGATGAGTCTGCTTCCCGATATCTGCGTTCCATGCCGCCCCCGATCATGTGAGCGGGCATTGTAGACCCGGGGTGTACGGGCATAGCCCCTACGGATAACGCCTCACCCGGCAATGCGCCCGAAATGTCTGTCTCGCCGTTCGCCAAGATCCACGACGACGACCTTGACCATCGACTGCTGAACCGCTTTTCGTTTGGCGTTCCGCCTGCGCACCGAATCCCTGATGTCGCTGGCATTGGCATGCCAAAGCAATCCGCGCAGCCGACGTTCTGGGATCCGCTCGCCGGTAGGCGCAACCAGATCGCGGCCAGCCAATCGCCAGCCCGCCCAAGGCCCGGTCAGTTCCACATGGTTCGTGACGACGCGCCGATGTAGATCTGCCGCGCAGCTGTTCGGGCATTGCTCGCCAACAGGCTAGCACGGCGGGCGACGGTCGAGATTGTAGGTGTCAGTCATGCTGCGATTTCCGTTTCGCTGGGGGAACGGTTCGGCAGGCAAGTCTTGATCCAAAGCCAGACCCAGCGCAGCCGAGCCGAGGCCGCTCGGATAGCAGATTTCGCATAATGTATAGAGGGTCGGTTATTACGACCGGTGAGAGCGCCATCAGCAGCGCCTCATGCGCTCCTGTGTGTACCGCCAGGACCAGCAGCGCGA